>CAZWVG010000457.1:0-3254 GCA_964637355.1 uncultured Gemmatimonadaceae bacterium
AGGCTCGGCGTCGGGGGGTGGCGGATCACGCAACGGAGCGGGTTCGGCGACCGCGACGACTGTGGCCGATGACCCAGCCGCGCGCGTACGGCGCCTCGCGTATCTGGCGCTGGCGGCAGCGCGCGACACGTCGAGCGAGTTGACGCGTCGTGCACTGCGCGACCCGGACGAGCAGGTACGGCGACTCGCGGTCGTTTCGGCGCTCGCGCTCACCGACTCGGCGACGCGACGCGCGGTGGTGGAGGGGGCGATGCGCGACCCTTCCTTCCTCGTGCGCTTCGAGGGGGTTCGGAGCTATCGCCAGCTGGCGTCCCCGCGTCCGTGTGGTCCGCTGGAGGCGGCGACGGGCGACCCGAATCCGCATGTGCAGCTGGCGGCAATCGATGCGTTAGGCGGCGGCTGCGATGCGCGCGACGAGGCGGCCGAAGCGCTGGCGGACCTCATCGAGCGGCATCCGGCGACGTCGGCGGCGCACGGCAAGGGGGGGACCAGCTGGCACGTGCAGGCGCACGCACTCCTCGCCCTTTCGCGCGTTGCACCGGCGCGGGCGATCCCACTCCTCCGGCGCGGCGCGATGCACCCGGTCTGGCAGGTGCGGATGTACGTCGCGCGCGCGGCGCTCGTCGCGCGCGACACGATCACCCTCTCGTCGATGGCCTTCGACGGGAGCGGCAACGTGCGCGAGGCGGCGATTGCCGGAATCTCGGCGACGCTCGGACATGTCGCCGACAGGGTCTTCACCAATGCCCTTGCGTCGCACGACTACCAGGTGGTCCTCGCGGCGGCGACGGCGCTCAAGGGGGCACCGTTCCCCGATTCGGTCGTTCCCGCACTCTTCTCGGCGCTAGAACGTCTCACCGCGGAGCGCCGCGAGAACGCGCGCGACCCGCGCGTGGCCGTTCTGGATCGCATCGGAGAGTTAGGGAACCCGAAGCTTGCGCCGCGCCTCGCGCCGTTTACCACCGACTTCGATTCGACCGTGGCCATGCGCTCGGCGACGATCATGGAGCGTTGGACGCTGCGGCGCGCGGTGGCGGCACCGAAGACACTCGCCCCGCCGGACGATCACCTGTCGCAGGTTGTCGGCGCCGACCTCCGCCTCCTCGTGCGCATGTCGCCGCAGAGCGGTGGCGGGGTCTTCGTGGTGCGACTCCTCGCCGACGAGGCACCGCTCACGGTCGCGCGCATCGTCCGGCTTGCCCGGGCCGGCTACTACGCCGGCCTCACCTTCCATCGGGTGGAGCCAGCCTTCGTGATTCAGGGGGGGAGCCCGGCCGCCACGGAATACGTGGGCGATGGTCCGTTCATGCGCGACGAGGTCGGGCTTCCGTCACACCTGCGCGGGACGCTCGGGATCTCCACGCGGGGGCACGACACCGGCGATGCGCAGCTCTTCGTCAACCTCACCGACAACTTCCGCCTCGACCACGACTACACGGTGTTCGGAGAGATCATCCAGGGGCGCGACGTCGCCGAAGGGGTGATCGAGGGGGATGTGATCGAGCGCGTGGACGTGGTGCGCGCGCGATAGCTGCGCGTGCGCGCAAAAGGTCGCCGGGCGATGGGCGTCGACTATTTTGTGAGCGGTTCGACTGAATGCACGAAGGGTCGACGCTCGCACACCGCGCTCCGCGCTGGCGCGAACGAGGGCGATGTGTGCGATGACCTGCGATCTCGATGGCGACGCCGGGGCGACTCCCGCCCCGAGCGCCAACGCACCACGGAACAGCGGAACGACGATGGCCGATCCGACGATCCTGCACACGGTGGACTCCGGGGTGATGCGAATCACCCTCAATCGCCCCGACGTGCTGAATTCGTTCAACATGGCGATGGGGCGCGAGCTGCAAGGCGTGCTCGATGCCGCGGCAAGCGACCGCGCGGTTCGCGCGGTGCTGCTGACGGGAGCCGGTCGCGCGTTCTGCGCCGGCCAGGACCTGGGCTCCGTCTCGCTCGACGATCCGGCGGGGCTCCCCGACCTCGGGGATGTCGTCGCGGCGCTCTGGAACCCGATCATTCGGCGCATTCGCGCGTTGGAGAAGCCGGTGGTTGCCGCGGTGAACGGCGTGGCGGCCGGGGCGGGGGCGAACGTGGCCCTCGCCTGCGACATCGTGCTCGCCTCGCGCAGCGCCTCGTTCCTGCAGGCCTTCAGCAAGCTCGGGATCATTCCCGACAGCGGCGGGACCTTCTTCCTTCCGCGCCTCGTGGGGACGGCACGCGCGACCGCGCTCATGTTCCTCGCCGAGAAGGTGCCGGCGGCGCAGGCGGCGGAATGGGGGATGATCTGGAAGGTCTGCGAGCCCGAGGCACTCATGTCGGAGGCCGACGCCCTCGCCGTGCAGCTGGCGGCGCTCCCCACGCGCGGATTCGCGCTCACCAAGCAGGCGATCAACGCATCCATGACCAACGACATAGTGGCGCAGCTCGACGAGGAGGAACGGCTGCAACGCGAGGCCGGGAAGACACATGACTTCGTGGAAGGGGTCCGCTCCTTCCTGGAGAAGCGCGCGCCGGAGTTCCGCGGTGAGTAGCCCGTCCGAAATCCCGGCGCGGAGACCTGAACCGCAGCCGCCCGCTGTGGTCGGCGTCATCGGCGCTGGGGCGATGGGGAGCGGGATCGCCCAGGTTGCGCTCCGACGCGGGCACCGCGTCCTCCTCTCGGATGCGCTGATCCCCGCGGTGCGCAAGGCGGGCGAGACGATCGCCGCCGGGTTGCAGCGGGACGTGGACAAGGGACGGCTCACCGCTGAGGCGAGGGAGTCGGCGCTCGCCGGGTTGCAGCTGGTAGAGCCGGAGCAGGGGGTGGGGCCGTTCCGCGACTGCGACCTGGTGATCGAGGCGATCGTGGAACGCCTCGACGTGAAGCAGGCGACATTCCAGGCGCTCGAGCAGGTCGTGCGCCCCGACTGCGCGCTGGCGACGAACACGTCCTCACTCTCCATCGCGGCGATCGCTGCGGCGTGCGAACGGCCCGAGCGCGTGCTCGGCGTGCACTTCTTCAATCCGGCGACGGTCCTCCCGCTGGTGGAGATCGTGTCGGGGATCCGCACCGACGCGGCGGTCGCCGGCCGCGTGCACGCGATGGTGCACGGATGGGGAAAGGTGCCGGTGCGCGCCGCCGACACACCGGGCTTCATCGTCAATCGCGTCGCCCGTCCATTCTACGGCGAGGCGTTGCGCATGGTCGAGGAAGGGGTCGCCGACATGGCGACGATCGACTGGGCGATGACGACGATCGGCGGCTTCCGCATGGG
>CAZWVG010000458.1:0-3248 GCA_964637355.1 uncultured Gemmatimonadaceae bacterium
GGAACTGCGCCAGGCCCTCGACACGCTCTGACGTGCGACTGCGCGTCGACCTGATCACGCGGGGGATCGCGCTCGCCGGCACCGCGGTGGTCGGCGCGCTCGCGGTCAGCGACCCGCGCTGGGCCGCGCATCCGATCGGGCTGGGCGTCGTCTTCGTGGCGACCGTCGCATTGCGCCTGCGCCCAATCGCGCTGACCAAGTATTCCTCGCTCACCGGTTCGCCGGTCGCCGCCATGGCGGGAGCGCTGGTGCTCGGTGCGAGCTCGACGTCCATCGGCGTCTTCGCCGGGACGCTGGTCGCCGACTGGATCGTGCAGCGAAAGGCGCTGGCATGGGCGTGGGTGAATGCGGGGCGCGAGGCGCTCGCCCTCGTTGCGGCCTATGGCGCGTATGCCGCCTCCGCCGCATTGCTCAATGTGCAGCTGACGGGAGCCCTCTCGGCCGACGGCGTGCCGGCGATGTCGGTCTTCGTCTTCGCATACTTTGTCCTCTCGCGCGCGCTGCAGTACTTCTCGCTCCTCGTGCGCGACAAGCTCCTCCCCGACGAGCGCTCGCTCATCCTGCGTTATGAGGTGATCGCCTTCGGTGCCTCGGCGGCCGCGGTGCTCCTCGTCGTCCTCACCGTGACGAATGTCGGCCTCGCCGGATGGATCGTGGTGGCGGTCGCCCTGGCGTTCTCGGCGCTCCTCTTCCAGCGCATCATCGAGGAAGCGATCGGTGCGGAGGAGCTCAACAAGATCCACCAGATGGAGCTGGTCGTCTCGAGCGACGCATCGCTCGGCGACGCCTTCGCCCGCATCGCCGGGTTAGCCAACCGGCTGGTCGATTGGCGCGAGTTCCGGATCCATCTCCTGCAGGACGGGGATGCGCGCACGATCTTCACCGGGCGAGACGGGCTGCTCGACCCGCCGATGCGACCGTCGCCGGACGGAAGCGTGTTGCGCGCGGAGGCGCTGTCGTCGGGACGCGGCGTCGTGGTCGGAGATGCCGCGAACGATCCACGTCTCGCCGGCGGGAACGCGCTCGCGCGCAGCGTCGTGGTGATGCCGCTCCGCTTCGGCGAGCGGACCGTCGGCCTGCTCGAGCTCGAACACCACAAGCGCGGGACGTACGGCCCCAAGCAGCTGGCGGTTGTGCAGCGATTCGCCAGCCAGCTCGCCACGACGCTCCACATCCAGGACCTGCGCCGCCCGCTCGTCGACGCGGTGTCGCGACTCGAACGGCAGGTCTCGACGATGAACGAGTCGGCGCACCAACTGCGCGGTGGAGCCGACACGGTCGCGCGGCTGGCCGGAGAGATCTCGCGCACCGTCGCCGAAGAAAGCGATCAGGCCTCGCGTGGGCGCGATGCCTCTGGCGAGGTCTACACGAGCATGGCATCGATCGCCCGCGATGCCCGCGAGGCGGCCAGTGCGAGCGAACACGCGGTGAAGATCGCGACCGAGCATCGCTCCACGATCGGCACCGCAATCGAGCGGCTGGTGAGCGCGAAAGGGTTCGTGGGAGAGAGCGGGGCGCTGATGGCCGACCTGGGAGAGGAGACGCGCCGCGTCACCTCGTTCATCGGGGTGATTCGCGATCTCGCCGAGCAGACCAACCTCCTCGCGCTCAACGCGGCGATCGAGGCGGCGCGTGCCGGTGAAGAAGGGCGGGGCTTCGCCGTCGTAGCCGAGGAGATCCGAAAGCTCGCCGAGCAGAGCGGGCGCGCGTCGGACGACGCGAGTGGGTTGGTGGCGACCCTCGCCGGGCAGATGGAGCGCGCCACGCGGCAGATGGACCGAGGGCAGGCGATGGTTGCCGACGTGGAGTCGTTGTCGGAGTCGGCGCGCGACGCGATGGCGCAGCTCGTGGATTCGTCGCGCTCGGCTGCGACCTGGGCCAAGCGGATCGCCGAGGTGTCGCGCACGCAGGAGGATGCGATGCGCGGGGTGCGCGAGCGGATGACGCGTATTGCCGAGATCTCGCAGAGCAACAGCGAGGGAGCGGCGCAGGTGGCCGGCACCGCGGAATCGCAGGCGCGCGCGCTGCACGAGGTCGAAGGGGCGACCCGTGAATTGCGCGAGCTCGCGACGTACCTCGGCGAACTGGCGCGCCGCCTCACGAGACTCGGCTAGAGATCATCTCGCAAGCAGTCGACGGCCTCCGGCCGACGCTGGGCGCCGGCGCGACCGCGACTATTTGCGAGATGACGTGTGATCGAAATTGACGCTCCTCACTCCCGGGAAGTAGGTTGCCGCGCGTTGCCTTCCTCCGCCGATCCTTCGCGCATCGCGGCATCGACCGCGCCCGAGTTCCCGGTGCTCCCTTCCTGGGCGCAGGTGGGGGAGAAGCGTCGTGCGCACATCGCGCGGGTGACGTCGCTGCTCGATCGGTGGAGCGACGCCCTCCACCTCACCCCGTCCGAGCGTCGCACCTGGCACGACGCGGGGCGCTATCACGATGCGCTGCGCGATGCGCCGATCGCCGAGTTGCGGCTGGCGGTCCCCGATGCGTCGCTTCCGGACAGCGTGCTGCACGGGCCGGCGGTCGCCGCACGGCTCGCCGAGGAGGGCGAGACACGCGCCGACCTCCTCGAGGCGATTCGCTGGCACACGCTGGGGAACCCGGAGTGGGGGATGGTGGGGCGCGCGCTCTTCATGGCCGACTACCTCGAGCCCGGACGCCCGTTCTCGCAGGAGGACCGGGCCTTCCTCGCCTCGCACGTCCCTCTCGACTTCGACGGCGTCTTTCGGCAGGTAGTCCGTACACGCATCGAATGGACACTGCGCGAGGGGAAAACGATCTTCGCCGAGACGGTGGCGTTGTGGAACCGCGTGCGATGAAGCCACGCGGCTATGTGGCGATTGCCGTCCTCCTCCTTGCCGCGGGAGGCGCTGGGTGGTGGATGTTCGCGCGCCCTGCGACGCAGACGCCCGAAGCGCCGGCGCAGGGGGCAGAGGTCAAGCGCCTCGTTCCCGTGGGGACGCGCATCAGGGTCGAGGTGCTCAACACGACCACCGTGCGCGGGCAGGCGCGGCGCGTGACGCTCTACATGCGGGATGCCGGCTTCGATGTCGTGAACTACGCGGGCCAGGGGCCGGCGCGCGACTCGACGCTCATCCTCGACCGCACCGGCCACCCCGAGTGGGCCAAGCTCGCCAGCGAGGCGTTAGGCGGCGCTCCCGTCGAGTCGCGTCCCGACAGCACCCGCTACGTCGACCTCACGATTCTCGTCGGCAAGTGGGTCCGCACGCCGCCGGAGGCGTTCT
>CAZWVG010000459.1:0-3196 GCA_964637355.1 uncultured Gemmatimonadaceae bacterium
GGCAGCGCCCGCGCACCCTCATCACCTCGGGTGGCGCCGGCACCATGGGCTTCTCGGTTCCAGCCGCGTTAGGCGCCGCGATCGCCGCACCGGACGAGACCATCTGGGTCGTGGTCGGCGACGGCGGCTTCCAGATGACCAACCAGGAAATCGCCACCATGCGGCAGGAGGGGATCACCAACGTCAAGATCGCGATCGTGAACAACGGCTACCTGGGAATGGTGCGCCAGTGGCAGGAGCTGTTCGAGCAGCGCCGCTACTCCGGCACCCCGCTTTCAGGCCCCGACTTCACCAAGCTGGCGGAAGCCTACGGTGCCGCCGGAATCAAGGTCGAGGATCGGAGCGAGGTGCACGACGCGATCTCCCAAGCCTACGCCGCGCAGGACGTGGTGGTCATCGACTTCCGCGTCGAACGCGAAGTGAACGTCTTCCCCATGGTCCCCCAAGGCAAGTCGATCGGCGAAATGATCACCGAGCAGCCGGATTTGAGTTTTCACTCTTGAGTTTTCAGTTCTCAGTCTGTCGTACCGAGTTCTCGTCTTCTCGTCTTCTCGTCTTCTGATTCCTGAGGTTTCCGTGCTCCACACTCTCATTGCAGTGATGCAAGACCGCCCCGGTGTCCTCAACCGCGCGGTCTCCCTCTTCCGCCGGCGCGGCTTCAACATCGAATCGCTCGCCGTCGCCTCCACCGAGACCCCCGGCCTCTCGCGAATGACCGTCGTCGTCAACCAGGACGACGTGAGCCAGGTGGTCCAGCAGCTGCAACGCCTGATCGACATCGTCTCGGTGCAGGACGTGACCTACGACCGCGCCGTGGCCCAGGAGATGTGCCTCGTCAGGCTCGGCCCCGCCGGCCAGCGACTCGGCGAAATACTCGGCGTCGCACGCGAGTTCGACGCCCGCGTCGTCGACGCCTCCCCGAACGCCATGGTCGTGGCGATCATGGACGCCCCCTCGACGATCTCCCAGTTCCTCGACCGCATGGAAACGTTCGGCATCGACGAGATCACTCGATCCGGCCGCATCGCCATGTCGATGACGACCCCGTCGAAGGCGACCAAGCCGCAGCCTAACGCCGCCCACCACCATCACGCGCACGGCCAGCCCAGCCCCTTCCAATGGCAGGCGGATGGCTTCGCCGACGACGAAGCCGCCGCCTAGCACTCCCGTCCCCCGTCCCCCGTCTCCCGTCCAAGGCCCTTCCATGCCCAAGCTCTACTACGATTCGGACGCCTCCCTCGAACGCCTCGCCGGCCGCAAGTTCGCCGTGATCGGCTTCGGCTCCCAGGGACACGCGCACGCCCTCAACCTGCGCGACTCGGGACTCGACGTGCGCGTCGGGCTCCCCGAAACGTCGGCGAGCCGAGCGACGGCCGAGGCGGCGGGGCTACCGGTCATGTCCATCGCGGCCGCGGCGCGCGAAGCCGACGTCATCATGATCCTCGTCCCCGACCATGTGCAGCGCGTGACCTACGATCACGAGATCTCGCCGCACCTCTCGGCGGGGAAGACGCTCATGTTCGCCCACGGCTTCAACATTCACTTCGATGCCATCACGCCCCCCGATGGCGTCGATGTGAGCATGGTCGCCCCCAAGTCCCCTGGGCACCGCGTCCGCGAACTCTACCAGTCCGGTGCAGGCGTCCCTGCCCTCTTCGCTGTCCATCAGGACGCGAGCGGTCACGCCCGCGAGGACGCGCTGGCATACGCCCGAGCCATCGGCTGCACCCGCGCCGGCGTCCTCGAGACATCGTTTCGCGAGGAGACCGAGACGGATCTCTTCGGTGAGCAAGCGGTCCTCTGCGGCGGCGTTTCGGCGTTGGTCAAGGCAGGCTTCGAGACGCTCACCGAGGCCGGCTACGCCCCGGAGCTCGCGTACTTCGAGTGCCTCCACGAGCTCAAGCTCATCGTCGACCTGATGTACCAAGGTGGGCTCAACTACATGCGCCACTCGGTCAGCGACACCGCGGAGTACGGCGACTACGTCGCCGGCCCGCAGATCGTCACCGACGAGACAAAGGCGACGATGCGCAGGCTCCTCGCCAACATTCAGGATGGGACCTTCGCCCGGAACTGGATCGCCGAGAACGAGAGCGGGCGCCACGACTTCAACTGCGCGCGCAAGAAGGACGTCGAGCACCCCATCGAGCGCGTCGGCGTCGAGCTGCGCCGCATGATGCCCTTCCTGAACCCCAAGGAAGTACGTCCTGGCCAGGGGGGCGCATGAGCGACGACAGCGTAGGAGACATTCGCGGCAACGGGGCCGCCGCCAGCAGCAACATCGTCCGCATCTTCGACACCACCCTGCGCGACGGAGAGCAGGCGCCGGGATGCACGATGACGCGGGAGGAGAAGCTCCAGATCGCTCGGCAGCTGCAACGACTGGGGGTCGACATCATCGAGGCGGGCTTCCCGGCCGCCTCGCGCGGCGACTGGGAGGCGGTTCAGGCGATCGCCGAGGAGATCGGAACCGGTGAGCGATCGCCGATCATCTGCGGGCTGGCGCGAGCGAACCAAGCAGACATCGAACGCTGCGCCAGCGCCATCGCTCCCGCCGATCGACCTCGCATCCACACCTTCATCGCGACGTCGGACATCCACCTCGAGTACAAACTGCGCATGACCCGCGCGCAGGTCGTAGACACCGCGCGCCGCATGGTCGCCTTCGCCCGCGAGCGCTGCGCCGATGTGGAGTTCTCCCCCGAAGACGCGGCTCGCTCCGACACCGCCTTCCTCCACGAAGTACTCGCCGCGGCGATCGAAGCCGGCGCCACCACCCTCAATATCCCCGATACCGTCGGCTACATCACGCCTGACGAGTACTTCGACCTGATCGCCGGGATCCGCGAGCACGTCCCCGGCGCCCGCGACGTGATCCTCTCCACCCACTGCCACGACGACTTGGGCCTCGCCGTTGCCAACTCGCTTGCCGGCATCCGCGCCGGCGCTCGGCAGGTGGAATGCACCATCAACGGGATCGGCGAGCGCGCAGGCAACGCCGCGTTGGAAGAGATCGTGATGGCGCTCCACACCCGCGGCGCCCGCTACGGAGTCGAGACAAGGATCGCGACGCGGGAGATCGGCCGCACCTCGCGTCTCGTTTCGCAATGCACCGGGATGCGCATTCCGCCTAACAAGGCCATCGTCGGCGGCAACGCCTTCGCCCACGAGGCGGGGATCCACCAGGACGGCGTCC
>CAZWVG010000460.1:0-3184 GCA_964637355.1 uncultured Gemmatimonadaceae bacterium
TCGGCGTCGAGTACTCGGGCGTCCTGTTCTCGATCGCCGAGTCGCCGCGCAAGAAGGGGATGATCTGGGCGGGGACCAATGATGGAAAGCTGCACCTCACGCAGGACGGAGGTACCACCTGGACCGATCTCTCGGCGAACCTTCCCGGTGCGCCGTTCTGGGGGACGATCTCCAACATCGAGGCGTCGCGCTACGACGATGGGACGGCGTGGCTGTCGATCGACGCGCACCAGGCGAACAACCGCGACCCCTTCATCTACCGCACCACGGACTTCGGGAAGAGTTGGACGCTCCTCGTGAACGGGATTCCCAAGTCGCCGCTCTCGTATGTGCACATCGTGCGCGAAGACCCGGTGCGTCGCGGACTCCTGTACGCGGGGACGGAGAACGGGATCTATGTGTCGCTCGACGATGGGGCACACTGGCAGCCGCTCAACAACAACCTCCCGCACGTCCCGGTCTACTGGATCGAGGTGCAACCGCACTTCAGCGACCTGGTGATCGCGACGTACGGGCGCGGCTTCTGGATCATGGATGACATGACCGCGCTCCGCACGCTGGCAGCATCGAGTCCGACCGAGCCTGCGCTCCTCCCGACGCGCGCCGCCTATCGATTCCTCACAGCCGAAGCGCCATTCGCCGACGGCGACGATCCGGTGACTGGAACCAACCCGACGTACGGCGCGTCGCTCAACGTCTGGCTCCCGGCGGCAACGAAGGACAGCATCGTGCTGACGATCGCCGACGCGAGCGGGGCCAACGTGCGCCGCCTTGCATCTGCCGGGAGCGTGGGGGTGAACCGCATCTGGTGGGACCTGCGGAACGAGTCCACCAAGGAGGCGAAGCTGCGCACGCAGAATCCGTACGCCCCCGATGTGCGCTACCCGCCCGAAGGGCGCTCGGCCCCAGGGCTCGGGCGGTTCAACATGCTCGTACCGCCTGGGACGTACAGCGTCACCATGTCGATCGGCGGCAAGAGTTCCACGCAATCGTTGGAGGTCCGCAAGGATCCGGTCTCCGGCGGGAGCGAGTCCGAGATCGCCCAGCAGACCACGATGGCGCGCGACATCTCGCGCGACCTGGACGCGGTAGTCGACATGGTGAATACGCTCGAAGTCGTGCGCAGCCAGGCAGCGACGATCCGTGCATCGTTAGGTGACGACTCCACGCTGGCCGACGTGCGCGCGCGCGCCGACTCGCTCGACCTGGCCATGCGCAACGTGGAAGATCTCCTCGTGCAGCTGCGTGTCACCGGGCGCGGGCAGGACCTGATCCGCTATCCGTTCAGGCTCGGCGAGCAGCTGGTGTACCTGGGGCAGAGCGTGACGTCGTCGGACTACGCCCCTACGGCACCGCAGCGGGAAGTGCAGGGGATCCTCAAGGAGCAGTTGCGCGACGCCAAGGCGAAGTTCGACGCGGTGATGTCGAATGACCTCGAGGCGTTCCGCCAGCTGCTTCGCGCACGCAACGTCAAGAACGCGCTGATCTCCTAGGGAGCGAATGCAGAACGGGACCGGTTGCCCGCGCGGCGACCGGTCCCGTTTGCATGTCAGGGCAGGACTTACGACGCCGTCTTGCGCTTCACCACGGTGAGCGTGAGCCCCGAGGGATACTTCGCGGAGTGGTGCACCGCGTTGTGCGCGACCGGTCCGGTCGTTTCGTCGTAGTTGTTGCCGCCGGTGTTCATGTTGCGGTCGAAGCGCGGGAAGTTGGAGCCCGACACCTCGATGCGGATGCGGTGCCCCGCCTCGAAGTAGTTGCTCGTGGTGAGCGGCCCGACGACGACCTTGTAGACTTTGTCCTTCTCCATCAGCACGACCTTGTCGTACCCCTCGCGATAGCGCGCGCGCTGGATCGACTCGTCGAGATTGAAGGCGCGCCCGTCGGGATAGACGTCGAGGAGCTTCACCGTGAAGTCGGTGTCCTTGACGTCGGTGGAAACGTACAGCGTGAGCTCGACCGGCCCGGAGACTTCCATCCCCTCCTTGAGCGGCTCCGTCGTGTAGACGAGGATGTCGTCGCGCTGCTCCATCTTGAGCTGGTCCCACGCGCCCCCCTGCACCGCATTCCCGGTGCAGCAGACGTTGCCGCCGTACGACGGGACGGGGTTCATCGGGTCGTAGCTGAAGTGATCGGGAAGGTCTTGCTTCGGCGGCTTGGTGGTGAGCGTGCCGTCGCCGTTCGCCGAATTGGCCTTCCCGCCAGAGGAAATGAAGTACTGCAGCGACTCGGCGCCGGACGGCGGCCAGCTGTCGCTCGTTTGCCACTTGTTGAGACCCATGGTGAAGTAGCGCACCTTGGGGAGGGTGTCGAGAAGGCGGCTCTTCTCTCCCTTGAGGAAGACGTCGAACCAGCCGTAGGTGAGCGCGTCGTAGTCGAGGCGCGCGTCACCCATGCTGCGCTCGCCGACGATGGTGTTCTCGGTCGCCCGCTTGTAGGCGCAGTGGAGCGTTGGGGCGATCACCGCGTACTGCTGGTTGGCGATCTCCGGGCGCGCCGTCTTGCGCACGTGGTTGTACGTCGCGAGGTTCGGTCCGACGGAAACGTCGTACCACGACATGAACCAGAGGCCGGGGACGTTGATGCGCATGTCGTCGTGGAAGAGTCCCCCGCGATACCAGGCCGAGTCGCCCGGCGTCCGCTTGATCATCGCCCCGCCAGTTGCAATGCCGGGCATCGAGTCGGCGAAGATCCCGCGCGGCCCGTCGACATCCCTGATGATGTTCATTTCCGGAAGCGTGCGGAGCGCCTGCGACCAGTCGACCGGCGGGAGCTGCTGCGCGAGATCGAACGACTTCGAGAAGCGGATGCGCTGCTCCTGCGTGAGGTTGGCCGGCATCATCGGGCGCACCTGGTTCTGCTCGCCGTAGAGCCAGGCGATGAAGAGCATCTGCACCGCACCGCCGCGATACCAGTTCCCCTGCTCGGTGTACGGCCCGACCTTGCCGACTCCGGCGCCGAAGCCCTGCGGGATGATCGTGGCCAGCCCCGGCGGCGCCTGCGCGGCGACCGCCATCTGCCACTCCGCGGTCGAGGAACAGCCGATCAGCCCGACCTTGCCGTTCGCCCACGACTGCGTCGAGATCCACTGGATCGCGTCGTAGCCATCGGTGAGCGGTGGGCCGAGGATGTCGTAGTTCCCCTCGGAGAAGAAGTGGCCGCGCTCGTTCATCACGACGTAGGC
>CAZWVG010000461.1:0-3181 GCA_964637355.1 uncultured Gemmatimonadaceae bacterium
GTAGCTTGGTCTCCATGCCCCCCCTCTTTCCCCAAGTCACCGGGACGTTCAAGCTCGAGGAGCCCCCCGCACTGCGGCGCTTCTCGATGTCGATCGTGGGGATGGCGGTCGCGGTCGGCGTGGTGCTCCGCCTCTACTGGGCGCTGGTCATCACCGAGGGGCCTAACGACTCGCTGATGTTCGCGGGGGGGATGTTCGCGCTCCGCCTCATCGTCCTGTTCGGGGCGGTTGCCTTCCACCTCGGCAACTTCACGCTGCGGCACTGGGTCTGGCGCGCGCCGGCCTTCGCCGCGATCGAGGGCGTCGCCGAGGCGCTGACCGCTCTGCTCCTGATCAAGCTCAACCGCGAGCCGATGGGATCGGCGCGCGCCACGTTCGCCGATTGGCCGTCGCTCGCCGCCGGTACGCTCTTCTGGCGGGTGACCGCCGTCGTCGTTTTCGCCTTGATCCTTGCGGGTGTCGTGCAGCTGGTGCGGTATACGCTCATCAAGCGCGCGCATCGCGACCACACCGTATCGGCCGTGCACCACGAGGTGACGGGACAGCACAAGGCCGAGTAGCCCTTCCTCTCGATTTTCGACATGCGTTATACCCGACTCGGCACCACCGGACTCACCGTCTCGCGCATCGCCCTCGGCTGCATGTCGTTTGGGAGTCGCTCGTGGCGCACCTGGGTTCTCGAGGAAGAGGAGTCGCTCCCGTTCTTCCGCCGCGCCATCGAAGGCGGGATCAACTTCTTCGACACCGCCGATGTCTACTCGCTCGGCGAGAGCGAGCGCATCACCGGGCGGGCGCTGCGCGAGTACGCCAACCTCGACGAGGTGGTGATCGCGACCAAGGTGCGTCTCAAGATGGGTGACGGTCCCAATCGCGTGGGGCTCTCGCGCAAGCACATCATCCAGTCGTGCGAGGCGTCGCTCAAGCGGCTCGGCGTGGAGCGAATCGACCTCTACCAGATCCACCGCCATCATGGCGAGACGCCGATCGAGGAGACGCTCGCCGCCCTCGACCAGCTGGTGCAGCAGGGGAAGGTGCTCTACCTCGGCGCCAGCTCGATGTTCGCCTGGCAACTGATGAAGGCGCTCTCGATCTCCGAGCGCAACGGCTGGGCGAAGTTTGTCAGCATGCAGAACCACTACAACCTGGTGTATCGCGAGGAGGAGCGCGAAATGCTTCCACTCTGTGTCGACCAGGGGCTCGGCGTGATCCCGTGGTCGCCGCTTGCGCGCGGGATGCTCGGCGGGAATCGCCAGCGCGGTGCGCGCGGGATGTCGCTGCGCGACGATGGCGACGGCGTGCTCGCCGACCAGCTGTACGATCACCCCGCCGACTGGGACGTGGTCGATGCGACGGTTGGCGTGGCCAAGCGACTCGGGGTGCAGCCGGCACAGGTCGCGCTGGCGTGGCTCCTCTCGCGCCCCGGCGTCTCGGCGCCGATCGTCGGCACGACCAAGCTCGAACAGCTCGACGCGGCGATCGCCGCGGTCGACGTGACGCTCAGCGCCGAGGACTGCGCCGAGCTCGAGGCGCCGTACCAGCCGCACCCGGTGCGCGGGTGGCTCGACGGCACGCCGATCATCCTCCCTCCGTCGCCGCGCTGAGCGTTAGGCGGCCGCGTCGTTCTCCCCCGCAGCCCGTTGACTGTCGTGCCCCATCGATCGCTTCTCCTCGCTCTCGCCCTCGCCGCCGTGACCGCGGGGGCGCAACCGACGGCGTCCTCCGCCCCGGTGCGCCCGTTCGGCACACTTCGCGAGCAGGCGCAGATCCAGCAGCGCTGGCTCGAGCGCCGCATGACCACGATCCTCCCGGCGCTGATGCGCAAGCACAAGGTGGATCTGTGGGTCATCCCGATGCGCGAGTACAACGAGGATCCGGTCTTCTCGTCGATCGTCTCGCCGACCACGTTCGCCGCGCGCCGGCGCACGATCTACGTCTTCTTCGACAAGTGCGCCGCTCAAGGGACGACCGACCCCGGCGACGGCTCGTGCATCGAGCGGCTGGCGTTAGGCGGCTCGTCGCAGGGGGGCGTGTACAAGGCGTACACGGCCAAGAAGGTCATCGAGAATCCGGTCGGCGGGCGCAACGCCGAGCTGTGGGGCGATGCGCAATGGCTCCTCCTCAAGGAAGTCGTCGAGGAACGGAACCCGAAAGTCATCGCCATCGACGTCTCGCGCACCCATGCGTTCTCGGACGGGCTCACCGCCGGTGAACTCGAAGGGATGTCGGAAATGCTCGGCAAGAAGTGGGTCGACCGTTTCACGCGCGCCGAGGCGCTCCCACTGGAGCTGATCGCCTCACGGTTGCCGGAGGAGGAGGAGTTCTACGGTCGACTCACCCGTCAGGTGCACGAGCTCATCGGGCGGATGTTCTCCAACGAGGTCATCACACCGGGGACAACGACCACGCAGGACCTCGTGTGGTGGTGGAGGCAGCAGCTCAACGATCGCGGGCTGGGAACGTGGTTCCAGCCGTCGGTCTCGTTGCAGCGGCAGGGGGTGATGCCGGAGGCACTCGGCGACAATCCGGTGATCCAACCCGGTGACGTGCTGTGGTGCGATGTGGGGATCACCGCGCTCGGCCTCAACACCGACACGCAGCACAACGGGTACGTCCTCAAGGCGGGGGAGACTGAACCGCC
This sequence comes from uncultured Gemmatimonadaceae bacterium, assembly GCA_964637355.1. GTDB lineage: Bacteria > Gemmatimonadota > Gemmatimonadetes > Gemmatimonadales > Gemmatimonadaceae > SCN-70-22. The sequence goes on from CAZWVG010000461.1 coordinate 2,639, forward strand.
TGCTGGAATTCGAAAGGCGCTCACGAACTCGAATCGGCTCCAGGACATCCTGTTCGAGGAGACGCGCCCCGGACGCACCGGGAACGAAATCCTGCGCGCGAGCCTTGCCAAGTTGAAGAGCGAAGGGATCAGCGGGACGATGTACTCGCACCCGATCGGGAAGAACGGGCACGGCGCGGGGCCGCTGATAGGGTTGTGGGACTATCAGGAGGGCGTTCCGGGGCGTGGCGACGCGACGGTGATCCCGAGCATGTGGTTCTCCTCGGAATTGCAGACGACGACGCCGGTGCCGGAATGGGGGGGCCAAGCGCTCCGCGTGCCCCAGGAAGAGGATTTCATCGTCGGTGCGGACGGGAAGCCGCGGTGGGCGTTCCAGCGACAGGCGAGCTACCATCTGGTGAAGCCGAAGACGGCTTCCTAGGCGTCAGAAGACGAGTTTTCTGAAGTCGAGAGGACGAGGGGGATTCGGAGTCTCGTCTTCTCGTCTTCTCGTCCTCTCGTCTTCTCGTCTTCTCGTCTTCTCGTCTTCTCGTCTTCTCGTCT
>CAZWVG010000462.1:0-3178 GCA_964637355.1 uncultured Gemmatimonadaceae bacterium
GAGAAGCCGAAGCCGCGGTTCCGGAGATGGATGCCGGTGCCCGGCACGACGACGCCCGAGCCGAAGCCCATGTAGTTCGACTGGATGTAGGAGACCATCATGCCCGAGGCGTCGGCGGTCGAATCGCCCGCGGCGCTCGCCGAGTCACCCGCATCGCGCGACCCATTGCGATCGTTGGCCGCCGCGAGGCGTACGGACGTGCGCGCTCCAGGCGTCCCCACGAATGTGGTGCCCGGCTCCCGGCCATTGCCCGTCGCATCGCGCCGCGAGTCGTCCCGCGCAACGTTGCTGCGTTCCGAGTGCTCACGCACGCTGCGCGCGCCCACGTTGGCGCTCGCGTTGGCGCTCGCGTCGCGCGCCGTCGATTCTCGGCGCTCGTGCGAGGTGTCGCGCGCCGAATCGCGCGTGGACTCGCCCATCGTCTCGTGCGGCGCGCCGTCGTGCGCGTCGCGCATCTCGCGCGCATCGCGCGGATCGCGCGTGTCGTGTGCACGCACCTCGCGCTCGCGCGCGTCGGCAACGCGGCGCTCGTCCATCGACGACGACTCGTGCGCCATCTCGCGCCGCGCGTCGCGCACGCGGCGGGCGGCGGCGTCGCGGCTCGCCGATGGCTCATGCATCGCGCTCGAGAGGGCGTGGCCGAAGGTGCGCGCGGGCTCCACGGCGCGATGCGCCATGTCGTTAGGCGCGGCGGGCACGGCGGGTTCCGGCGCCGGTCGGACGTACGAGACGGGGAGCGTCATGGCTGCACCACCGCGGCGCGCAGCACGGCCTTGCTGATCGTCGCCGCACGGGCGGGGGGGAAGTTGCGCAGGATCGCCGCCGCCTGCTTTTCGCTCAGCGTCGAGATCACGCTCTGCACCTCGGAGTCCTCGAGCTGCTCGAGCACCATCGCGGCGTCCTTGGCCGGCATCGCGGCGAAGATCTTGGCAACCTTCGACACGCCGGGGGGCGGCGTCTTCGCGGCAGACGTGACGATCGGGCGCGGCGGCGGCGTCGGTCGCGAGGCCGTTCCGGGGACAGTCCCGGGCGAACCGTTCGACTCGACCGTCTGCACGGCCCTGTTGTAGCCCTTTGGAGTCTTGGCGGCGGACGGGGCGGGAGCATGCGCCGTCTCGCTGGCCGGCGCGGCCCCGTGGCCGTTCGACTTCTCGGCGGCGCCGTGCTCCGGCGCCCCGTGCTCGGCGGGAGACGCCGAGTCGGCCGGCGCCCCTTCGGCGGTCGAATCCGCTCCGTGCCCCGTCGAGGCAACGTGCTTGGCTCCTTCCTCCTCGGCCTTCGCCAGCGAGTCGGCTACGAGGGCCGCCTTGCGCGCGACATCGGCGGCGAAGGCCTTCTTGGCGTTCATCACCGACACCGCCGATCCCCCGCCCATCCCGACCAGGAGGCCGATCACCGCGAGCACAATGAGCTTCATCATCTGGCGCCTTCCTTCCCCTTGCGAGTGATGTCATCCGACGACGTGAAACGCGTCAGTGCGATCGCGTCCATCGCTGCCAGGTCGCGCGCGTTTTCGTCGGCACGGTGCAGGTCGAGCCGCTTCTCCCGCAGCCGGTCGAGGACCTGTCGATCCTGCGAGGCGGACGAGAGGAGCTGGTGCTGCGAATCCACCGCCTGTTCAGCTGCAACGGTGCGCTCGTCGGCCTGCTCGACGCGCTCCTGCAACGGCGACAGGGTCTGCGCCAGGCTCACGAGATGTCCGATCGTCGTCCCGCCGCCGGCCGCCGACGCGAGACGCGTGTGCGCCGCCGCGTGCGCATCGGCGAGCGCGTCGCGCACGCCCCGCTCCTGCTCCGCTTGCAGCTGCTTGAACGCCAGCTGGCGGGCCATCTCCTGTTCGTGCTTAGCCTTGAGGTCGAGCAAGCGCTGCAGCGGAAACTTGAACATCATGAACCCGCCTGGCCAATACCGGCCCGTTGCGTGAGCGAGATGAGCGACTGCCGCGTCTGGTCGAACGACGTGACCTCATCGGGGCGCTGCTGCAGGAACGAGAGCACGTGCTCGCGCGAGCGCAGCGCCGCGTCGACCATCGGGTCGCTCCCCTTCTGGTATGCGCCGACCATGATCAGGTCTTCCTTCTCGCGATAGGCGGCTTCGAGGCGCATGAGCGTGTTCGCCGCGCTGCGCTGCGGCGCGTCGATGATCATGTCGCGCACGCGGCTCTTGCTTTCCAGCACGTCGATGGACGGGAAGTGCCCGGCGCTCGCCAGGCGACGCGTGAGCACCACGTGTCCGTCGAGGATCGAGCGGGCCGCGTCGGCCACCGGCTCGTTGAAGTCGTCGCCGTCCACGAGCACCGTGTAGATCCCCGTGATCCCGCCTGACGAGCTGTTGCCGGCGCGCTCCAGGAGGCGCGGCAGATTCGCGAAGACCGACGGCGGATACCCCTTGGTCGTCGGCGGCTCCCCGGTGGCGAGACCGATCTCGCGCCACGCCATCGCCACGCGTGTCACCGAGTCGACCATCAGGAGGACGTGCTTCCCCTGGTCGCGGAAGTATTCGGCGATCGAGGTGGCCACCAGCGCGCCACGGGCGCGTACGAGCGCCGCCTGGTCGCCGGTTGCGACGACGATGACCGAGCGGGCAAGCCCCTCGGGCCCTAACGAGTGCTCGATGAAGTCGCGTACCTCGCGTCCGCGCTCGCCGAGCAGGGCGATCACGTTCACGTCGGCCGTGGCCTGGCGGGCGATCATCCCGAGGAGCGTGGACTTGCCCACGCCCGAGCCGGCGAAGATCCCGACGCGCTGTCCCTTGCCGAAGGTCAGCATCCCGTCGAGCGCGCGGACGTTCGTCACCAGCGGTTCGGTGATGAGCTGGCGCTCGAGTGGATGTGGCGGCTCGCCGGTCAGCGGGACCCGCTCCTTGGCCTCCAACTTCCCCTTGCCGTCGATGGGGTGGCCAAGTCCATTCAGCACGCGGCCGAGCATCCCCGGTCCCACGTCGACGCCGAACGAACGCCCGAGCGGCTGCACGCAGCTCCCCGGGTGCAGCCCGGCCAGCTCGCCTAACGGCATGAGCAGGACGCCGCGCTCGTGAAACCCGACGACCTCGGCGAGCACCGAGTAGTCGTCGGTGAGCGACGAGATGCGGCACAGCTCTCCGACGCCGACGTCGAGACCGACAGCCTCCACCACCAGCCCCACGAGGCGGGTGACGCGGCCGTAGCGCGCGAAGCGCG
>CAZWVG010000463.1:0-3168 GCA_964637355.1 uncultured Gemmatimonadaceae bacterium
TCACGATCTGGCGCATGTCCTTCTTCTGCGCCATGAGGATGCGGCGCGCGAGCTTGAGTCCCTCGGCGGTATTCGTGTGATAGGGTCCCACCTGCGCGTGCGCCAGCGTGGCGATCGGGATTTCCTCGGCGGAGTCGTGGAAGAGGACGACGCGGATCGTGTCGCCGGGGAACTGCGTGCGAATGAGGTGGGTGAGGGCGAGGGCGACCTTCTTGGCGGGGGTAAAGCGGTCCTCGCCGTAGAGGATCATCGAGTGCGAGCAGTCGAGCATGAGCACGGTCGCACACGACGAGCGGTACTCGGCCTGGCGCACCATCAGGTCGGGGTAGTCGATGTCGAGCGGGACGTCCAACGATCCGGTGCGGGCGAGCGAGTTCTTGAGCGTCTCGTTGACGTCGAGGTTGAGCACGTCGCCGAACTCGTACGGCTTGCTGGCGGCGTCGGCCTCGATCCCGGTGGCGAGGTACGGTGTGTCGTGGCTCCCAAACGATGACTTGCCGATCGACCCGAGGATGTTGCGCAGCGACTTGTAGCCGAGGAAGTCGATCCCCTTGTCGGTCAGGTGGAAGTTCACGTCTCGTGAGGCGGCGCGGGCGAGGCCGCCGGGGCCCTCGACGGCGGAGTGCGAGTCGGGGACTTCGGGAGGTTGCTCGACGTTGAGATAGCCCTGCTCCATGAGGCGCTTGACGATCTCGTCGAGGAGCTTGGCGAGTGAGGCCTGCGCCTCCTCGTCGTCTTCTCCGCGCAGCGCGTTGAGCATCTCGGGGGTGAACTGCCCGCTGTCGATCAGCGCCTGGAGGATCGCCTGTTTGAGCGCATCGAGCGAGCGATCGCCGTCCTCGCCGGTTTCTCCCCAGTACGGGTGATAGTGCTGCCCGCCCGCGAAGCCCGATTGCAGGAGGAAGTCGGACATCTGCTCGAGGAGCGACTGCAGGTCGACGGCGTCGGCAGCCTCGGGGGAGAACTTCGTGTACGTGTGAAACCGCATCTCAACCTCAGGGAGGGCGGGGAGGCGCTCTTCGCGAGAGAGCGCCCATCACAGCATACAACACGGGAGGCGTTCGCGGCGATCCCTGAAGCGGCGATCCCCTGGGCGGCGATCTGTCGCGCGGCGATTCCCCGGATACCGATCGCCCGCTCGGCGATCCCTCCGGGCGTGTCGACCGGATAGCTTGTTCGCGTGTCGACGCCCGCGCGATCGGTCAACCCGTTCAGGGTCCTTCTCACCCACGCGAATTTCCGTCGCTTCTGGGTGGGGCAGACGGTCTCCCTGATCGGGACGTGGATGCAGTCGATGGCGCAGGGGTGGCTCGCCCTGCAGCTCTCCGACAGCGCCTTCATCGTCGGGCTCGTTGCGGCCTGCGGCTCGCTCCCGATCCTCCTCTTCTCGCTGTACGCGGGCGTGCTGGTGGACCGGAGCGACAAGCTGCGACTGGTGAAGATCGCCCAGACGCTCCTCCTTGTCGAAGCATCGCTGCTCTGGTACCTGACCTGGTCGGGGCACATCAACATCCCGATCCTGGTGGGGATCGCGCTGCTTGGCGGGGCGATCTCGAGCGTGGAGATCCCAGCCAGGCAGTCGCTGATGATCGACCTGGTCGGGCGCGACGACTTGCGCGATGCGATCGCGCTCAACTCGTCGGGGTTCAACCTCGCGCGCATCTTCGGGCCGGCGGTTGCAGCTGCAATCATTGCGAAGCTGGGGCTGGCGTGGTGCTTTGGCGTGAACGCGCTCAGCTATCTCACCGTGCTGATCGGACTCGCGCGCATCACGCTCCCGCCGTACCAGCCGGTCGCGATACTGTCCTCGCCGCTCGAAGGAATCCGCGAAGGGTTGGCGTACGTGCGCGGCGACAAGACGGTGCGTGGGCTGGTCGAGGTCATCACCGTCTTCTCGATCCTCGGCATTCCGTATCTCTCGCTGATGCCGGTGATGGCGCGCGACGTCCTCGGCCTCGGCGCTGGTGGCTACGGCGTGATGCTCTCGGCGGTGGGGATCGGCGGGTTGGCGGGGGCGTTGGGGCTGGCGGCGTCATCGCCGCGCTCGCGCGGGCACCTGCTCGTGCGCACCTCGCTTCTGTACGCGGCGCTCCTCGTCATCCTCTCGTTCATCCGGCTCCCGTCGCTGGCGTATCCGCTTCTCCTCGTCATCGGCTGCGTGATGATCGTGAACAACGCGCTTGCCAATACGCTGATGCAGTCGATCGTGCCTGACGAGTTTCGCGGACGGTTGATGGCGATCTACTCGCTGATCGTGGTCGGGTTGCCGCAGGTTGTCGGGGCGTTCGGCGCAGGCGCAGTGGCGCGCGTATTCGGCGTCGACGTGGCGATCGGATTGGCGGCAGCGGTGATGCTGGTCTACGGCTTGTGGGCGTTCCGTCGCTTTCCGGAGGTCAAGGACTTGTAGCTGGACGGGAGACGTCGGGCGAAGTCTGCTAGCGGGGGAGAGCCGGAGCCCGCAAGTTGAGCGCACTTCCACCCCGACTCCCATGTCCGTATCACACGAAAGGTTGTTGCGTCGAGGCGCGATTGCGAGCGCGGCCGGCGCGTTGATCCTCCTCGCGACGACCACACACGAGCTGAGCGCCCAGCGAGGGCGCTCCGCTCCGGCCGCGGCTCCGCCACGCGTCGACTCAGCGGCATGGAGTGCGCTCAAGTGGCGCCACGTGGGTCCCGAAGGGAACCGAGTCACATCGGTCACGGGCGTGCCGGGCGACCGCACAACCTACTACGCCGGTGCCGCATCGGGCGGGCTCTGGAAGACGAGTGACGGCGGCAACACCTGGCAGCCATTGTTCGACGACCAGCCGGTGTCATCGATCGGATCGCTGGCTGTGGCGCCATCGGATCCGAACGTGGTGTGGGTCGGAACGGGGGAGCCGTTCATCCGGTCGCACATCTCGGTCGGGTGGGGAGTCTGGCGCTCCACCGACGCGGGGAAGTCGTTCACGAAGATGGGGCTCGAGAACACCGGCCGCATCGCGCGGATCGTGGTGCATCCCACCAATCCCGACATCGTCTACGTGGCGTCGTTAGGGCACGCCTACGGTCCGCAGCCCGATCGCGGAATCTTTCGCACGATGGACGGCGGCAAGACGTGGGAAAAGGTGCTCTTCGTCAACGACAGCACCGGCGCGTCGGACCTGGTGATGGATCCCAACAATCCGC
>CAZWVG010000464.1:0-3164 GCA_964637355.1 uncultured Gemmatimonadaceae bacterium
GACTGCGGCCTCCGGCCGCATCTTATTTCATGCCTTGGCTGCTGAACTAAGCGTTAAGTCGCCGCTACCAACCATTTGGTGCAACGATGCTGCGTCGATTCCGTGGTCTAGTGAGCACTGCCATCCTCTGGGGTGCCATCGCCGTGCCCGTCGAGGTGGTGATGCTGACCGTGGCTGCTATCGCCGGAGCGGAGCTGCCCTCCGCACGCATGTTCACCGCACTGCTCACCGGGGCGGTCGTACACAGCGCGTTCAACGGGCTGGTGTTTGCCTCCCTCGTCACGGTCGGGGCACGGCGTCGGTCGCTCGCTGCGCTGCGGCTGCGCGAGTTCCTCGCGTGGGGCGCGGTCGCGGGCCTTGCGTCTCGAACGCTCGGGGTCGTCGAGGCGTGGCGCCTTGGCCACCTGGGCGTTCTCCCCGATCGCGTGGCTGCCGGCCTCGCAGTCGCCGGAGCGATCGGCGCGACGACCGGTGCCGTCTACTACTTCCTCACACGAGAGCGACCGCGCATCCGAAAAGGGTCGAAGGCGCAACCGCTCCTTGATTCAGCACCAACCGTGCTCGCGCACGACGCGGGCGGAAGCCGCACGCCGACGCGCGCGCGCGCGACTTAACGAACGCTGCACCAGACGGGCGAGCGGGGGATGGCGCGCGGCTCCGCCGCGCGCTCTTATTGCCTTCGCCCGCAGGTGAGCTTCTGCGTTACACCGCGGGAGCCGGCAATTTGAGTGTAGGGTTGCTCAGCCACACGGCGCGCGCCTTGACGCTCGTCGGCACTTCGCTGAGACGCGGTTTGGGTTGCCCTGGGCTTTCGCCGGAGTTGCCGGCGCCGGCGCCTTTCGTGCTGCGGGAGACCGGCAGCGGGTCAACGTCTTTGCTCTAACCCCGCGCGATGACTTGTATCGCGAGTCGCTGTTCTGGGTGAGACACATGTTCTCCGCCACGCATTCCGCAGATGCCTCGTTGCCTCGTCCGTGCCTTGCACGACGCCCTTGAGCAACAGACTACCGGGGCGGGGCGAGAAGCACCGCCGCTGCCCTGCCCCACGGTGTAACAGTTGTTGGAGCAGACGGCCGAGCTAGTGATTGCGCGCTTCGCGCGCTCTATTTCCTTCGGCCGCAGCTCAACATTTGCGTTAGGCGGCCCTCGCGGGTATGATCGCATTCATCATACGACTCAGCGCCATGCGACTCCGGCTTGCTCTATGGGTCTTACTCGTGGCCTCGCGCTCCACGGCGGCGCAGGAAGATCTGACATCGGAGTTTGCGCACCTGCTGCGACAGCAGTACGCAGCGATGGCACGGCACGATACCGCCTCGCTGCGTCCTCGGTTGGCCAACGGACTCAGTTGGGTGCTCGGTGCAAACGGCGCGCAGATCTCGAAGACGCAGCTGCTGGATGCCGTTGCTCGTCCGAGCGCCGCGACCGCGGAATACGGGATCGATAGCGTGCGGGTCGTGCGCATTGGCAGCGTCGCGCTGGTCGACTATCGCCGAACCGACACGTTTCGGATCGGCGCGACGATCATCTCGACGCAGTGGCGAGCCCTCGACGCGTATGCCGCGCGATCGGAGCGCTGGCAACTGGAGCGTCATACCCAGGCCCACCTTGTGCGCGAGTCGCCTCGGGTCTCTCTTGACTCAGCTGTCTTGACTGCGTTCGTCGGGCGATACCAGGTGGGACCGGGCAACGTCGACGTGGTAACACTCAAGGCCGGCCGATTGTTCACGCAGAACTCGATCGAGCGCGTCGCCCCAGAGCTAGTACCGGTTTCCTCGACTGCCTTTCGACCAAACGGCGTCGGAGCATTGCTCGTCTTCGAGCGCGACGCGTCAGGCGCAGTGATCGGCTACGTACAAGCTTTTCCGGACGGCCGGGTCGCTCGTGCGCCAAGGATCCAATAGCGCTCGGTTCGCAGCGCTGCGTGCCGGCCGCCTAACTGGCGTTGGAGCAGACGCGGGCGCTATTGATTGGTGCGCCCTCCGGGCGCACTCTTATTTGACGCCCGCGCAGCTCAACTGAGCGTTACACCGCGGAAGCTGGCAATTCGATTGTAGGTTTTCTCGGACACACGGCGTGCGTCGCAGAACTCGCCGGTACTTCGCTGGGACGCGGTTTGGGTTGCCCTGGGCTATCGCCCGAACTACCGACGCCGGCGCCTTCCACGTGGCGGGAGATGCGTGCCGAGTCACGGTGCTGGGGCGAACAACGCGCGATGCCCTGACTCGCGAAATGCGTGGCGAGGGAGGGCGGCGTCTCTTGCGCCACGCATTCCGCAGGTGCCTCGTTGCCTCGTCCGTGCCCTGCACGGCGCCCCCCAAACCCCAGACTGCGACGAGCGGGCGAGGAGGCACCGCGGCTCCCCTGCTCCACGGTGTAACAGTTGTTGGAGCAGACGGCCGAGCTAGTGTACGCGCGCTCCGCGCGCTCTATTTCCCTCGGCCGCAGCTCAACATTTGCGTTATACCTCCACCAGACACTCAAGTCGGGAACGTGACATACTGGCGCATGCAGCTTCATCCGGCGGAGGCGGTCGGTGCCGTTCGACACACTGTCGAATCTCTCGCAGCCGGATACATCGGACTCGACTTCGCCGGTGATATACCCGATCTGATGACGATCACGCAGAGCGACTTGCCGTCCAACCAGCGCAACTACTGGGGTTTCGCGCACGAGATGGACATCGGCGATCGCGTTCTGCTCTTCGCCCATCACTACCCGTTCGCACTTGCTCGCGTCTCAGGCCCATACAACTACATCCGCAACAAGGCGGCTGAGATCGGCGTGTGGTTTCGCCACTTTCGTCGCGTGGACGATGTTCGCTACTACGGGGACTTTGTGACGAATCCGCGCGATTGGGAACGTCTCGTCATGACCGCGACGATCACTCCGTTGCGCGCGGCAGACTCTGGCTCCGTCGAGCTTATCGATCGGTGGCTCGGAGTCACTACAGCGGAGAAGCATTGAGAACGCCTGTCATCTATGCGCGAAGCTCTGCCAAACGTCCTCGCGTGAGGTATAACGAACGCTGCACCAGACGGGCGAGCTGGGGATGGCGCGCGGCTCCGCCGCGCGCTCTTATTTCCTTCGCCCGCAGGTGAGCTTCTGCGTTATGCTGCGGGAGCTGGCAGTCCGTCGCTAGTGCGTCGCTGCGAGTCGGTGCT
>CAZWVG010000465.1:0-3164 GCA_964637355.1 uncultured Gemmatimonadaceae bacterium
ACCATTTGTGAGATGACCGACATCGCCAGGCCCCGCGATGCAATGATTCGGTAGGGGGCGCACGGTTTCGGTACTGCACCTTCGCGCCGCACGCCTAACGTGCGGTATGCCCCGCCGACACCACCCCGCCTTCTCTCCCGCCGCGCGCCGTGGAACCCGGCGCTCGACGCAACTCGACGCTCCGCCGGTCGACCGCCACCCCGCGCCCGCTCGCGCCCGCGACGCCTTCACCCTCGTCGAAGTCGTCGTCGCGATCGTCCTCCTCGCCACCGCAGCGCTCGACGTCGCCGCCACCTCGACCTACCTCGCCCGACTCGCTGCCTCCGCACGCGCCGTCGCCCTCGCGACTCGAGAGACCGCAAGCGTCGTCGACTCGCTCCGCGCCACTCCATGCGCAACGCTCGCCGCCGGCAGCAAGACCACGGGCGCCGGCACGGTGCGCTGGACGATTGCCGCAGCGCCAGGAACTCGCGACATCCGCGCGGTGCTCACCCCGCGCTCGACCCGCGTCCGACAACCCGTGATCGAGGAGGCGCTCATCCCATGCGATTGACGCCACAACGACTCGCGCGCCGCACCAACCGACGTGGATTCGTCCTCGTCGAACTCCTCGCCGCACTCATCATCACCGGCACACTCGGCGCTGCCCTCTACCGCCTCGTCGACCGCTCGCAACGATTCACCCGCGGGCTGGCCCTCATGGCCGACGAACGGGCGCAGCTCGCGGTGGCCGGATTCGCCATCGAGGGAGCGGTCCAGTCGCTCGATGCCACCGACGGCGACCTCCTCAGCGGCTCCGACTCCTCGGTCGCCTTCCTCGGCAACGTGGGCAGCGCGCTCGCCTGCTCGTTAGGCCCAGGCCACGCATACGTCGACGTCGCACCGGCGGCGATCGTCTCCGGCGCGACCCTCACCTGGTGGAACACATCGCCGCAGCCCGGCGACACCCTCGTCGCCCTCGACGAAGGCACATCACTCGGCGCCGCCGACGATCGATTCGTCCACGTCGCACTCCGAGCGACGACGCCGCTACGCAACGCCTGCCTCACGACCCCGTACCTCGATTCCCTCGCCGACGCCGGCACGGTGGGATGGCGACTCACGCTCGTCACACCGCTCCCCGCCACCGTTTCGACCGGCGCCGTCCTCCGCATCCTCCGACCTGAGCGCTTCGCTCTCTACCGATCCGGAGCGGAATGGACCGTCGGATGGACCGAATGGAGCGCGACGAGCGCCGCGTGGAACGTCATCCAGCCCGTCGCGGGGCCGCTCCTCCCCTACGCCCCCCTCGGTCGAACCAGCGGGCTCGCCTTCCAATGGCACGACTCCACCGGCGCCCCCCTCGCACCCGCACCGCGCACTCCCGCACGCACGCTCGACCTCTCACTCGGCGCGATCACCCGCCAACTCGTGAGAGCCGATGGCGTCGCACGCGCGCAGCGACGCGACTCCCTCTCGATCCGTATCCCGCTCCGCAATGCACGATGACCGCTGACACCATCTTCCTCGCGAGCGCCAAGCGATACTCGCAACAGGTTTGCGCCGAGGTGCGGCGCGCGCGACCACGGCGACGCCCGAGAGGGCTCTCGCCTCGACGCGGCGTCGCGCTCTTGACCGTCCTCATTGCGATACTTCTCATCGCGGTCCTGACAATCGGCTCCCTCGCGCTGGGAAGGGGAGATTTCGCGCGTGCGCGCGATGAGCAGGTCATGCGGCGCGCTGCCAACGCGGCTGACGCCGGCGCCTACGACCTCCTCAGGCGTTGGCCCGCCGCATCGTTCGCCGCGCTCCCTGTCGGCAGCACCATCGGCCCCGACACGCTCGTGCGCAACGCGTCCTACGCCGTCACGCGAACGACCCGCGCGTCGCGCACGCACTTCTGGACCGTCAGCACCGGCTCGGCCGGCGATTCGGCGAGCCACACTCTCGCCAGGCGCGCCGTGCAGGTCGCCTTTCGACTCGCCTTGCCCGACGTCGTCACCGACGCCGCTCTCATCGCGCGCGATTCGGTGACCGTGATCGACAGCGCGCGCGTCGTCGGCACCGACACGTCGCTCGCCGCGTGGGGAGGGAGCTGCGCCACCGCGCTCTCGACCGCGGCGCTCTCCCTCCCCGATACCACACGTCTCTGCGACGGTACGTGCGGACTCGGGAGCACCAGCGGTCGCATCGTCGGGGTTCCCCCCCTACGTGAGGACAGCAGCGCCGCCGACACCGCGCGCTATCGCGTCTTCGGTGCGGAGACGTGGGCCACGCTCACCGCACACGCTGCCCTGGTGATCCCTGCGGGGAGCGTGGTGTCACCGGCGCCCGTGGTGATGGGGACCGCGTGCGATCGCACGCGCTTCGACAACTGGGGATCGCCGACGGTTGCGAGTCCGTGCGCCACCTATGCGCCGCTCATCTGGGCGCGTGGTGACATAGAGATGCGGGGAGGCACAGGGCAGGGCGTGCTCCTCGTCGACGGCGATCTCACGCTGAGCAACGGTGCCGTCTTCGCCGGCGTCGTCATCACGCGCGATGACCTGCGCTCGATCGGCGTCGGCGGGAGCGTGCTGGGTGCGGTCCTCGCTGGCGATGCCGTCGTTGCGGCTGGCGATCACACGACGCTGGGTGGGATGACACGCATCCAGCGCTCGCATTGCGCCGTCGATCGCGCGCTCGAGTGGTCCGCGCGCCTCGTTCCGACGCGACAGCGCGCGTGGGCGGCACTCCGGGACTAGGGGCTTCGTCGCGGGAAAAATCACGCGAAGTGGTCGTACGACCGCATGCCGTGGAACGCGCGATCACCCTGCCGTCGTGATATGACGCACGTCGGCAGAAAAACGCAACGGCAGGCGCATTCTGCTGTTACCACGTGCCATAGACGGTCGTGTGAAGGGCACATCGACCGATACTCCGGTCAATGTGTCTGCTGTACCGGCCTTGCGCGCATCACGCGCGTCCCCAGCTCCACCTCCGCAACCACTCCTCGTTATGGCGCTCTTCGGTCGCAAGAAGACGACGATCGGCCTCGACGTCGGCTCAGGACTCATCAAGGTCGCCGTTGTCGATCATGGGCGCGGTGAGCCCGAACTCGCCAAGGTCGTCATTACCCCGCTCCTCGCCGACGCCATCGTCGAAGGCGAAGTCATGGATCCCGGCATCGTCACCGATGCGATCCG
>CAZWVG010000466.1:0-3145 GCA_964637355.1 uncultured Gemmatimonadaceae bacterium
AGCTCGAAGGCACGGATGTTTCGCCCCTCGCGCCCGATGATGCGCCCCTTCATTTCGTCGTTGGGGAGCGCGACCGACGAGACGGAGATCTCCGACGTGTGCTCCGACGCGATCCGCTGGACGGCGAGCGCGACGATCTTCTTCGCCTCACGCTCGGCGTTCTTCTTCGCGCTGTCGCGAATCTCGCGCAGGCGATTGGCGGCGTCCGCTTCGGCCTCGCGCTCGAGGCGGGCGATGAGTTCGACCTTGGCCTCGGATGCCGACATCCCGGCGAGCGTCTCGAGACGGCGCCGTTCATCGGCGATCAGCTTGTCGAGCTCCTGCTCGCGCCCCTCGACGGACTTCTCCTTGCGACCGAGATCGCTGGCGCGGCGACCGAGCTCGCGGTCGCGCTGTTCGAGGAGATCCATCTTCTTCTCGAGCTGATTCTCGCGCTCGTCGACGCGGCGTTCCTCACGCTCGACTTCCTCGCGGCGGTGGCGTGCCTCGACCTCCCACGCTTCGCGCAGCTTGATCAGCTCTTCCTTGCCGGACAGAACCGCACTCTTGCGCAGCGACTCCGCCTCGCGCTCGGCGTCTCCGACAATTCGTTTGGTGAGTTCCTCGGCGCTCGACTTCGCCAGTCGTTGCGCTTCGCGTTCTCCCTGCTGTCCCGCACGTCGTCCAAAGATGAAAGCCGCCGCGGCTGCCACGACTGCGAGCACGCCAAGTGCAGCGACAAGAAGTGTCGAATTCGGTTCCATCTATGCTCCACCGCGGCGGCACCGCGACGTCGAGGGAAAACCGCAGCTGCCATCGCATGGAGCTTGCCCGAACGCATCGCCGATCCGGCGCCGGCGAAGGGCGCGGGACGGGAGACGCTAAGTCGTGCAGGAGCTTCAACCTACGTGTCAGCGGGTTACTGCCGTCAAGCTACCGGTCGGTGACGCGGTTGGCAATCAGGCGCTTGGGCGAGAGCGCTTCCATGAGCTGGCGGTCACCTCACCTCTGGCCTGCGTCCTCGAACCGACGCGAGGAGACGCGGGGGCGACGCTTCAACGCGCGCCCTCGAGAGATAAGACGTCTACTCGCTGCCAACGCCGCCGTGGATCGCCGGGAATTCTCCCGTGTCTCCACGCTTGGCGGGCGGGAGCCAGCGGCGGATCTCGCTCGACAGCGAATCCATCGCTTCGTCTACCGATTGCGCGGACTCGCGCGCGCGAAAGAGCTCATCGGTGATCTGCAGCGCGGCCAGGATCGCCGCCTTGTGGCTCTCGACGACGGGCGCGGAGTGCAGCACGCGCTTGATCGCCTGATCCACATACTGCGCGACCGCGCGGGTGTGCTCCGGCGAGGCGTCGGATCGGATCGTGTACTCCTCGCCGACGATGACGACCTTTACGACGTGCTTCTTGTCGCTCATGCGCGCGCGCCGGGGGATGACGTTGGGGCGGCGGGCGGTACCGGACGCCCTTGCTGCTGACGGAGGAAGTGGACTCGAGACAGGAGCTGCTGCGTACGCTCAGTGGCAAAGGCAACGCGTGCGCGCAAGTCGGCGTTCTCGCCCTCGAGGGTGCGCAGCCGTTCGAGGCTTGGCGCGTCCCCTCCCTCCTGCACCGCGGTCTCGAGCACGCGAACACGCGCTTCGGCGGCGAGCGCACGCCGGCGAAAGCCGGCCAGCTCCTCCCCGAGATTGCGGACGAGCTGGTCGAGCTGCCGGAATGCGGCGGACTCAGGCTGATCTGGTTCGGACACCGAGCTCGTTCTCCAATGTGCGCAGAATCTTCTGACGACGCCCTTCGACTTCCTTGTCGCGAAGTGTGCGTGTGGCATCGCGGAAGGTCAATCGCCAGCCGATGCTCCGGTGCCCATCGGGCACTCCGCTTCCCGTGAACTCGTCGAAGAGTTCGAGCTGTTCGAGAAGATCGCCCGCGCTCTTTCGCAGCACACGCTCGACCTCGGCTGCCGCGACCCCGTTCGGTACGAGAAGCGCGAGGTCGAATTCAGCCGCAGGGGTGGTCGGGAGCGGGCGATATTTGACGTGCCCCTTGGTCGGGGTGCGTCCCGTGAGCTTCTCTCCATACTGATGTGCTCCTGGGGGCGCCACGGGGGAGCTGGAGAGACGCCCGAGCGTGACCTCGACGCCGAACGCCGCGCTCGCCCAGACCGGCTTGTCGAGCGTCAGGCGCTCGACCGTGCCGATCTCTCCCCCCTTTGCCGAGATGCGCCACAGCACCGGCGCACCGTCACCCGGGTCGAGCGTGATCGGGAGCCCAGGATACGCCAACTCGGCGATGCGTTCGCCTAACGCCTTGGCATCCCACTCGTCGAAGACTTCACGCGACGTGTCGGTGAAGTGCGGCGGGCGACGGTTCCCCATGATCAGTGCACCGACGCGCACCTTCTCGGCCGGGAGCTGTCCCGCGCGCGGCGCGAAGACCGACCCTACCTCGAAAATGCGTACATCGCCCTGACGCCGGCTCAGGTTGTACTCGGCGCGGCGTGCCAGCGTCTCGAGCAGGGAGAGGCGCAGGTGCGGCTCGTCATCGGCGAGCGGGTTCTCCACGCGCGCGTGGGTCGAGTCATTCCCCGCCACGAACGGGAGCGGGTGGACCTCGAACATCCCGCTCCCCACCAGCGCGTCGCGCACGCGTCGCCCCGTCACGTGCAACGGGTGATCGGGGACCGTCCCCGGGCGGAAGGGCTGCACCACGTCGGAGAGGACGTCGTAGCCGCGGAGGCGGGCGACTTCCTCTACCAGGTCGGCGTCGCGCGACACGTCGTGCCGCCACGACGGCGCCACGACCGAAAGTGTGTCGTCCTGATCCCCGCTCCGGGTCACCGTGAACCCAACCGACGACAGCAGGCGCGCCGCCTCGGCCGCCGACACCTGATCGCCGAGGAGCTGGGCGATGCGACGCGGGGTGATGGTCACGGGCGCGGGCGCCGCCGGGGGTGCGCCGACGTCGATCGCCTGGCCGTCGACCGATCCACCGGCAACGACGGAGAGCAGCTGCGCCGCGATCGACAGCGCATGCGGGGTGATCTCCGGATCGATCCCGCGCTCGTAACGGTACGATGCGTCGGTGTTCATCCCGAGTGCGCGGCGCGTGGCGCGCACGTTGCGCGGCGTGAAATACGCGACCTCGAGCAGGATGTCGGTGGT
>CAZWVG010000467.1:0-3144 GCA_964637355.1 uncultured Gemmatimonadaceae bacterium
CCCCCGTCCCCCGTCCCCCGTCCCCCGTCCCGAATTCAAACCCCACCACGCGCGGAGAATTCGAAGACGAATCAAACGCCAACCGGAGAAAGAACCGTGTCACCCCGACCGCCATCAGATTGATCGCGATCCCCACGACCACCTGGTCGGCGCGGAAACGGATGCACGCGAGGGCGTGCAGGAGCGCCGCGAGGACGCCGCCGCCGATGCCACACAGCATCCCGACCCACGGCGAACCCGAATAGTACGCCCCGATCACCGCGGTGAAGGCACCGCTCAGCATCCACCCCTCGAGGGTGAGGGCGATGATTCCCGAACGCTCCGACAGGATGCCGCCAGCTGCCGCGAAGAGATACGGGATCGCGATGCGCAGCGTCTGGACGAGGAAGGCGAGGACGATCATTGCGCCGCTCCTCGCCGGGCGCCGCGCCCGATCCCCGTCGCCGCCCCCTTCACCAGGCGTTGCACCTCGGGGACCGAGGTCGCCACGGCGATGATCACCACGGCAGTGAGGACGTCCACCATCTGCTTGGGGACGACCGCGTTCACCGCCAGCCCCCCCTGCGACAGCGTGGCGAAGAGGAAGGCGGCGATCACCACGCCGACCGGGTGGTTGCGCCCGACGAGTGCCACGGCGATGCCGATGAAGCCGGCGCCGGCGGCGAATCCCTCTTCGTAGTACTGCTTGTAGCCGAGGACGTAGTTGGTCCCGCCGATCCCGGCGAGGGCGCCGGCGAGGAGCATCGCCCTGAGCCAGACGGCGCCGACTTTCACGCCGCCGTACTCCGCGGCGTCGGGCTGGAGCCCTACCGCGCGCAGGTCGAAGCCGGCGCGCGTGCGGAAGAGGTACCAGCCGACGTAGCCGGCAGCTGCAAGGGCGGCGAGGAGGACGAAGTTCGCCGCCGACCCGCGGAACATCGAAAAGACGTCCGAGAGGCGCGCCACCGCGCCGGCATTGATCTCCGGTGTGTGCAACGATTCGGCGACGTTGAGCTTCGCCGAGACGATCCAGTTGAGGAAGGCTAGGGTGATGAAGTTGACCATGATCGTCACGATCACTTCACTGGCCCCGAATCGCGCCTTGAGGACGCCGGGAACGCTGGCGACCGTCGCCCCGCCTAACGCCGCGGCGGCAATGCACAGCGGGATGGCGACAAACCCCGGCGTGCCGGCCGGGAGCAGCAGCCCCACGAGCGCCGCGCAGAACCCGCCCATCGCCAGCTGCCCCTCGGCCCCGATGTTGAACAACCCCGCGCGGATCCCGATGGCGACGGAGAGCCCGGTGAAGGTGAGCGTCGTCGCCTTGTAGACCACCTGCCCGAAGCCATACGCGTTCCCCCACGTCCCTTCGAGGAGGAGCTTGAAGACCTCGGCGGGGGACTGGCCGAACGAGAGGATGAGGAGGTCGCCGACGACCGCGGCGATGAGCAGCGCGGTGGCGGGTGGTAGCAACGCCGAGAGAAGACGGGAGACGGGGGACGGGGGACGGGGGGTTGTGTCGTTCCCGGGTGAGGGGATGCGCGGATTGACGAGACTCATGCGCCCTCCGCATCCGGCGCCGAAGGCGCCACTCCCGTCTCCCGTCCCCCGTCTCCCGTCCCAAGACCGACCATCAAGGAGCCCACCCGCTCACGCGTCGCGTCCGCCCCGTCGAGGATGGCAACCATCCGCCCCTCGTACATCACCGCCACGCGATCCGCCAGCGACAGCACCTCCACCAGGTCTGCCGAGACGAGGAGGACTCCCTTGCCCGCCTCGCGGGCGGCGCGGAGCTGCGCGTGGATGAACTCGATCGCCCCCACATCCACTCCGCGTGTAGGCTGCGAGGCGAGGAGGAGCGAGTACTCACGCCCGCGCATCTCGCGGGCGATCACGATCTTCTGCTGGTTGCCGCCGGAGAGGGCGCGCGCCGGAAGCCCGGGCGCCGGCGGGCGGATGTCGAACTCCGAGATGCGACGCTCGGCGTTGGCGCGAATGCGGTCACCCTGCAGCGCACCACTTGTCGCGAAGCGATCCTGGAGACCGAGAATGAGGTTGTCGCTGACGGCGTAGTCGAGGACGAGGCCGCGGCGGTGACGATCTTCGGGAATGTGCGAGAGCCCCGCGTCGCTCCGCGCCCGCACGGAGAACTTCGTGATGTCATTCCCTTCGAGCGTGATCGTGCCGGCGCTCGGCGCGCGCAACCCGGCGATCGCCTCGATGAGTTCCGTCTGCCCGTTCCCCTCGACCCCGGCGATCCCGAAGATCTCCCCGGCGCGCACGTCGAAGGAGACGTCGTCGACCTCGTTAGGCGAGCGAGAGGACGCGACGGTGAGGTGATCCACGAGGAGGACTCGATCCGCGGCGACAGCCGCACTCCCGTCCCCCGTCTCCCGTCCCCCGTCCAATGTCCCGAGCGCCACATCGCGCCCGACCATCATGCGGGCAATTCCCGCAGGCGTCGTCTCGCGCGTCGGGACGCTCCCGACCGTCTCGCCCGCCCGCATCACCGTGATGGTCTTCGATATCTCGATCACCTCGTCGAGTTTGTGGGTGATGAGGACGACCGTTCCTCCTTCACTCGTCAGGCGCCGCAGTACGCGCCACAGCTCCACCACCTCGGGCGGCGACAGGACCGCCGTCGGCTCGTCGAGGATGAGGATCTTCGCGCCGCGATACAGGACCTTGAGTATCTCGACGCGCTGCGCTTCGCCGACGGTAAGGTCCGAGACGAGGCGACGCGAATCGACGGTGAGCCCGGTGCGATCGCAGAGCGCGCGAACCGCTGCTTCGGCGCCGGCACGGTCCAGCTGCACACCTTTGGTCAATTCCTGACCGAGCACCAGGTTCTCGGCGACGGTGAGCGTCGGGACGAGCATGAAGTGCTGGTGGACCATCCCCACGCCAGCGGCGATCGCCTCGCGCGTCGTCCACCCCGTCACGTCGCGCCCGTTGACCTCGATGATCCCTTCGTCGGGCGCGAACATCCCCGCGAGCATGCGCATGAGCGTGGACTTCCCCGCGCCGTTCTCCCCAACGACCGCGTGGATCTCCCCGCGTGCGACGGAAAGCGACGCGTTCGAGTTCGCGCGCACCGCCCCGAACCGCTTCGCCACGCCCACGGCGCGAAGCGCCACCCCCGTCTCCCGTCCCCCGTCTCCCGTC
>CAZWVG010000468.1:0-3138 GCA_964637355.1 uncultured Gemmatimonadaceae bacterium
AACGATGAGCGAGCGCACGCGCCGCGAAGTACTCGAGGCAGCGGCCGAGCGAGCGGCCGACGTCGCGGCAGATGCGGCGACAGATGCGGCGGTCGCGTCGTCGCGAACATCGACGCCGGAAGTAGCGGCCGAGGCGGCAGCGGAGAGTGCCGCCGAGGCGGCGGTGGAGGCGCTCCTGCCATTGGTGCAGCGCACACGCACGTTCGCGCGCGGGCTCTGGCGGATCGCCGCCGCCGACGTGTCGAGCGGCAACCGTGTACGGCTGTTGCGCGACGGACCGGCCACCTTCGATGCCATGTTCGAACTCATCGGGCGCGCGCGTGAGCGTATCGCGTTCGAGGGATACATCTTCCGCGACGATGAAGTGGGCGAACGCTTTCGTTCGGCGCTCCTCGACGCGGCTGGACGCGGGGTGCGCGTACGCCTTCTCGTCGACTGGGTGGGGCGCATGGGGACGCCGATGCGATTCTTTCGCCCGTTGGTTGACGCGGGCGTGGAAGTCCGGATGTTCAACACGCCGGGTTTCCATCGTTGGTTCGGGATCCTGCCGCGAGATCACCGCAAGGTGCTGGTCGTCGATGGCGCGGAGGGGGTGACTGGCGGCATCGGGATCGGCAAGGAGTGGAAGCACGGAGTGCTGCGCCGTCGCCGCTCCCCATGGCGCGACACCGCCGTGTGCATCGCCGGTCCCGCCGCCGGTGATCTCGAAAACTCGTTCGCGCGCATGTGGACGCGTGCCCGCGAAGGGCGCCCGCGCGGTACGCGCCTCCTGCGGAGCCCCAGCGCGTCGCACCTCGATCCCAACATCGATCCGCCGTCGCTGGTGGGGATCATCGAGGGCGAGCCGGGACGCATGCGCGTCTCGCGCGCACTGCAGATGCAGGCGTTAGGCGCGGAACGCACGATCTGGATCGCGAGCGCCTACTTCGCGCCGTCACTTGGCCTCGTGGAAGCGCTCGCCGGTGCGGCCCGCGACGGCGTCGACGTACGCGTCCTCGTCCCGTCACGCTTCGATCACCCGTGGCTCAGGACGATCATCACGCCGTTCTACCAGCGAATGCTCAAGAACGGGGTGCGGGTCTGGGAATGGCGCGGCGAGATGATGCACGCCAAATCCAACGTGGTCGACGGTCGCTGGGTCCGTGTAGGGTCGACCGACTTCAACATCCTCGGCGTCGCGATCAACTTCGAGCTGGATGCCGTAATCGAAGACGCCGACATCGGCCGCCAGGCCGAGGAGATGTTTCTGGAAGACCTGGAACGGTCGCGAGAGCTCAGGAAGTAGAAGACGAGTTTTCAGAGGACGAGTTTCTGAAGACGAGAAGACGAGAGTGCGCGAGCGCAACCTCTCGTCTTCTCGTCTTCTCGTCTTCTCGTCTTCTCGTCTTCTGAAAACTACTTGATTCCGATTGCCAGCCCCGCGCGCAGCACAAGGTTCCGCCCGTTGCCGCTCGAACCGTCTACCGTCGTGTTGCCGACGCCCTCGATGTCGACCTTCACGTCGCTGAAGTGAATCAGACCATACGTCGCGCCGAGGTCGAGGTTGACCTTGGGCGAGAGGCGGATGAGAACACCGCCACCGGCGTTGACCTGCGCGCCGCTCGCGTCGGCGGTGATCTTGGTCCCCTGATAGGTGAGGTCGAGCGATTGCTGCAGGTAGGCGAGGCGTGCCGAGACATACGGGGCAAACTGCGAGCTGCCGACGTCGATCACTCGGCGCGGCTCGAAGAAGACGCCGGCCAGTGTCACGCTCTCGTCGCCGAGCGAGGTGTCATCGAACGAGTGGGTCGAGCCCTGGATGCCGAAGCCGTACGACCACGCGCTCGGCGTAATGCGAAACTGCGCCTCGAATCCGGGACCGGCCTTGAGGCCGTCGTATGCTTCGCCGAATGTTCCGACGAAGAGGCCCGAAGCCTGGACGGAGTAGCGTTGCGCCGACTGCGCCTGCACCACGGAGGGAGCGGCGAGGACGACGAGCGCGGCGGCGACGAGGCGGAGGGTGCGGACGGGGGGCATTGGTGATCTCACGGCTGAATTGGAAAGGGCGTCGGCTTTCGAGGAATGGGAGGGCGATGACAGCTCCGATCGCCCCTTCACACCACCACGCGCAGGCGCGCAGCAATTCGGCTCACGTTCGCGCGAGACCGTCGTGTGACTTGCCCTTTCGGCTCACCGGGGCGAGGATACGCCTGAGCTGGCCTGATTCCTGCCAGTACGCACGGTGATCCCTTCTCCTTCTGCGCCGTGAGCCAACTCCCCGACAATTCGACCACGGCCCCGCCGCCGGCGCCGCCGTCCGAGACGACGCACGACGTCACGCGCCTCCTCGTGGATCTGCAACGAGGAGCCGATGGCGCGGCCGACCAGCTCGTTCCGCTCGTCTACGACGAGCTGCACAAGCTTGCCGTGCACTACATGCGCGCGGAGCGAGGCGATCACACGCTGCAGCCTACCGCGCTCGTGCACGAGGCGTACATCCGTCTCGTGGACCAGCGCAACGCGTCGTGGCAGAACCGTTCGCACTTCTTCGGGATCGCGGCGCAGGCGATGCGCCGCATCCTCGTGGATCACGCGCGGCGCAAGCGCGCGGGGAAGCGCGAAGGAGGGGACCGCGTGACGCTCGACGAGTCGGTCGCCGAAGCGCCGCAACGGTCGGTGGACCTCATCGCGCTCGACGATGCGCTCAACAAGCTCGCATCGCTCGACCCGCGCCAGGCGCGCGTGGTGGAACTGCGGTTCTTCGGGGGGCTCGACATCGAACAGACCGCCGAGTCGTTAGGCATCTCCCCGGCGACCGTCAAGCGCGACTGGACCTTTGCGCGCGCCTTCCTGCAGCGCGAGATGGACGGCATGTGAGGAGCGGAGGCGACTCCCCGGAAGGGGATCCCGCCCTCACGCCGGCGCGACTCGAACGCATCCGCGCCCTCTTCGACGCCGCACTCGAACTCACCGGCGCCGATCGCGACGCCTACCTCGATCGCAGCTGCGAGTCGGATCCCACGCTGCGCCACGAAGTCGAGAGCCTCCTCTCGGCGCTGGCACGGGGGACGGACACGTGGGACCGTCCCCTGGGCGACGTGCTCGCCGATGCCCTCGCCACGGGCGACGAGAGCGCGGGCGTCGGGACCCGCATCGGCC
>CAZWVG010000469.1:0-3116 GCA_964637355.1 uncultured Gemmatimonadaceae bacterium
TCGACGCGTCCGGCATCGAAGGGTTTGACCCCAAGCAACCGGTCAAGGTACTGCTGACCTCGGGTGGCACCCCGGTCGCATCCCAGACCGTGAACCTCGACAGGAAGGGCGCGGGTGAAGTCGCCTTCGATGTCGACACAAAGCAGACCGGACTCCGCGTCGTCGTCGGCCCCCCTGACGCGAGCGACGAGGAGCTCATCGGGCTCCAGACCATCGGTGTCGACGTTCCACGCCGTCGCTTCGGCGGGCGCGATGCGTTCACGATCCCGGCGATCCGTATCACGCCGTACTACTGGTTCTGGTGGCTCCGATGGTGCCGCACCTTCACCGTGCACGGTCGCGTGTTGTGCCCCGATGGCTCGCCGGTCCCCGGCGCGGTCGTCTGCGCGTATGACGTGGACGCATGGTGGTGGTGGTGGAGCAAGCAGCAGGTAGGATGCGCCACGACCGACGCGAACGGGTCGTTCACTCTCACCTTCCGCTGGTGCTGCGGATGGTGGCCGTGGTGGTGGTGGAGGCTCCGCCGCTGGTACGTCGAGCCGACGCTCGCGGGGATCATCCGGGGAGCGCTGCAGCGTGAACCGCGGATCCCGCGTATTCCGCTCCCCGATCCGGCGCCCGATCTCTCGCTCTTCGATCACTTGCTCGGCGGACCCTCGGTCCCGCGCGTGACTGGGCGCGCCGCGCTCGCCGCACCCGTCCTCACTCGTCAGGCAAGCGGCGTCGGGACCAAGGGTGGGACGCTCGCTGCGCGCGCCACCGCGCCGACGCTCACCCGGGCGATGTCGGCCGTTGCAGCTGTCGATCCCACGCAACTCGCCTCGCTGCGCGATCAGCTGGTGACCAAGCTCCCGTCCATTCCGGCGCTCCAGGGCATTCGCCTCTGGCCGTGGTGGCCGTGGCAGCCGTGGTGGGACTGCACCCCCGACCTCATCTTCCGCGCCACGCAGAATTGCGGCGGGCAGGAGCACGTCATCGTCGACGAGGGATGGTTCCAGGCGCGTTGGAACATCGACCAGGTGTCGAACGTCACGCTCACGGCGACCGACGAGGCGTGCTGCATCCCGATCAACGACTGCACCGAAGGCGAGTGCCTCGCACTGGCCAAGGTCTGCAACTTCGACGCGGATCAGGTCGGCGGAAATCCCGGCGCAGATCCGTCGCCGGTCGGATACGCGAATCCGAACCTGGTGGAGAACACCGGGGACGCGCCCTTCGCCGGACAGGTCAACATTCGTGGAACCACCCCCTGCATCAGCGGTGTGGACTACTACGAGATCGAGTTCTCGGCGGACGGCGTGAGCTGGTTCACCATGCCGCCAGCGGCGCTCGGTACGTTCAACCGCGAGTACTGGGACTTCGTGCTCGGCACCGACGTCGACGTGCCGTTCAGCGCCCAGGTGCCGATCGACGGGCATCACGTGTACGAGACGCTCGAGCACTACGAGGCGACGCACACGCCTGCCGACTGGGGCGCGTCGAAGGTCTGGCTCGGCACGAACATCGACATGGTCGTCGCCTGGCTCACCGACGGGAACTTCAGCGATGGTGCGTACACGCTGCGGGTCGTTGGTTATGACGAAGCGGGAGGCGTGTTGTCGAATCCGCGCGTGCTCGATGTGTGCGACTCGCAGGACGAGGCCCGCATCACGGTGATGCTCGACAACCAGACGATGCTGCTGGGAACCGGGCCGGCCGACAACCCCTGCGGGCCGGGGACGGTGCATACATGCACCGACGAACCGAATACCGACATCCTCGACGTGCGCATCATCAAGGCGGGTGGGGAGGTCATCTCGGTGGCGGGCTGCGAAGGCGTGACCATCAGGGCAGGCGACACGGTGGAGATCGACTTCATCGCCTACGATGCGCAGGGACACCTGCACAGCTACGACTTGAAGACCACGTACGGCGAGAACCTCGAGGTGGCGCTGTTGGACTTCGCTCCGACGCTCACGCCCCTGGGTGGCGCGTCCGTACCGGCGGCGCTCCAGGTGGGGCCCGACTACAAGCATGCGCGGCAGGTCCCGCAGAACGCCCCGGCGCCCACGTGGGCGGGCGGAGCGATTCGCCTCTCGATGCCGGCGCTGACGGCATTCCCCGTGAGCTGCTGTTATCAGTTGGAGTTGCGCGCCTACAAGCGCACGATCGTCAACTGCGTCAACAACCTGGCGCACCGCAACCTGAGCGAACGCTCGTTCCAGGTCACGGTGATCACCTGAGGGGATTTCACCGATGAGCACACTGCCGTTCGTCGCCGCCATTCTGGCGACGTGGCGGGTGACGCACCTCATCACGGCGGAGGACGGGCCATGGAACCTCGTGGCTCGCCTCCGCCGGCTGGCCGGCGCCGGATTCTTCGGCGACCTGATGGACTGCTTCTACTGCTCGAGCATGTGGGTGGCGGCGCCGTTGGCGTACTGGGTAGGCAACGACTGGCCGGCCCGCGTCGTTGCCTGGCTCGCAATCTCGGGAGGTTCGATCATCCTCGAGCGCCTGGTCCCCGACCGTTCCACGAACGACACCTAACTCTCAAGAGGTTTACTGCCATGTGCTGTGGAAAGAACCGGGCCGCGGCGCGATCTGCGGTGATCGCCGCCGGCGCTGCGACCTCGCCCGCCGGCCAGCACCGACTTGCCCCCTCGGACACTGGTCGCCTGAGCGTGATCATGTTCGAACTCGTTCGCGGGAGCGCGACCAGCGTGCGCGGTCCGGCGAGCGGGCGTGTCTATCGCTTCGAGCGCATTGGCGACCGCGTGCAGGTCGACCCCCGCGACCGCCCTGCGCTCCTCTCACACGCCCAGCTGCGCTGGGTTCGTTAGGCGCGGTACGGTTCGGCGGGCACGGCGGGCACTGTACCACGGCAATCGTGCACTAGTGTGCCCCGCCGCCTGCCGCCGCCCGCCGCCGCCCGCTCGTGCGCTTACCGGAACTGCTCCATCAACTCGTCCAACGCCGCGCGCCCCGGACAGAGCTTCTCGTACGGGAGATCGATGAGCGGCGTCTCCGGCGTGTGCATCATGTCGTGCATGTCGCGCCCCCGCTCGTCAACGAACAGAAGCCCGGTCGCCACCTCGTGCCGCGCCTGACACGCACGCACGTGCGCGTACGCCGAG
>CAZWVG010000470.1:0-3112 GCA_964637355.1 uncultured Gemmatimonadaceae bacterium
CTAACGGCGATGGCGTGCACGCCGTCGAGGCAAGGAAATCCCGCGAGCGGTGCGCCGGGCGCCGTGCTCCGCTGGGGGGGCGACGCCGAAGGGGGGGCGCCGTTCGTCGAGGCCGATCCCGCGCACCCCGACAGCATGCGCGGCTTCGACGTCGAAATCGCCGACATGATCGCCGCGGGGCTCGGTCGCACGCCGGAGTTTGTGCAAGTGGCGTACGCCTCGATCCCGGCGTCGGTCGAGCGGGGCGACTTCGCCGTGGGGCTCTCCGGCGTGGAGGACCGCCCCGACCTGCGCGCCCGACACGCGCTCTCGCTCCCCTATTTCGAGTTTCGCGAGGTGCTCGCGGTCCGGCTCGCCGACTCCGCACGTTACCGGACGCTCGCCGACCTCACCGGGAAGCGCGTGGGGACGCTCGGCGCGACGACCGCGTACGACATGATCCTCGAGGCGCAGCAGACGAGCGGCGTCATCCCGATTTCGTACGACGACGACGTGCACCCATACTCAGATCTCGTCGACGGCCGGCTCGACGCGGTACTGCTCGATCACGTGATCGCCGAGCGCGCCCTCAGGCGGCAGGGAGGGTTCTACATCGTCCCCGAAGCGCTCGCCCGCGGCTACTACGTCGCCGTCTTCGCGCGCGCCGATAGCGCCCTTCGCGATTCGGCCAACACGATCCTGCGTGCGCGCATGCGCGATGGCGCGCTCGAGGCGACGTTCCGCCGCTGGAACGTGTGGGACGAGCAGCAGCGCGCGCACTTTGCGCGCGTCGTCGCCGAGGAAGGCGGCGGCGCCGTCGCCGCGGCCAAACGCGACAACGGAAGCCTCGCGCGCTACTTCCCCGCCCTCCTGCGCGGCGCCGGGCTCACGCTCCTCCTGTCGTGCCTCGCGATGTCGATCGCGGTCGTCCTTGGTGTGCTCGTCGCCGCCGGTCGCGTGTACGGACACCCCATCGTGCGCGCCGTCCTCACCGTCTACGTCGAGGTGATGCGCGGGACGCCCGTTCTGCTGCAGCTCTTTGTACTCTACTACGGCTTGTCGAGCGTCGTGCGCCTCCCCGCGTTCATGGCGGCGGTCGTGGGACTCGGACTCAACTACGCCGCGTACGAGTCGGAGATCTACCGCTCGGCGCTGATGGCGATCGCGCCGTTGCAGCTGGAGGCGGCGCGTACGCTCGGACTCTCCGAACTGCAGATCCTTCGCCTGGTGCGTGCACCGCAGGCCTTCCGCCTCGCGCTCGCCCCGATGACCAACGACTTCGTCGCGCTCCTCAAGGATTCCTCGCTCGTGTCGGTCATCACCGTCGTCGAGCTCACCAAGCAGACGGCGATCTACGCCACCAACATCGGGAGCTGGTTCGTGCCCGGGGTGGTCTGCGCGCTCCTCTATCTCGCCCTCTCGCTCCCGCTGTCACGTGCGGCGATCGCGCTCGAGCGGCGCTGGAGCCATCCATGAGCGCGCCACTCGTCGTGCGCGGGCTCACGGTCACACGCGGTGGGCAATCGGTGCTGCGCGGGGTGGACCTCGATGTGGCACCGGGCGAGGTGTGTGCGCTCATGGGAGTGTCGGGTGCCGGCAAGACGACCGTCCTCCGGGCAATCGCCGCGCTCCAACCGTTCACGGCAGGCGCGGTGCGGGTCGGCGACGTATCGCTCGAGCCCGGGCGCCTGCCACCGGAGTCGCGCCTGCGCGCCTGGCGACGGTCCGTGGGGATGGTCTTCCAGGCCAACGCACTCTTCGAGCACCTCTCGGTCCTCGACAACGTGACGCTCGCCCCCATCCACGCGTTAGGCTGGACGCGGGACCGGGCCGAGTCGGTGGCGCGCTCGCTCCTCGATTCGCTCGGCGTGCTCCCGAGAGCGGCGGCGCTCCCGCGCGAACTCTCGGGGGGAGAGGCACAACGGGTAGCGATCGCTCGTGCCCTCGCCCCCGACCCGCCCCTCCTCCTGCTGGACGAGCCGACCTCGGCGCTCGATCCCGCACGACGGAGTTCGTTAGGCGACGTGCTCCGCACGCTGGCGTCCACCGGACGAGCGCTGGTCATCTCGACGCACGACGTGGACTTCGCGCGCGCGTACGCCGACCGCGTGGCAATCCTCTCGCAGGGGGTCCTTGCCGACTTCGGGAGCGCCGACGAGATCCTCTCGACCCCCCGTCACGCGGCGACCCGAGCGCTCCTCACCCTTCCAGACTCCAACTGAGTGCAGTCGGCGCCCGCCGATGGGCGAAGCCGGCGTAGGTCCCCGCGGTCGGTCGCCGGGCGGTGCGCGCACTCCGCTCACTCACCGCACCGGCCGCACGCGTCCGCCATCGCGCAGTCGCTCGTCGGGACGCAGGACGAGCGAGTCGCCCGGCGCGAGGCCACTGGTGACCTCGGCGTCGCGCGCCCCGCGCGCGCCGATACCGACGGGGTGCCGCATCGCCCGTCCATCGCGCACGGCATAGACGCTCCATCCGGAGTCGAGCGGGACGAGCGCCGCCGCGGGGATCTGCAGCACGTGTGGACGCTCCCAGACGACGATGCTCACGTCGACTTCGAAGGCGTCGCCGAGCCCGGTCGTCGGCGTATCGAAGCGCCCGATGACGTTCACCCGCTGTTCGTCCACACCGAGTGCCGAACGGGCAGTGAAGGCGGCAGGCTCCACGCGCTCGACGTGGGCGCGCGCCGGTGTTGCCTGGCCCGCGCGCCGCACCTCCATCGGCATTCCCACGGAGACGCGTGAGGCATCGCGCGACAGGACGTCGACCACGATCTCCAGTTGCGACGGATCGCCGACCTCGATGAGCGGCGTTCCGGCCGCGACCACGCGGTCGTGCGACTCGAAGATCCGAAGAATTCGCCCGCCGATTGGACTCACGAGCGGCACCGGCACGCCACCGCCACCGCGGGTCGCGTCGGCACCCATGAGCGATGCGCGAGCGGCGCGAATCCCGTCCTGCGCTGAGGAGTACCTGGCCGCCGCCGCCAACGAGTCCTGCAGCCTAACGCGAAGCTCGGCCTCGGCGCGCTCGCGGTCGCGCACCGGAATCGCCCCGGCGGCGGCGAGGCGGAGCGTTCGCGCGTCGTCGCGACGCGCCTCGTCGAGTGCCACGCGCGCCTGTTGCAGCTGGG
>CAZWVG010000471.1:0-3101 GCA_964637355.1 uncultured Gemmatimonadaceae bacterium
CCGCCACCGGCACCGGCGCCCGTGGCCACCGGCACGTGGGGGGGTGCGCTCGCGCCTAACGCGCCAGACACGAGCGGCGCCTCGGACACTCCGGCGGATTCGGGATCGCGGAGGATCTGCAAGAGGCGGCCGTAGTCCGCGGGGATCACCTGCGAACCGCTGTCGTGCGCATCCTGCACCGCGTCGACGAGGGCCCGGAGCATGTCCAATGCACGCAGCGCGAGGTCGGCGTAGCCACCGACGCAGCGAATTTCGCGATCGCGTACGCGACTGAGGACCGTTTCTGCGTGGTGTGCGAACTCGGTGATCGTGTCGAGCGCGAGGAAGGCCGAGGTTCCCTTGACCGTGTGGAAGGCGCGGAAGACCGTGTTGATCGCCTCTACGTCGTCGGGGGTGTTCTCGAGGTCGAGGAGCGCCGCCTCGGCCATCTGGAGGAGCTCGCGACTCTCGGCGATGAAGTCCCCGAGGAGGGCGCGATCGTGCTCCGGCGGAAGGAGCGCGCTGATCGCGCCTTCGTCGCGCGCGGGCCCGGATGGGCGCGTCGCGCGCTTGCGGCGCGACCGGCGCGCGCCGGTTGCAGCTGACGAGTCGCTTCCCTGGGCCTCGCCGAACACGAGCGCCAGCTTGTCGCGCAGCTCGAGCCGATTCTGCGCAGCAACAACCACCGATTGCAGCTCGACCGTCGCCTGCTCACGCCCGTCCGCGCTCACGTCCCGCCAATGCGCGAGTGCGTCGCTCATGAGCGCGCAGACGCCCTCGGGGAGCGAGGCGTCGGCCGCCAGCGCCTCGAGCATCGCGAGGATGTCGCGGTGATCCTCAGCCGCCGCCTCCGAGGCGATCAAGCGCGCAGCGAGGTCGTTGAGCGAGTACGAGGGCACGAGCGATGCGAAATCGGAGAGGGGGCGTGCACGCGCTTGTGGTGCAACCGGCGAGCGTCCTCCTCAAGTTTCGGCCCGGCGCGAAGGGTTCTTGACGCGCACCGCCGTTTGTCTGGAAACGCGACGCGCGCCACCGCCGGGGAGGCGATGGCGCGCGTGGAGCAGGAGTCGTCTAGGTCGCGGACTTCGTGGCGACGATCTCGTCGGCGACCTTCTGGCGCTCCTCGCGATTCTGCGTCGACGCGTTGGGGTCGAAGGTGACGGGACGGTCGTGATCCTCGGCCTCGATCACGGTGCGCGCGGGGGAGGCGCCGAAGGCGGCCGGATCGAAGACGCGCGCGATGTTGGCGAGGCGCGCCTCCATCTCGGTGAGGACAGCCGACGCGTAGTTGAGCTGCTGGCTGGTGATGTCCTGGAACTGCATGTGCCCCATGAGCGCAAAGAGCTCATCGCGCAGCGTGTTGCGGATCGTGCTGCCGCGATCGTCGGGCTCTCCGTGCTCGCCGGCGTACGCGTCGAGGTCATCGACCATCGTGTTGGCGCGTTCGAGCCCGTTGAGGATGTCCGTCGCCGCCGTCTCGGTGGCATCGGACACTTCGCGCAGTTTGTCGTGCGTCGACTGGATCTTCTCGACGGCGGCACGCTCGAGGAGGCTGCGGCTCTGGCGCAGGGAGTCGAGGACGCCAAGGATTTCGGCGTAGCCGCGGGCGAGCATGTCGGAGAGCCCGATGAGGCCCATCGCGGGGCCGGGCGTCAGGACGGCTTGCAGCCGCTGCTCGAGGGACTGCGGCGCCTGCTCCTCCCCACCCAACTCTCCCATGTCCTGGATCGCCGAGTCCACGAGGCGTAGCGTCGCTTCCGAGTCGTACAGGAGCTCGCTCGGCTGTTTGTTGATCATGATCAGGCCGCGGCGGCGGCGCCGCTCAGGACCGCATCGATCTTCTCCTTCAGCACCTGGGGCGTGAAGGGTTTCACGATGTAGTTGTTCACGCCGGCCTGGATGGCGGCGATGATGTCTTCCTTGACGCTTCGGGTCGTGACCATGAGGATCGGGACCGACTTGCCGTCGGCGTGGGCGCGCAGCGCCTTGGCGAGGTCGAGCCCGGACATGTTGGGCATGTTCCAGTCGGTGATGACAAACTGGATGCTGCTGTCGAACTTGTCGACCGCCTCGCGCCCATCACTCGCTTCCACACACTCGCTGTAGCCGATCCGCTGGAGCGAATTGACCAGGATCCGGCGCATGGTGGCCGAATCGTCGACGACGAGGATCTTCATGGTCCCGATCTCCTTCGTGCAGTTTGACTAGACGTCGCCGCGGTCGATGATCTTGCGTGCAACCTCGCCGACCACTGCATCGGCGTCGTAGGCGCCGTTCAGGACGCGTTGTCGCACTTCGGCCAACCGATCGCGGGTGCCGGCCGAGGTGGGCTCGAGCCGGGCCGCCTTCGCGCGCCCGGCGTCGGAGATCTCGACGCGGTCGAATTTTTCCACGTGTGACGGAGTCCGTTTCGCGCCCTGCTCACGCGACTCGACCGGTTGGATCGAGACATCGCGCGAACGATCGGGACGCTGGGGGCCTCCATTGCCGCCATGAATCTTCATCGGCATCCTCCTTGCCTAGGCATTGGTATCGGCAGCCTGCTGGAGGAACTTAATGCCGCGCCTGCGCGCGCGATCGGCACGGGTCAGAGTCGCTCGTCGACTGTAGGCTCGGGTTCCGCCTCGAGGAGGAGCCGCGGCTCGCGCTGCTGCCGCAGCAGCTCATGGACGACGCCGCTTCCCAGGACCGGGGCGACCCCCGCCTCGGCGCGCGGGATCGGCGCCACGCGATGCAGTTCGGCCAACGCGGCACTGATCAGGTCCTGCACGTCGGGGGAGTGCCCCTCCCCTTCCTCGCTCCCGGGGTCGCCGGTGGCGTCCGGGGACGCACTCGTCAGGTGCGACTGCAGCGCGGCGAGCACCTCGGCGAGCATGGCCGCATCACGCGGCGACGAATCGAACGGGGACTCCCAGCGCGGCGGCATGGCGTGCCTCCTCGTGCCTAACGGGTGCGATCGAAATGCGGCGCATCGTCGCGCTCGGCGGCCGCGGCGTACGCCGCCTGCGCGGCTGCATCGTGCCGCAGCCGGTCGATCGACGCACCGATGGCGGTGCGTGCCGTGCGTGCACGCGCGGTCAACTCGGCATTGCGCCGCTCGGCGAGGGCGGCCGCCGCGCGCG
>CAZWVG010000472.1:0-3099 GCA_964637355.1 uncultured Gemmatimonadaceae bacterium
ACGCGAGCGCATAAGCGACGGTCTGGGCGCGCGGACTTCCGGAATCCTCGGGTGCCAGCCGCTGCGCGGCTTTGAACAGAATCATCTTCGCCACGACCTGTTTGAAATAGTTCAGGTCGACGACCGGCTCGCCTTCGTCTTCGTGCCGCTGGGCGAGCTGGATGAAGTTCTTTTCCGCCCCGCGGCAAACCACATGCGGCAGTCCGGCCCAGAGCTGTTCATATTTCGCGAGGTCGGTCTTGGTGAACTTCTGCGCGGCTGGATTCTGTTTCTCCCATTCGCGAATCCGCGACGGCGTGCCCTGCCTCATCTTGTCGTCGGGATAGGAGCCGCGCGCCCGCTCGTAATACCAGTGCGTGCCGCGATCCAGTCCGCTCGCTGCCGGAGCCCAGACCGTGCGCGAGAGCTTCTCCAATTCGAGATGGAAGCGACCGTTGGCCGAGAAGTCCGCCGCGTTCACCTTGTTCTGGCTGTTGGCGTATTTCGAGATGAGCGGGACGATGTCGGCCACGCGCTCCGGATTCGTCAGCACGGTGAGTTTCACCTGCACGACGACATTCGCAACGTCGGTCTTCTCGCGCTTCAACGCATGGTAGATGCTCGCCGTGGTCTGACCGCCGTTGACGATTTGGAAATCCCGCACCTGCCGCAGCCGCACATGGCCGTCGCTCTTGGCATCGATCTCCACCGACGCCGCGGTGCAGCAGAGGCCGTTGTTGTAGGCGAGAAAACGGTGTGGCTCCTCTTTCAGCGTCTTCTGAAGGCCTTTGTTGATCTTGCCCTTCGCTTGGAGAAACGCGCGCACGTTGCGCTCCAGCAGCCGCTGCCCGTGCTCGCCATAGATACGCGCCAACATCGGCGCCGGGAGAAACGCGAGATAAGTCCGATATTCGCCGGTGGCATCGCTGATCTCCAAAGCCGGCACCGCGCCGCCGTAGTTTTGCTCGAAGTCGAGTTCGATGATCGCACGCTCGCCGACGTGTAGCCGGCTGAGCTTGTCGAGATCCCACATCACATAGCGCAGCTCCAATCCTTCGATCTGTTCTAGGTCAATGTCCGCGGACTTCACGACGCCGTCGGTGAGAAGAAACAAGCGTGCCGTCGTAAGTGCCTCGCGCGCCTCGTAGATCTGCCGCGCCGCCTCGAAAACGGGAAACGACGGCTCCAGCTTGGTGTGCCAGCCTTCCAGCGCCCGTCGGAGGAAACCGCGCAGCAGCTTGAACTGTTGCTCGGTGTCGGCCCGCGTTACGGGCGTGGGCGCATCCTCGTTGAGGTAGAGTGAGACGAAGAGATCGAGGGTCGCACCGTCGCCGGAGAGGCTCCACGCGCTCAGCTTGGCGGCGGAAATCGATCCGCGGGATTTGTCTTCCCAAGCGCAGAGGGTGCCGTCGCTCGCCTCGTTGTGTTCTACGAGATGCTCCAGCACCACGGCGGTGAATGCTTCTTCGAGCAAGGGCGGCGTGCCGGTGTCGGGCTGGCATTTGATGCGCACCTCCTCCCTGAGATCGGCAGCGAAGACATCGAGGCGGGAGGGCGAGTCGGACATAGCGGAAATCAGGAGGCTGAAGCGGAGGATGGAGCGCCCGGGCCGAGGGCGGCGGCGATTTCCGCGTCGGTCGCGAGATGCGCCGCACAGGCGGCGAGACTCAGGCTGTAGCTTACCTCGCCGACCCCACGTGGCAGAGAAGCCTCGACGATGCGCGGGAAATTGCCCTGCACACGGAAAGTCTGCGCCTGCCGCACGGCATAACCCGTCGCAGCGTAGCGCGGCGCGTGCTGATCGAGATAGCCTGCGGCCAGCAGTTTCTCCTCGAAGGCCTGACCTGCCCCCCGAAGCTGGAGGGTTAAAATGAGAGAGCCGGATCGATGAGGGTTGGTTTACTGACGGAGGGATTGGCTGCAAGCGCAGGACCGATCTGGTCCCCAGGAGCCCCCATGGGGGCTCGCGCGATTTTGGCCGCAAACTCGCTCGGCGTGAGTCCGTCGAGGGCGCTGTGCGGGCGGTTCAGGTTGTAGTCGTCACGATAGGCGTCGATCAGCTCGCGGGCGTGAGGGAGGTTGATGAACTCGTGTTCGTTGAGGCATTCGTCACGCAGCTTGCCGTTGAAGCTCTCGATGTAGCCGTTCTGCGACGGCTTGCCTGGCGTGATGAAGCGATGATTGACGGCGTGCTCGTGCGCCCAGCGCTCCAGTGCGAGGCCCGCGAACTCGGGTCCGTTGTCCGTGATCAGGCTCGTGGGTTTGCCCCGGAGCGAGGCGACGAAGTCGAGCACGCGTGCGACGCGTGGGCCGGAGAGCGAGGTGTCGGTCTCGATCCAGAGGCACTCACGCGTGTAGTCGTCCTGCACGGTGAGCAGTCGCAGCGAGCGACCGCTCACCAGCCGGTCATGCACGAAGTCGAGGCTCCACCGCTCGTTGGGACGTTGCGGTGTGGCTGCGGGCTCCGTGCCACGCACGAGACGCTGCTTGCGGCGCCGACGTTGTCGGACTTGCAGGCGCTCCTCGCGATACAGCCGGTAAACCCGCTTGTGGTTGTCCGGGATGCCGTCGCGTCGGAGCAGCACGAGCAAACGCCGATAGCCCCAGCGTCTCCGCACCTCGGCATGTCGCCGCAGCGCGGAGCGCACCGGCGCCTCATCGCGTCGGCCGTGGGACTGGTAGTAGTAGCTGCTCACGGCCAAATGCAGCAGCCCGCACGCTCGCACCGCGCTGACCGGATACGCCTCCGTGAGGTAATCCGTCGCGGCACGCCGAGCGGCGGGCCCTACCAGTTTTTTGAGTTCACGTCCTTGAGCATCCGGATGTCGAGGGCCTGGTCGGCCACGATCTTCTTCAGCTCGTTGTTCTCACGCTCCAGCTGGCGCAGCCGCGAGAGCTGGCTCGGCTCGAGCCCGCCGTAGCGACTCTTCCAGCGATAGAACGTGCCGCTCGAGACGCCGTGCTGGCGCAGGAGCTCCGGCAACGGTTTGCCGAGCTCCGCTTCCTTCAAAATCCCGAGGATCTGCTCCTCGGTGTGGTGCTTCTTCATGGTCCGGGTGGGTTGGTATTTCACCCGGCTCTCTCACTCAAGCCACTCCAGTTTCAGGGGAGCAGGTCAGA
>CAZWVG010000473.1:0-3096 GCA_964637355.1 uncultured Gemmatimonadaceae bacterium
AGGCGAATGCAGAAGGCCATCAGGTCGCGCACGTCGATGATCTGCACGTGATCGGTTCCGTCGCCAGGTGCAATCATCTCGCCGCCACGGTTCACGCGCACCGGCCAGTAGGTGAAGCGATCGGTGTCGTCGCCCGGGCCAACGATCAACCCTGGACGCACCACGGTCACCCGCCCAGGCATCGCCTTGTGCGCTTCCTTTTCCGCGTACGCCTTGGCGTGCCCGTACGGGAGCGGCTTCCCTTCACCGATCGGCGTGTTCTCCAACGTGTAGACGGGCGCCGCCGACGACATGGGGACCGCGCTCAGGTCGTAGTAGACCGAGCGCGTGGAGATGAACAGGTACTGATCGACCGAGTCCTTGAGCGTAGTTGCCGAGAGTTTGACCCACTCCGGTGCGCTGCTCAGCGACGCCGATTCGTCGATGACGGCGTCCCACTTCCGTCCCTTCAGCGCACTCAGGTCGCTCGAACGATCCCCGGCCAGTTCCTCGACGTCCTTCCCGAACATCCCGGGCGCGCTCTTGCCACGGTTGAAGATCGTGACCTGATGCCCGCGCTCGAGCGCGCGATGCACGTCATGCGGCCCGACGAAGCCGGTCCCGCCGAGGATCAGGATCTTCTTGGGCGCGACCGAGGGCGCGCGCTGCGCCACGAGGAGTCGCGGGTCGAGCATCGCCGCCGTGCCGAGCGCCGTGAGTCCGCTGCCGATGAATTCGCGCCGGTTGACCATGGGTGACCTGATTGGGGGGGAGGTTCAGGAAAGGCGGCTCGCAAGGAATGCGCTATGATCCGTACTTACGCGGGGAAGGGGGAAAGCGTGGGGAGCAGCGCGGGCGGGAACGCGGGCGGCACGCGGCAGCGCACGGAAAGCGACGAGGGGCACCTCCCGATCGGGAAGCGCCCCTGTCTGTTTTCCTCCCAACCGCTCGCCTGGCCAGCTCCGCTCGCCATCGCGACGAGCGATGGCTCGCTGTTACGCGTGGTTGGCGAAGAGCGGATCGCCCTGCTTGTAAGGCACGCAGGGATCGAAGCGCCCGGGCGTCTCGGCGTACACGAGCGCCTTGGTCATCCCCACTTCCGAGGTGAAGTAACCGAGGAGCGTAAGCTCCTTGATCATGCGGAAGTAGTGATTGGGCTCGTCGAACTTCTTCTTGTCCTGATACGCCTTCGCGTCCTTGTCGAGCTGGGTGAGGAGGGCGAGGCGCTCCTCGGGCGACGACTGCATGAAGGGGTGGCCGTGCGCCTTCTGGCACTCCTCGTTGAGCGTCGTGAGCCCCTTGGTGAAGATGTCCTGGTCTTCCTTGGTGTAGCAGTCCTGGACCATGACCGCGATGAACGGCCCGCAGCCCGCGGCTTTCGCTCCGGGCGTCTTCGTCTCCGGCAGGATCGTCTCGGCGACTTCGTCGAGGAGGGCGACCTGGTCGGCGTTGAACATCGTCTGCTGCGGCTTCGGCGTCGGGTGCGCGTCGGCCACGGTGGTGTCGGGGGCCTTGGCGGCCGGCTCCTTGGTGCACGCCGCGAGGAGCCCGGTGCCGCCAATGAAGGCGGCGCCGCCGAGCATCGCGCTCACTCGGCGGATCGCTTCGCGGCGGTTGATCTGCGACACCGTCAACGTCTCGGTCAAGGGCGCGTCGGGGAGGATATCGTTAGGCATGATGGGTTCCTGTCCGCGGCTCAGAGGTCGCGCTTGTTGAGCGCATCGACGGCGAACTCCGCCGCGCGCGCCGTGAGCGCCATGTAGGTCAGCGAGGGGTTCACGCACGCCGCCGAGACCATGCAGCTCCCGTCGGTCACGAAGACGTTCGGCGCGTCCCACACCTGGTTGTGCTTGTTGAGGACCGAGTTGGTGGGCGCCGTTCCCATGCGCGCCGTCCCCATCTCGTGGATCCCCATTCCGGGGAAGTAGCCGCCGTCGTACGTGCGCACGTCCTTCACCCCGGTGGCCTCGAGCATCTCGGCCATGTCGGCCATCATGTCCTTCCGCATCTTGTGCTCGTTCTCGCCGATCTCGCAATCGATCTTGAGCACCGGCAATCCCCATTTGTCCTTCTTCTCGGTGTCGATCGACACCTTGTTCTTGTGGTCGGGGAGCATCTCGCCGAAGGCGGTCGCCCCGATGGTCCAGCCACCGGGCTGCGCCATCTGATCCTTGAAGGCGGCACCCACGCCCAGCTCGGCGACCGCGCGGTCCCACCCTTCGCGCGATGCACTCCCCTGGTAGCCGAAGCCACGCAGGTATTGGCGCTTGTCCTTCCCGATGTTGCGGAAGCGCGGGATGTAGAAGCCGGTGGGGCGGCGCCCGTAGTAGTACTTGTCGTCCAGCCCTTCCAGGTCGCCGTTGGCGCCGAGCCGGAAGTGGTGGTCCATCAGGTTGTGCCCCAACTGTCCGCTGCTGCTCCCGAGCCCGCCCTCCCACACGTCGGTGGCCGACCGCATGAGGAGCCAGGTGCTGTTGAGCGTGGAGGCGCAGAGGAAGACGATCTTCGCCTGGTAGTCGGTCGTCTGGTTGGTCATCGCGTCGAGGACGCGCACGCCCTTCGCGCGCTTGGCGTCCTTGTCGTAGATGACCTCGGTGACGATGGACCACGGCTTGAGCGTGAGCTTCCCGGTCTTCATCGCCGCGGGAAGCGTCGAGGACTGCGTGCTGAAGTACGCGCCGTAGGGGCAGCCGAGCCAGCAGGCATTCCGGCTTTGGCACTGGTTACGACCGGGGAGCGGCTGCGTGATGTTGGCCACGCGC
This sequence comes from uncultured Gemmatimonadaceae bacterium, assembly GCA_964637355.1. Taxonomy (GTDB): domain Bacteria; phylum Gemmatimonadota; class Gemmatimonadetes; order Gemmatimonadales; family Gemmatimonadaceae; genus SCN-70-22. The sequence continues at coordinate 2,742 of CAZWVG010000473.1, forward strand.
CCGGGAATCAGGCGGCGTGCCCCGCCGAACTGCGACTTGAGCTTCCCGGCGACTAACTCTTCACCGCAGTTGAGCGGGTGCGCCGGCATGAACTGCCCGTCGGGGAGCTGCTCGAGTCCCTCCAACGATCCGGCGATCCCGGCGAACTTCTCGGCCTTGTCGTACCACGGCGCAATCTCGGCGTAGCGGATCGGCCAGTCAGTGGCGATTCCGTCCTTCGCGTTCGCGCTGAAGTCGATGTCGCTGAAGCGATAGCTCTGCCGCCCCCACATGAGCGAGCGCCCGCCGACGTGATAGCCCCGATACCAGTCGAAGCGCTTGACCTCGGTGTACGGCGACTCCTCGTCCTTCACCC
>CAZWVG010000474.1:0-3084 GCA_964637355.1 uncultured Gemmatimonadaceae bacterium
GTTGATTCGTGCGGCCTCCGGCCGCACTCTATTTCCCTTCGCTGCAGCTGAGCTTACGCGTTGGACGGACAGGAGATTTTCTGATGCAGATCGATGCGCCCTCGTGGCGCCTTCGACAGAACTGTCCCCGTTGCCATCAGCGTGACCTGCTGTTGGTGCGCTGTCCCGGCTGCTCTCACCTCGCGGCGCTTTGCACCGAGGAGGGTGAAGGAGGACCGGCGTTTCCAGATCCGCGTAATCTTCACACCGTCCGAGATGATCGCGCGCTGTGCCCTACATGTTCTGAGTTTCCGTTCTCTGCGTTTGTTCTCGCCGATGCGGCGCTCATTCGCGCGAACGGCCTGGACGTCAGCGAGTACGAGTAGCGTGCCGTCCAACTGACGCTGCAGCAGACAGCGAAGCTATTGATTCGTGCGGCCTCCGGCCGCACTCTATCACCCTTCGCTGCAGCTGAGCTTTGGCGTTACACCGCGGAAGCTGGCAATTCGAGTGTAGGGTTGCTCAGACACATGGCGTGCGTCGCAGAGCTCGCCGGTACTTCGCTGGGACGCGGTTTGGGTTGCCCTGGGCTATCGCCGGAACTACCGACGCCGGCGCCTTCCACGTTGCGGGAGATGCGTGCCGAGTCACGGTGCTGGGGTAAACAACGCGCGATGCCCTGACTCGCGAAATGCGTGGCGAGGGCGGGCGGCGTCTCTTGCGCCACGCATTCCGCAGGTGCCTCGTTGCCTCGTCCGTGCCCTGCACGGCGCCCCCCAAACCCCAGACTGCGACGAGCGGGCGAGGAGGCACCGCGGCTCCCCTGCTCCACGGTGTAACAGTTGTTGGAGCAGACGGCCGAGCTAGTGTAAGCGCGCTCCGCGCGCTCTATTTCCTTCGGCCGCAGCTCAACATTTGCGTTATCCGGCCCTTGCAGGCTCTCACTCGTCCAAGCATGCGCCTTCACGTGTTTCGTGCGTTGACTTGCGTTAGCGTCTCGCGCGCCGGCCTCGTTGCGGCCCTCGCCTCGTCCGGATTGCTTACCACGCGTGGTGAATGTCAACGTGTCATGCCGGAGCGCGCGCGCGCCTTCGCACGCCCTACCGACCAGCTGCGCGCGTTCCCGACACACCCTGCGGGCGCGCGGCTCCCTACCAGCGCGATGGACGCTCCTCGGGATTCGACCCGCGCAGCCGAACCTCGCGACACGTGGTGTCGGCGCAAACGCGTCCGCAGCATCGTCATCGGGACAGTGGTCGGCGGAATCTTCGGCTATGGTGCGCGGAATTTCCCTGATGGCGGTACGCCCAATGGCTGGCGCTTGACCACGCTGGTGGGGGCCGTCATCGGTGCAGGGCTCGGCTACATCTGGGAGCGGGACTGCGAGCGCTACGCCCCTCCCAGCTCGTAGCAAACTCCCTGCTCGCGGCATCCGGCGCGCGCCGGCCGGATAACACACGCTGCAGCAGACAGCGAAGCTATTGATTCGTGCGGCCTCCGGCCGCACTCTATTGCCCTTCGCTGCAGCTGAGCTTAAGCGTTATGCTGCGGGAGCTGGCAGTCCGTCGCTAGTGGTTCGCTGCGAGTCGGCGCGTCGCTAAGCGATGGCGCACGGTGGGCAGTCGTCGCTTTCTTTGCTCGTAGTCACGCCGACCGGGATCGAGACGGTGCGCGAGCGCCGTCACGAGGATGCCAGCAGAGCGGCGACGCTCTTGCGCGTCGAAGCGCTCCGAGCCGAGCGCACCGGTAACTTGGATGGCTGGCAGTCCGCGCGCGCTACATACTCGCGCGAGGCAGGCGCGCGGGGGCGTGGCGCAACTGGCGCGCCTCCTCGCCTGCGCAGTGGCGCGTCAGCTACGCGGCCACTTGCGCGTCCCGGTCGTGCCCCGCACCATAACGAACGTTGCAGCAGACAGCGGAGCTATGGAGTGCGCGCTCCGCGCGCACTATTCCCCTCCGCTGCAGCTGAACTTCTGCGTTAGGCTTCACCAGAGCTAGGATCCGGATGCATGAAGACGATGTCGCTCTTGACCGTCGCAGCGTTGGTGTACTTCGACGCCGCACTCTGCGATTATGTCTGCCAATGCCCCGAGCGCGTCGTCGCCACCGCCGCGGCCGCGGACACGGCACTGGCCCACGTTCAAGCGGCGTTCACGGCGCGCGCCATCGCGGTTGTCTCCAACTATCCGGCGGAGCCGAGAATCGTGCGCGCCCGCGTGGTCGTCCTGGAGCGCTTCGCGGGAGCTCCGCCCGACACGCTAGAGATCGCATCCGGGTCGAGCGGAACCGACTGCGGCGTCCCCCTGCGCCCATCCTGGACGTACCTCGTCTACGTCTACGCGGACACCCCCAAGCTAGCGTCCGGAACTCCGCACCTTTCCCTTTGCGCGGGCAGTCGACCCCTCTTCAGATCGGACCCGGAAGTGACGCTCTTGCGTGCAGCCGCGCAACGCGCCGGCTCGTGAGCGTGAAGCCTGACTGGCGTTGCAGCAGACGCCGCTTAGCTTCGGAGGGCCCTCCGCTGCGCTCCGGGCTCTTATTTGACGCGGCGCAGCTGAACTAAGCGTTAGGCCTCACCCGACCTTCGCATGTGGTTTGGTAATCACAAGACTGATCTCGGTGATCCGGCGCTGAAGATCGCTGGTCTTCAGATCTGGATTCACGGTCGCGAGTACGCCGATGCCGCCGCGCCACACGACGCGGACTGGCTTCGCATCACCGCACATTGTGGCGATGCCGGGTCGAGCGTCTGGGTGCAGGGGGCGTTTCTCTCCAGCTGGAGCTTTGCACAGTTTCGCTCCGAATGCGTTGAGCTCCAGCAAACGCTCCGGGGTAGCGCGCTGCTCGGCTCCTACGAACCCAATCTCCGCGCTGAGTTTCGTGCCGTTGGCCATGCCGGCCATCTCGAGTTCCAGGTGGACATCACGCCGAATTCGCAACAGCAGCATCGCTTCCACTTTGACGACTTCGACCAAAGCTTTCTGCCGCCGGTGATCATGGCTTGTGACGCCGTCGTCGCCCGATATCCGACCTTTCTTCCGTTTCGTGACCTGAACAGCCGGGAAGATGGGTAACACAAGTGTCCGAGTACATGGGTAACACTTA
>CAZWVG010000475.1:0-3072 GCA_964637355.1 uncultured Gemmatimonadaceae bacterium
GGGGGGGGTGGGGGGGGGAGCGGGGGGGCGAGGCGGGGGCGGGAGGAGCATGCGAGCGGCGCGCTCGAGGCGAGCGGTGCGTCCGGGGGGGCGGAGAAGGGCGCGGGGGGAGGGGCTCGCGCGCGAACACGATCGCGAGGGGCGGACGACGGCGGGGGGGCCCCCCCCCAACTACAAAATACCGCCGATTCCGACAGCGACCGTCATCATTCCAGCGCGCCCGACATCGATTCCGCTGCACGCCCCTCCGAGCTCGCGACGTTCCTCGTCCACCTCGAGAAGGAGCGCGACGTCTCCCCGCACACCCTCGCCGCCTACGCCCGCGACCTCGATACCTTCGTCACCTACCTGGGTTCGCAGCGCGGTACCGACGCCGTTTCCTTCAATGGTGTCGACCGCCTCGTCATGCGCGGCTATCTGGGATTCCTCACCCGAAAGGGGCTGGCTCGACGTTCCATCGCCCGCGCCCTCTCGGCGCTCCGCACCTTCTATCGTTTTCTCCAGCGGGAAGAAGTGCTCGAGGTGAATCCAGCGCGCGCCGTCGGAACACCAAAGCTCGAGAAGTATCTCCCGGGCTATCTCGATCGCGCGCAGGTCGACCTCCTCTTCCAGGCCGCCGAGGTGCGCGCCTGGGAAGGGGCGTTCCCCGACGTGCGCAACCTCGCGATCCTCGAACTCTTCTACTCGACCGGGATGCGCCTGTCGGAACTCCGCGGGATCAACCCTGCGGACCTCGACCTCGTCTCGCAGCAGGTCAAGGTGCGCGGCAAGGGGCGTAAGGAGCGCATCGTCCCCGTTGGCGATCACGCAGTGCGCGCGCTGCGCAACTACGAATCGAAGCGCGATGAACTTCAGCGCACGCTTCGATCGGGGGGGCAGGGGAACATCGATCGATCGGCATTCTTCCTCTCCCGCACCGGCAAGCGACTCAGCACGCGCGCAATTCAGTTGATCGTGAGTCGCTACCTGGAGCAGGTCGACGAGGACGCAGGTCTCTCCACGCACTCGCTTCGCCACACCTTCGCCACGCACTTGCTCGACGCTGGCGCCGACCTGCGCGCCGTGCAGGAACTCCTCGGCCACGCCAGCATCTCCACCACGCAGATCTACACCCACACCAGCGTCGAGCGCCTCAAGCAGGTGCACCGCGCTGCGCATCCGCGGGCCTGACGCTGGGCGCGTCTCTGCCGGTGGTTTGTCTACGCCATCGCAGATCGCCCGCACGGCTCCCGCGCTTCCACTTCCAGCAGGTCTCTCGCCATGAGCTCTTCCTTTCCGGGGTTCCACGCCACCACCATCGTCGCCGTTAGGCGCGACGGCGCCGTCGCCATCGGCGGCGACGGTCAGGTCACCCAGGGCGACACGGTGATGAAGTCGCGCGCCCAGAAGGTGCGCGCCCTCTCCGGCGGTCGCGTCATCGCGGGCTTCGCCGGTGCCACCGCCGACGCCTTCACCCTCTTCGACAAGTTCGAGGAGAAGCTCAAGAGCTACAGTGGCAACCTCCCGCGTGCTGCCGTGGAACTCGCCAAGGAATGGCGCAGCGATCGCGTGCTGCGACGCCTCGAGGCGCTCCTCATCGTCGCCGACGCCACGCACACCTTCCTGCTCTCCGGCACTGGCGACGTGATCGAACCCGACGACGGCGTCCTCGCCATCGGCTCCGGCGGCTCCTACGCCCTCGCCGCCGCCCGCGCGCTCGTCGGAAACACGTCGCTTTCCCCCAAGGACATCGTCCGCAAGTCGCTCGAGATCGCCGGCGAGATCTGCGTCTACACCAACACCAACATCACAATACTGGAGCCGGGGAGTTAAGGGAGACGGGTCAGAGAAGCGCACGCTGCACAACTCCCGTCCCCCGTCCCCCGTCTCCCATCCCTTCTCGTCTTCTGTAGACTATGTCCTCCCGAATCGACCAAGCCCTCGCCCGCCTCGCCGACCTGACGCCGCGACAGATCGTCGCGGAACTCGATCGCTACATCGTCGGGCAGCGCGACGCCAAGAAGGCCGTGGCGATCGCGCTGCGCAATCGCTGGCGCCGACAGCGCGCCCCCGAGCCCATTCGGACGGAGATCTCGCCGAACAACATCATCCTCATCGGCCCCACCGGCGTGGGGAAGACGGAGATTGCCCGGCGCCTCGCACGCCTCTCCGGCGCCCCCTTCGTGAAGGTCGAGGCGTCGAAGTTCACCGAGGTGGGCTACGTCGGGCGCGACGTCGAGTCGATGGTGCGCGACCTCATGGAGAGCGCGATCGACATGGTGCGCACCGAGCGCGAGGGGGAGATCGAGGACCTCGCGCAGGAGCGCGTCACCGAACGCCTCCTCGATCTCCTCCTTCCGGTCCCCACCGACGGAAAGCAGGCGGCCGCCGGCGACACGCCCAAGGGAGATGCCGCCAGTAGCGTCTTCGTGGTCTCCTCCAGCGGCGCCGTGCAGCAGGAGAAGGAGCCCGACGCGGCGCAGGAGCGCTACCAGCGCACGCGCGACAAGCTCCGGCACCTGTTGAAGGACGGGCAGCTCGAGTCGCGCGAGGTCGAGGTCGAAGTCGCCCAGGCCGCGTCGCCGGTCCTCGACGTCATGACGCCGCAGGGCGCTCCCGAGGGAATGGAGTCCTTCAGCGAGATGCTCAAGGACATGCTCCCCAAACGGACGAAGAAGCGGAGCCTCAAGGTCTCCGAGGCGCGGCGCGTGCTGCTCGAGCAGGAGCTGGACAAGCTCATCGACAAGGAGGACCTGGTCACGGATGCGCTGGATCGGGTCGAGCGCATGGGGATCATCTTCCTCGACGAGATCGACAAGATCGCCGGCGGGCGCGGCGAATCGTCGGGCCCCGATGTCTCGCGCGAGGGAGTGCAGCGCGACTTGCTGCCAATCGTTGAGGGATCCAACGTGCAGACCAAGTACGGGATGGTGAAGACCGACCACGTCCTCTTCATCGCCGCCGGCGCCTTCCATGTCTCCAAGCCGTCGGACCTCATCCCGGAGCTCCAGGGGCGATTCCCGATCCGCGTCGAATTGCAGCCGCTCACCGAGGCCGACTTCGTCCGCATCATGACCGAGCCGGAGAACGCCC
>CAZWVG010000476.1:0-3047 GCA_964637355.1 uncultured Gemmatimonadaceae bacterium
CGCTCTTCCTGCTGCGCCATCTGGTTCGATACGTTGGCCCACGTCACGTAGGGAACGTCGACACCGTTGACTTCGGCGACCGCCGTGGATGTGGTGATCTGCGAGGGGCCGATCCCCAGGAGGCCGGAGGTCTCGGCGAATAGGAAGACACCAACGAAGCAGATGACGATGAACAGCCAGATCCACTTCGCGGAGCTCCGCATCTGATGGAGCACGTGGCACTTACTCCTGCTGAAACACGGGGTGTAGCGAGGATGAACGAGAGCCGCGTAAGCTATTTGTGATCTGCGCCTAAAATCAAGTTAGCGTGTCACTTCTGGCGAATCGGCGTGTCACTTCTGACGAAGTGGTTCGTCTCAGTGACGGAGCTTTCAGACGAATTTCCTTGAGCGCCGCTTTGGCGCGATGACCTCGAGGGCATGGCATGGCCACTTCCGCCCGACTCGACGAGCTGAAGAAGAAGTTTGACGAGAATCCGCGACGCTACTTCGCGCCTCTCGCCAATGAGTACCGCAAGCTGGGCGACCTCACGCAAGCGATTGCGTTGTGTCGCGCACACCTGCCGAACCAGCCCGGTCATATCAGCGGTCACATCGTGCTTGCCCAGGCGCTCTACGAGGCGCGTGAGTTGGGCGAGTCGCGGCAGATCTTCGAGGCATCGCTCGACCTGGATCCCGAGAACCTCATCGCGCTGCGCTATCTGGGCGACATTGCGCGCGAGCAGGGGGAGCCGTCACAGGCGCGTGGATGGTACGAGCGCGTGCTCGATGCCGATCCGCGCAACGACGAGATCGCGACGCTGCTGCGCGAGCTGGACGACGCGGATCGCGCGACCGTCGACGCCGACGAGAGCCGCGTTCCCGCCTACGAGGACCTTCCTCAGCACGGCAACGTCGTGCTCGAGACGCCCTCGTTCACCCCGGCCGACACCTTCGAGAGTGCGTCGTCGGGCTCGCACGCGATCGACCCGCTCGTCGCCGACAACGGCACCGGGACGCCCTCGTGGGGCACCGCGGTGACCGAGTCTGCGCCGGTCGAATCGAGCGCAAACGAAGAGCTGCTCCACGACCTCCCCGAGGCGGGAGACCCGCTGTCTTTCTTCGAGACCACGTCGACCGAGGACGCCTTCGTCGCGACGACCGAGTCCCCCGATGAGGACCCGTTCTTCGGTGCGTCGGCGTCGGCTGGTTCGATTGAATCGGACGACGCGGCGGTGAGCACGAGCGCGGCCGACGACGACTGGTTCGCCAGCGCCTCGGCCGCCCCCGAGCACGAGGGGATCGAGGAGCTCACGCGCAGCGACGCCGCGCGCTTCGAGGACTCGTTCCTCCCCGACCTCGCGCAGGTCACCCCGATCGATTCGCTGGTGGTCTCCGAGGTCAGCGATCCCGAGGCTGCCCCCACCTTCGTCGACGAGCAGTCGGCGTCGTTCTCCAACGACGCAGAGCTGGACTTCGGCGACGAGGCTGCACCCGCAGCGCCGGCGCAGTCGAGCATCCCGACGCCGTCGTTCCTCAATGCGATCGACGAGATCCCGGCCGACGAACCCTTCGCCGATGCCGTCGAGTCGAGCGCCGGTGTCTCGCAGGACTTCGACGAGTTCCTCGCCTCCGCGCCGACGCCCGCCGCCCCGTTCTCCTTCTCGTTCGACGCAGCCCCGGCTGCGGCCGATGCGTCGTTCGACGCTCCAACGATCGAAAGCGATGTTCCGACCGCCGAGCAGGACGCGATCGTCGTCGAGTCGGAGCACGTCGTCGCCGAAGAGGTCGAGGACCCGACGCTCGAAGTCGATGTCATTGCTGCCGCCGACGAGACTGCCGTGCCGGCAGAGGACGACAGCGCGCTCGCCGGCGTGAGCGCCGCGTTCGACGCGGGCGATTCCAACGATATCGAGCAGGAGCCTTTCGACGTCGAGCCGATCGGACTCGATGGCGACTTCGTCGTCGAGTACGGCGAGTTCGTTGCCCCGAGCGACGACGAGACGCCCTTTATCGCCAACAGCATTTCCGTCCCCCTCGGCGACGAGGACGCGGTCTACGAAGCGCCGGTCATCGAGGAGCTCGAGCTGGCGCCGGCCGTCGACCTCGCGCAGCCGTTCGACGTCGAGTCCGTCGAGTCCGTCGAGTCCGTTGAGTCCGTCGAGTCCGTCGAGTCCATCGAGGCACTCGAGGCTCCAGGCGTCGAAGCCGTTGCCGAATCGGTCGCCGACGTCGACGCTCACGCCGGCATCGAATCCGAAGCCGAGCCGGTGGAGTTCGAGCGCGAATCTGAACTCGTCGAGGTCGAATCGACGTTTGACGTCGAGGACGTCGAGGAAGTCGACGACGCGCCGATCGTCCGCGAGGAGCGCGAGTCCTGGCGCGACGCCGCCGATATCGCCCCGATCGAGGGGCTGATCTCCCGCGAAGTCGACGTCGTCCCGGAGGCTCCGGTCGAAGCGAGCGCCGAAGAGGGCGAGGGCGAGGCCGCGCCCGCCTTCGTCACCGAGACGATGGCCGAACTGTACCTGCAGCAGGGCTTCACCGACGAAGCGCTGGCGATCTATCGTCAGCTTCTTGCGCAGCAGCCGGACGACGACACCCTTCGCGATCGCATCGCTGCCATCGAGCGCGGTGCCTCGTCGACCGTCGTCGACGGCGTCTCGCCGCGGGACACCATCGACCGCGCCGGCCAGTCGGTGCGCAACTTCTTTGGACACTTCGCGCGCCGCACGCCGAGTGCGCGTCGTGCCTCGCCGTCCAACGGCGATGGCGGTGCCCCGGTCGCGCAGGCGCAGCCGGTCACTGAAGTCGAAGCGCGGACCGCGGGTGCTGCGACTCGGGAGGAAGCGCTCACCGTCCCCGACGAAGTCGCTGCGCCGGCGACGCTGTCGCAGCTCTTCGCGTCGGGCGCCGTGTCGGGGGCCGACGAGGACGCAGCCTCGAGCCTCGCTTCCGCCTTCGGAGGCGACGATTCCACGCCCGCGAGCCGGATTGCGGAACGGGAACTGTCCCTCGAGCATCTTTTTCGCGATGTTCCAGCGCGTTCGTCCGGGGCCGTGACTCTGG
>CAZWVG010000477.1:0-3038 GCA_964637355.1 uncultured Gemmatimonadaceae bacterium
TCCCTTCCATCTTGATCGAGTCGGCGGCGGTCTCCGGATCCTGGTCGCTGGTGAATGCCGCGATCGACTTCCCGGCAGCATCCTGGAAGTCGAGCGTGACGACCTGGTTGGGGTCCTTGAGGTAGTACTGCACGAGCGCCCCGCCCGGGGGATTCGCGCCGACGCCACCGCCACCGCCGAGGAGTGCCGCCAGCTGCGCAAAGAAGCCGCCGCCGCCATCGGAACGGTTGGCGTCGTTAGGCTCGAAGAGGTAGCCAGTCTTCGCGACGATCGCCGGCGTGAGTTGCCGGAGCGCCGAGATGTTGTCCATCACCCAGAACGAGCGCCCGTGCGTCGCGGCGATCAGGTCGTTGTCCTTGATCTTGAGGTCGTGCACCGGGACGAGCGGGAGGTTGCGGCGGAGCGACGCCCAGTTGCGGCCGTCGTCGAACGAGACGTACACGCCGCGCTCCGTCCCGGCGAACAGGAGCCCGCGACGCACCGGATCCTCGCGCACCACACGCAGGAAGTGCTCGGGCGCGATCCCGTTCACGATCTTTTCCCACGTCTTGCCGTAGTCTGTGGTCTTGTAGAGGATCGGCGACTTGTCGCCGAGCTGGTAGCGGTTGGCAGCGACGTAGGCGGTGCCGGCGTCGTAGTGCCCGGGCTCGATGATCGAGATGCGCGTGAAGTCGCCGATGTCCTTGGGCGTCACGTTCTCCCAGCTCACGCCGTTGTTGCGCGACAGCCAGACCAGCCCGTCGTCGGTCCCGACCCAAAGGACGCCTTGCCGCACCGGCGACTCGTCGAACGCGAAGATCAGCGCGTACGTCTCGACGCCGGTCTGGTCCTTGGTGATCGGGCCCCCCGACGCGTCCATCGTCTTGGGGTCGCGGCGTGCGAGCTCCGGCGAGACCGGGGTCCAACTCTCCCCTTCATCCATCGACCGGAAGAGGCGCGACCCGGCGGCATAGAGCACCTTGGGGTCGTGACGCGAGAAGACGATCGGGAAGGTCCACTGGAAGCGAACCTTGATGTCCTTGGACGAATACCCCATCGGGTTGATCGGGTAGACCGTCACGTCGCGCGTGAAGCCGGTGCGCAGGTCCTTGCGCGTCAGGAGTCCGCCGTAGCTCCCGGCGAAGACGATATCGGGCTTCGTGGGGTGCGGCGTCACGTATCCCGACTCGCCGCCCCCGGCGTCCTTCCAGTCCGACAGGTTGATCCGTCCGTCGCTCCCGCGGCTCGGGCCGCAGAGCGTCGAGTTGTCCTGCTGCGCCCCGCAGATCGCGTACGGATATCCGTTGTTGGTGTCGACGTGGTAGAACTGCGCCGTGGGAAAGTCCTCGTCGCTCCAGCTCTTCCCGCCGTTGGTGCTGACGGTCGCCCCGCCGTCGTTCCCCTCGATCATCCGCATCGGATCGTTGGGGGCGATCCACAGGTCGTGGTTGTCGCCGTGCGGAACGTTGATCGCCTCCTTGAACGTCTTCCCGCCGTCGCGCGACCGGTAGAAGCCGACGTTGAGCGCGTAGACCACGTTGGTGTCCTTGGGGTCAGCCGCGAGGTTGGAGTAGTACCAGGCGCGCTGCCGCAGCTTGCGGTCACGATTGATGTACTCCCACGTGGCGCCGGCGTCATCGCTCCGGTACACGCCCCCTGAGTCGTGCTCGATCACCGCCCAGACCCGGCTCGGCTTGGCCGGCGAGACGGTCATCCCGATCTTCCCCATCACGCCGGTGGGGAGCCCCTTCGCCGTCTTGTTCAGGTTCGTCCAGGTGTTGCCGCCATCGGTCGACTTCCAGATCCCGCTCCCCAACCCGCCTGACGAGAGAGACCAGGACGTACGGTACGCCTGCCACGTCGCGGCGTAGAGGACGTCCGGGTTCGACGGGTCGAGCTGGATGTCGATGGCCCCGGTCGAGTCGTTGACAAACAGCACCTTGCTGAAGGACTTGCCGCCATCGGTCGTCTTGAAGACGCCACGTTCCGCGCTCGCGCGGAACGGATTCCCAAAGACGGCGAGCCAGGCGACGTTCGCGTTGGTCGGATGGATGCGGATCGTGGCGATGTGCTCTTCCTTGAAGCCGAGGAGCGTCCACGTCTTCCCGCCGTCGGTCGTCTTCCAGAGTCCATCGCCACCGGCCGTGTTGCCGCGGATGTCGGTCTCACCACCGCCGACCCAGACGACGTCGGCGTTCTGCGGATCGACGGCAACGGCGCCGATCGTTCCGCCGAAGTACTTGTCGCTGGCGGCGGCCCAGTTCTGCCCGCCGTCGCTCGACTTGAACACGCCCCCGCCCGTCGTCCCCATCCAGTACTCGTTAGGGCGCTGCACCGAACCGGCGACCGCGACCGAACGCCCGCCGCGCGCCGGCCCCAACTCGCGCCAGCGGAGCGCGCCGAACACAGTCGAGTCGAACGTCAGTGGCCCGGTCGGGGCCGGCTGCACCGCGCTGGCGCGCACGCCGGCCGGACGAGCCGGTGGGCGGCGCTGCGCCGATGTGGCGGCGAAAGGGACGAGAAGCGCGCCGGCGACGAGCACGCGCGAAGCGAGCGCCGGGCGCCAGAAGTGGCGGACGGGGACGGACATGCACTTCCTCCAGAAGTCGCGGGACGAGTTGTAGCTGCGCGAAATTCCGGATGGGGAGGGGGCAGCGCAAGGCGAGCTTCCCTGATGCTGCGTCCGCCAGCTGCGCGAGCAATGCGGATCATGACAGAGTCATGAACCAGCCCTCATCTCGTCATCGATTCAAGTCGGCCGGGTTCACGGCCACCGCGCGTCGATCAGTCGTCGCCGCCGCCTGCCGCCCCGCCCTTCTCCGCCACGTGCGCGTCCGGCGCGACGACGCGCGGCGCCAGCGTGCGCGGATCGATCGCCGCCGTCGATCCCGACACCGCGCCCCCGAGCGGGAGCTTCGGCGCGCGGAACTCCCCCGTCGCCCGCAACGGGAGTCCGACGGCCGACTCGCTCACCTCGAACTCGAGTACGAACCGTGCCCCGCTCTCGCCGTCGTCGGCCAGCGTGATCGTCGCCCCGTGCTGCTCCACCAGCGCCCGCA
>CAZWVG010000478.1:0-2253 GCA_964637355.1 uncultured Gemmatimonadaceae bacterium
GTGGGGCCGATGACCCACACCGTCGCCGACGCCGCGCTCCTCCTCGGGGCGATGACCGGCGGTCGCGCCGGCGTCGAACGCTTCCTCAAGGCGCTGCGGGTCAGCAGCAAGGGGCTGGTCATCGGAATCTCCGAGTACCACCTGCGCGACCTCGACGACGACGTGGGGAAGGCGATCGACAAGGCGCTCAAGGTGCTGCGCCCGCTGGTGAAGGACATCCGCGACGTCGAACTCCCCGCGCTCGACGGGGCGCAGGAGGCGTCGGCGGCCATCACCGCCGCTGAGGCGATCGCGTATCACGACCGCTACCTCAAGGCGACGCCGTCGCTCTACGGCCCGCAGGTGCGCAAGCGCCTCGAGGGAGGGTACAAGGTCTCGGCGCTAGACTACCTGCAGGCGATGGCAAAGCGCGAAGCAGTACGCGCTGCCTTCGCACAGGCCTTCACCGAGGTCGACATCCTGGTCGGCGCCACCCTCCCCGCGCTCCCGCCGGCGATCGACGAGCGCGGCGTTCGTATCAACGGGAAGGAGGCGAACACGATCGAGGCGTTCACCCGCTTCAACGCTCCGCAGAACCTCGCCGGTCTCCCCTCGCTGAGCATTCCCTGCGGCCTCGCCAAGGGGCTCCCGATCGGGCTGCAGATGATCGGCGCCGAAGGGGCAGACGATACGGTGATCTCGATGGGGGCGGCGTTCCAGCGGGAGACGCATTGGCATCAGCGCAGACCTCCGATAGCGCGATGACCTCTTGCTAGAAGACGAGTTTTCTGAAGACGAATCTCGAGAAGACGAGTTTTCAGCCGACGAGAAGACGAGGGGTGGGCGTGACTGGATCCTTGACTCTCGGTTGTATCTTTGATCTAGCTGTCTGATTCCTCTGTTTCACTCCTGAACTCATGCCTGCGTCTCCTTCTCCCCTGCTCTCCGATATCGAGATCCAGCGTGAGCTCGGGACGTTGCCCGGGTGGGCGCGTCGGGGCTCGGCGTTGGTCAAGACGTACACGTTTCCTGCATTCCCGGCAGCGGTGGACTGGGTGCGGCGCGTGGCCGATGTCGCCGAGTCGAAGCAGCATCACCCCGACATCGACATTCGCTACACGAAGATCACTGTGTCGCTCTCATCGCACGACAGCGGGGGGATCACCGGCAAGGACATCATGCTGGCGCGGGCGATCGAGGGGGTCTGAACGGCGCGGCGGCGCCCACCGTCGACTCAAAGCGTCCAACAATGCGAAGCGGCCCCGATCCGGTGTGGATCGGGGCCGCTCGCCTTTGCGGGTATTCTCGTGTCTCCCAACGATCGCCCTAGTTGCGACGTCCGCCGAGGAGGTTGAGGATGGCGAGGAACATGTTGAGCAGGTCGAGATAGATGTTCACCGCTGCCATCACGTAGTCATCCGGGCCGTAGACATTGCGCAGGCGCCAGGTATCGAAGACGAGGAGCCCGCTGAAGACGAGCACCGTCGCGCCGGAGAGCCAGAGCGACGCGGTCTGGTTGCGGAAGAACATGTTGAGCAGCGAGGTCGCGATCAGGACCCAGAGCCCAACGGTGAAGAATGCCCCCATCGCCGAGAAGTCACGGCGCGAGAGGAAGGCGTAGAGGGTGAGGACGCCGAAGGCGCTCCCGGTCAGCATCCCGGCCTGGCCGACGATGCCGGGATTGTTCTGTCCGTAGAAGTACATGATCGGCGAGATCAGCAGCCCTTCCACGAAAGTGAAGAGGAAGACCAGGCCGATGTTTGCCGGGAAGGCGTCGCGGAACTTCATCGCCATGAGGAGCGGCGCGAAGGTGCAGATCATCGCGATGAAGGGGTGCTCCATCACGCTCTGCATGAGCCGTGGCTGCGTCTGGCCGAAAGCAGCGCCGGCGATCGTCACCAGGACGCTGGCGAAGACGAGCAGATAGGTGCGCCGGATGAGCGTCGCGCGCTCGGCACCGGTGCGGACTGCGACGGTCGGGAACGGGCGGGCCGAAATGCCCATGAGCAAGCTCCTGCGGGGTTGGTCTCTCGAAAGCTATCGCGCCGACCCCGGCGAGGGGTAGCACGCGCGGCCGGGTGATCCCGGTCACGCGATTCGTACCCTGTGGTCGCGGCGGCGATCCGTGGAGGTTCGCTCAGTCAGGGGACCGAGAGCGTCGCCCGACGCAGTCGCGGCGCCGACAACTCGGCGCCGCGAGATGATGATCGAACGCCCGCGCGAAACGATGTCCCGCGAGTCCGGTTGGGGAGCCTGATTCGCGAACCTGGTTCG
>CAZWVG010000478.1:2353-2980 GCA_964637355.1 uncultured Gemmatimonadaceae bacterium
CGAGCGTGGTTCGCGAGCGTGGTTCGCGAGCGTGGTTCGCGAGCGTGGTTCGCGAGCGTGGTTCGCGACCTACCGCTTACGGATCTCCACCGAGCCGTTGACGGTGCTCAGCTTGAGGCGCTGCCCCCCCTTGCCGATCGTCGCGCGGATGTGGCGCGGATTGATGCGGCCGGAGATGGTCAGCGGAAAGTCGGACGAGACGCGCCCGTTTACCGTGCGCATGTCGAGATCGACATTCATGTCGGCGGGGACCTCGAGTTCGATCGAGCCGTTGACCGTGTCGAAGTCGAGATCCTCGGTTCCGAGGTCGCGCATGCTGACCTCGATCCCGCCGTTGACGGTCGAGGCGTGCACCGGGCCGCCGCTGGTGGTCGCCGAGATCCCGCCGTTCACCGTCGAGGCCTCGACCACCGACGTCGCTCCTTCGATTCGGAGCGAACCGTTGACCGAGCTGGTGCCGAGCTTGACGCCTTCGGGGAGGCGGATCGTGAACTCGACCGAGACCTCGTTGCGGCGGTTCCAGTTGTCGTTGCCGCGCGTGCGATAGCCGTCTGCGTCGCAGGTCGTGTTCTCGTTCCAGATCGCGCAGATGAGGACATCGTCGTTGCCGACCTTTCGCATCTCGAT
>CAZWVG010000479.1:0-2953 GCA_964637355.1 uncultured Gemmatimonadaceae bacterium
GTACTCCATCGCGCGCAGGTAGTCCTCGTCCACGCCGCTGGCCTCGTCGTCCCCCTCGGCCTTGAGGCGCGCCTGTGCCTCGAAGCGACGCCGCTGGTCGAGCGGGTCGTTCAGCTCGCTGAAGGCGTTCGCCAGCTCCTTTCCGCGCGCAAAGAGCTCGAAACGCTCGGTGAGCCCTTCGCCGCCACGCTTGGGCTTCGCGAGCGGCGAGAGTTCGACCGGATAGTCGACCACAAACGTCGGCGTGTCGATCGTCGACTCGACGAGCGCCTGGAACATCTCGTCGAGAAGCTTGGGACGGCTCAGCGTCTCCACCTTGTGCACGCCGACGCGCTGCGCCATCTGCCGCAGGTTCGCGATGTCGAGCGTCATGCAGTCCGCGCCCAGCGCACGGTTGAGCGACGGCACCCACTCGATGCGCGGGAATGGCGGCGCGAAGCGCGGCACGTCGGCGAAGGCATCGTTCGTCAGGAGCAACCGCTCCTCCGCGCTTGCAGCTGACGGATCGAGGACCGCGCGTACGGCATCCGACGCGCGGATGAGCAGTTGCTCCACGCGCCCCATCATCACGGTGTAGTCGGCGTACGCCTCGTAGAACTCGAGCATCGTGAACTCGGGATTGTGCGTGCGGTCGATCCCTTCGTTCCGGAAATCGTGCCCGATCTCATACACCCGATCCAGCCCGCCGACCACGAGCCGCTTGAGGTACAGCTCGTCCGCGATGCGCAGGAAGAGCGGCATGTCGAGCGCGTTGTGGTGCGTGTGGAACGGCCGCGCCGTCGCCCCGCCATAGAGCGGCTGCAAGACCGGCGTCTCGACTTCGAGATACCCGAGTTCGTCGAGCCCGCGGCGCACCTCGGTGATCATGCGCGACCGCGCCACGAAGCGGCGCCGCACATCGGCGTTCACCGCGAGGTCGGCGTACCGCTGCCGATACCGCATCTCGGGATCGGCGAACCCCGAGTGGCGCACCAGCGTCCCGTCGACGATTTCGTCCTTCCCGTACGGAAGCGGGCGCAGCGACTTCGCCAGCAGCGTCGACGATTCGACCTTGATCGTCGTCTCCCCCGTGCGCGTGCGGAACAAGCGTCCCGACACGCCGATCACGTCGCCGATGTCGTAGAGCGCCAGCTGCGCAAACACGTCGTCGCCCAGCGCGTCGCGCCGGAAGTACAGCTGGATGCGCGACGTCGCGTCGGCGACGTGGCCGAAGATCGTCTTCCCGTGGGGGCGCCAGGCGACGACCCGCCCGGCCACTGTCACGCGCTCCCCCTCCTCCACCCCCTCGGGGAGTGCGCGCAGCGCCGACGCCGCGTCGTGCGTCACCGCGAAGCCGTAGGCAAACGGCGGAACGCCGAGCGCCTCGAGCTGCGCGAGCTTCTCGCGTCGCGCCTTGAGCACGAAGTTCAGGTCGTCGCTCACCGTGCCTCCGTCGCGCCCGCGCCAAACTGCTTCAGGTACGCCTCGATGAACTCGTCGATGTCGCCGTCCATGATGCGCTGGACATCGGGAATCTTGAGCTCCGTGCGATGGTCGTTCACCATGGTATACGGCTGGAAGACGTAGCTGCGGATCTGGCTGCCGAACGACACGTCCGACTTGGTGGCGTCGAGCTTCGCTTTCGCTGCGGCCTGTTTGTCCGCCTCGATCTGGTACAGGCGGTTCTTGAGCTGCTTCATCGCCGTCGCCTTGTTCTTGAACTGCGAACGCTCCTGCTGCGACGACACCACGACGCCCGACGGGATGTGCGTGAGGCGCACCGCCGAACTCGTCTTGTTCACGTGCTGTCCGCCGGCCCCGCTCGCGCGAAAGACGTCCATTTTGATGTCCTCGTCGCGAATTTCAATGTTGATCTCCTCGTCGACCACGGGATAGACGAAGACCGACGCAAAGCTGGTGTGCCGGCGCGCATTCGAGTCGAAGGGGGAGATGCGCACCAAGCGGTGCACTCCCGTCTCGGGACGGAGAAAGCCGTAGGCGTAGTGCCCCTTGATCTCGACCACTGCCCCCTTGATCCCGGCTTCTTCACCGTCGGACTGGTCGAGGATCTCGATGCCGAAGCCGTGGCGCTCGGCCCAGCGCGTGTACATGCGCAGGAGCATCTGCGCCCAGTCCATCGCCTCGGTACCACCCGCGCCGGCGGAGATTTCCACCTGCGCATCGCGCCAGTCGTCCGCTCCCTGCAGGAGCGATCGCAACTCGTAGGTGCGCAAGTCCCCCTCGATGGCCGACGTCTCGGCATCGAGCTCGCGTTCCATTTCGTCATCGGGTTCGGCGCCGAGTAGCTCGTCGAGCTCTCGCGCGCTTCGTACACGCCCGTCGAGCCGGTCGAACGGCTCGATCCACGCCTTGAGCGTCTTGACGCGCTGCACTACGTCGCGAGCGCGATCCTGGTTGTCCCAGAATCCGCTCCCGGTCATTTGTCCCTCGAGCGTCTCTAACGATTCACGCTTGCCGGCGAGGTCAAAGATACCTCCGCAGTTCGGTCAATCGCTCGTCGTATCCGGCCAGGGTGCGCGCCCGCTCCATGTCTGCCATTGGCTCCGTCTCTCCGCCATGCCGCACGTGACGCGAGCCGCCCTCCGCCTGGGAGAACGGCTCGCTCGCTGTGATCCCGCGATTGCCGCAAGCTAGCGATCGCGCGGATCGCGTTCCACCCCGATCAGAAGATGCGCTTCCCCCCGGCGAGGATGTCGTTCAGCGCTTCCTGAAAGTGCGTCGTGCTCTCGGCGAACTCGCGCCCCACCTGTTCGACGTACTCCTCGTAACTCTTCTTGATCTCTTCGCGAAAGAGCGACTTGAGCGTACCGGCGCGCGCCCCCTCCTCGCGCTTCTGCGGATGGTACGCGACCATGTCCGACACGAGCGCGCGCGCGAGGCGCCGCGCCTTCTGGTTCGGATCGTTGGAGAGAAACGGGTTGATCGGGCGGCGCGCCGGCGCGGTGGGCGCGCC
>CAZWVG010000480.1:0-2947 GCA_964637355.1 uncultured Gemmatimonadaceae bacterium
GCGATTTTGTCCTCAAGACTTCGGTTGCGGTGGAGAGTGAGGGCGGAGTTCCGAAAACAAACTCGGTCTGGAAGGAGATGGCCCGTTACCTAAAGGAGCTGCTGGAGTCGAAGAAGGTCATCGCGTGAACGTTGTCGGCATACTAGTCTGCGCAGGTCTCGGTGCCGTTGGGGCCGTTGCGGGTTACTTCATGCCGGCGGATTTCAATACCGGCGCCATTTTTGGAATCTTGGCCGTCGTTTTTGGCGCGGCCGACATGGTCATTCAGTCGTCACTCAAGTTGATCGACGAACGAATTAAGCAAGAGATCGGCAAGGTTAAGACTGCTTACAGGATGGTCATGCCGCTAACGGCAACGCGCCAGCACCTCCTCGAGATGAACCTCGTTGCTATGATCTGCAAAGGGTTGACTGTGGCGACGGGGGCGATGGCTATGTCCGGGAAAGCGCCTTCCTGGGTGTTAGCTGTTGGCGGAGGCGGATTCGGGATAGGCGTGACCCTGACATCCGTAATCTGGATTTCACACAAGGACTTGGTCGCCAAAGCGAATAAGGAAGCACTCGAGGTTGCCGAAGACACCAACGCAAAGGATGCCGTTAGCCGAGGGGGAGACTTCGTGAGCTCCTCGAATCTACCTGAGAACAAAGTGATTCGCCTTGCTGAAGGTATGCGTCCGGCTGGTGACCTCGTGGCAAAAATCGGTGCGGGTGGTAGAGTGGCGGGATGGGAACGATTGTAGCGGAAGTGGTCGAGGAGGCGGAGCGCGATGCCCGTGGAAGGCGGCGTGTGTCGGCGAAGCAGCGAGCAGAGTATGTGCGTGCCTACGCGGAGAGCGGACTGAGCCAGGCGGCGTTCGCGAAGCGCGAAGGGCTGCGCTACCCGACGTTTGCGCATTGGGTGCAGAAGGCGAAGCGAGCGGGAGCGTGCGAGTTGTCGCGATCGGGCGCGGTGCAGTTTGCGCAGGTGCAGTTGCCGTCGAGCGCGGTGGCGATGCGAGACGCCGCGAGGGTCGAGGTGCAACTGGCCGACGGGGTGATCGTGCGTGGTGACGACGTGGAGAAGATCGCCGCGCTGGTGCGGACATTGCGGGGCTGACGCGATGCTGGCCTTCCCTGCGGCGGTGCGGATCTACGTGGCGGTGCAGCCGGTGGACATGCGCAAACAATTTAACGGTCTGTGGAGCGCCGTGACGGAGCGACTCGCGGAGGATCCGCGCAGCGGGGCGGTCTTCTGCTTCATCAACAAGGACCACTCGCGGCTGAAGCTGCTGTATTGGGACGGCACGGGCGTGTGGGTGCTGGCGAAGCGATTGGAGAAAGGGCGCTTCTCGTGGCCGAGCCCGAGCGAGGCGCGACAGAAGCTCTCGCTCGCGCCGGAAGCGTTGGCGCTTCTCGTCGGTGGGGTGGAGCTGAAGCACGGCTCGCTCAAAGCGTGGTATGAGCGCTGAGCAAAAATAATATAACGAGCGCGGAACTTTTGGTGTGCGCTCTGCTCTCAACGCGCCGACGTGAGTGCGGCCGCGACGAGTCCCGAGGAAGTGCAACTGCTCAAGCAGGAGATCGCGCGCCTGCAAGCGCAGGTGGAGTGGCTGACGCGTCAGCTCTACGGGCCGGGGAAAAGTGAGAAGCTCGATCGCGCGCAGCTGCTCTTGAAGTTGGCGGAGCTGGAAAAACTCACGGCCGCCGCGGAGGCGCCGAAGCAGACGATCACCTATGAGCGCACGAGTGCGCCGCGCGAGAAGCGCCCCCTCGCCGCGGAGACCTTCGCGAAGCTGCCGGTCCAAGAGACGATCGAAATCATCCCCGAGCCCGTGCAAGCGGAACCCGAGGCGTATACGCGCATCGGTGAGGAGCGGACCTTCGAGGTGGATGTGGTGCCGCCGCAGCTCTTCAAGCGCGAGATCGTGCGGCCGAAGTTTAAGCGTCGTGACGATCGCGAGCAGGCGCCGGTGATCGCGCCCGCTCCAGTGCGTGCCGTGCAAGGCGGCTACGCGTCGGCTGGTTTGCTCGCGTGGATCGCGCTCTCCAAATACGTCGATCACGCGCCGCTCTATCGGCTCGAGCAGATGTCGGCGCGCTGGGGCGCGTCGATCTCGCGGCAGACGATGGCCGATTGGATTGCGATCACCGCGCAGTGGCTGGAGCCAATTTATCGCCAGATGCAGGCGGAGCTTCTCGGCGGCGGCTACGTCCAGGCCGACGAAACTCCCGTGCGATGTAACGACCCCGACGAAAAACGCGGCGGGACCACGCAAGGTTGGCTGTGGGTGATTAGTCGCCCGGGCGGCGATGTCGTCTTCGACTGGCGGCTGTCTCGCCGCCACGGCGAACTCACTTCGTTGCTCGGCGATTATCGCGGACTGCTCCAGTCCGATGCGTATGGCGCGTATCCTTCGTTCGCTCGCGAGCGCGACGGCGTCGTCTGGCTCGGTTGCTGGGCGCACGCGAGGCGCTACTTCGTCGAGGCGATCGCGGAGTCACCGAAAGCCGTGAACCTGATGCTGCGGCTGATCGGCGAACTTTACCTGCGCGAACGCGAATGGGATGCCGCGAATGTCGGAGCGGGCCGTGCCACGCTGCGCCAGGAGCACTTTGCTCGGCCGCTGCGTTGGCTGCGGCGGCTCGCGATTGGGCTGCGCACGCGCCATCTGCCCCGGTCGCTCGTCGGCAAGGCCTGCGCGTATCTGCTCGATAACTGGGAGCCGCTCACCGCACATCTGCACCACAACGAGAGCCGGCTCGACAATAACCTCGTCGAAAACGCCATCCGCCCCTCGGCCATCGGAAAGAAAAACTGGCTCTTCATCGGTCACCCCGACGCCGGCCAGCGCTCGGCCATCATTTACTCGATCGTCGTCTCCTGCCAGCGGCACGGAAAGGATCCACTCGCTTATCTCCGCGACGTGCTCACGCGCCTCGCCGAGCACCGGATCGACCGCATCGAGGAA
>CAZWVG010000481.1:0-2925 GCA_964637355.1 uncultured Gemmatimonadaceae bacterium
TAGGCCATGACCGTGTGCGCCTCGTGCGCGTCGGAGGACAATGAATGGCTAGCACTCCCACCCTCGAGTTCGAACGCCCGATCTTCGAACTCGAAAAGCAGATCGATGAGCTGAAGAAGCTCGCCGGCGACCAACAGATGAGCGTCGACGGCGAACTCCAACCGCTGGAGAAGAAGCTTACCGACCTTCGGCAGGAGGTCTACCGCAACCTCTCCCCGCTCCAACGCCTGCAGGTGGCGCGCAGCAACAAGCGCCCCTTCACGCTCGACTATGTGAGGCTCTGCTTCACCGACTTTGTCGAGCTGCATGGCGACCGTGCCTTCCGCGAAGACGCCGCGATCGTCGGCGGGTGGGCGCGCCTCGAAGGCGAGACGGTGATGATCATCGGTCACCAGCGAGGGCGCGACACCAAGGAGAACCTCAAGCGCAACTTCGGGATGCCGCACCCCGAGGGATATCGCAAGGCGATGCGCCTGATGAAGCTTGCCGAGAAGTTCCAGGTCCCGGTCTTCACCTTCATCGATACGCCTGGCGCCTGGGCCGGACTCGGCGCCGAGGAGCGTGGGCAGGCCGAGGCGATCGCGCGCAACCTGTTCGAGATGAGCTCCCTCGCCACGCCGATCATCGCCACGGTGATCGGCGAAGGTGGCTCCGGGGGAGCGCTCGCGTTAGGCGTCGCCGATCGCGTGCTGATGCTGGAGAACTCCGTCTACTCGGTGATCACGGTCGAAGGGTGCGCCGCAATCCTCTGGAAGGACGGCAAGTCCCCCGAGATGCGCAACCGCGCCGCCGCCGCCCTCAAGATCACCGCCCCCGACCTGCTCGACCTCGGCGTCATCGACGAAATCGTCCCCGAGCCCCCCGGCGGCGCCCACGCGAATCACGAGGTGACCGCGAAGTCGCTGCAGGAGGCGCTGATCAAGCATTACGAGGAGCTGCGGCGGTACAAGCCGGAGAAGCTGGTGAGGAAGCGCAGGGAGAAGTATCTGAAGATTGGGAAGTACAGTGAATAGATAGGTCGGACGGGGGACGGGAGACGGGGGACGGGAGTGCGGCGCCTCTGGCGCCGCGTGTCGTGGGCGCGGCCACCTGCGCGGCGACGGGATGCTCGGCGGTTCGCACGGGTGTTATCCTACAGACAGATGAGTGAGACGAGCTCCGCCCGGCGCGCATGCGCGCCGGGCACTCCCGTCTCCCGTCCCCCGTCTCCCGTCCCGCCAGCGCCCAATGCCCCTCGTCGAAGTCTCCTTCAAAGGCAACCGCCGCGAATTCTTCCATTGGGAGGGCGACGAGGCGCTTCCCATGAAGGCCGGCGTTGTCGTCGAGGCGGATCGCGGCGAGGATCTGGGCTACGTGCACGCGACCGGCGAGCTGGCCGAGAAGCGGGCGGCCGGCGTCCCGCACCGCCCGACCGAGGAGAATCCGGTCTCGCAGTCGGTGAAGCGGCTGGCGACCCCCGATGAGCTCAAGCGCGTCGCCGAGTTGCGCGAGCAGGATGAAGTCGCGCGGCGGAAGGCGATGGAGCGCGTCAAGGCGAACAACCTCGTCATGAAGCTCACCGACGCCGAGTGGCGCTGGGACCGGCGCAAGCTCACGATCTATTTCACGGCCGACAAGCGCGTCGACTTCCGCAATCTGGTCCGCGAGCTGGCGTCGATGTTCCGCACGCGGATCGAGCTCAAGCAGATCGGCGTGCGCGACGAAGCGAAGCGACTGGGCGGAATCGGGCGCTGTGCGCGCGAGTACTGCTCGGCGTCCTGGCTTCCCGAGCTCAGGCCAGTCAATCTCGGTGTCGCCAAGGACCAGCGCCTCTCGCTCAACCCGACGCAAATCTCCGGGGCGTGCGGGCGGCTCATGTGCTGCCTGCGCTATGAGCACGACTTCTACGTGCAGCAGCGCAAGCGCTTTCCTAAAGAACAGAAGATCATCGAGACGTCGAAGGGAGAGGAGAAGGTCATCTCCAACGACATCTTCCGCGAGCGCGTGACGCTGCGCGGCGTGGACGGCGAGGTGCGCACGATCGCACTCGCCGAGCTGCGCCGCGAGTGGCGGAACGCCGGCGTGCAGGGGCAGCCGCTCGACGAGGATACGACGCCCGTGCCATACGAGGCGATCTCGGACGAGGTGCTGCGCATGCAGGACACGTCGGAGATGCCGGCGTGGCGTCCGGACCTGCGTCGCGACGGGATTCCGCTGAGGGGCGGGCTGCCGGTCTTTCCGCCGCCCGGCGCCGTCCGTCCGCGGCCGACGCGCGAGGACGGGGGAACGACTAGCGACGCGCAGCAGGACGCCGAGGCCGACCGGAATCGCCGCGCGACCGTGCGAGGTGGAGATCGTCGCGATCCGCGCAGCGGCGATCGTCGCGACCCGCGTCGGGAACGCGAGCGCAGCGCGCCAAGCGAGCGTGCCGGCGCGTCTGAATCGCTCGGCACCGACGATTTCGTAGGCGAGCGCTCGGGAACGCAAGGAGACCGCACGCCGGATCCGTCGCGCCGGGACGTGAAGGGCATGGACCGCGGGGAACGCGGGGAACGCGGGGAACGCGGGGAACGCGGAGAACGCGGGCGCGCTGGGCGACGCGACCGGCGTGACGGACGTGACCGGCGCGGTGGCGACACACCACGCGGTGGCGACACACGCAGTGGCGACACACGCGGTGGCGACGCACGCAGCGGCGACGCACGCGGCGGCGACACACGCGCAGCCGACGTACGCGCAGGCGACGTACGCGCTGGCGACGTACGCGCAGGCGACGCGCGCGGCGATGAATCGCGCGCTCCCGAAGGACGTGACGGTCGCGAAAGCGAGCGCAACTCGGGCGAGCGACGCGCTCGCGAGGGTGACGCGGGAACGGACACCGACCGCTCGGAGATCGTCGGTGGGACGACGCGCGACGAAGCCGACGGCAGCCGAGCCAACGCCGAA
>CAZWVG010000482.1:0-2880 GCA_964637355.1 uncultured Gemmatimonadaceae bacterium
CATCGCGGTGACGAGCACGTTCACGTCGAGAAGGACCACAGCTCACGGTCCTCCCATCGCGTCCTCGAGAGCGCTGCTGTCTCGCAGGTCGACTCCCGGACGCAACCCTTGACCGCCGTACGTTGGCAACGGTTCGCGCACCCTCGCGGCGGCGGGGGAACGCTGCAATTCGGCGCGCAGCGAGTCCTCCAATAATTGTGTGAGCGTGCGACCGGTCTGCTGCGCTCGGCGCTTGGCGGCGCGAAGCAGTTCGTCGGGCAGGCGAACAGTAGTGCGTTGCATATGTCACGAGAATACAACGCTGACATATATATGTCAAGCATGGTCGGTCTGGCCGCGTCGGCTGGCGTCATGAGGATCATCGTTGCGCGCTCCCTGAAACGCCCCCACCCGCCCCACGTAGTTTTCTACATATGATGTCGCCCACGACCCTCCCGTCGGCCAAACGCGGCTACTGGCACGAGTCGCGCGCCCCGCGCTACTCGCTGACCTTCGCGCTCCCGCTCCTCGTCCTGTACGAGACGCTGGCAGCGGCGCTCTCCGATGCCAGCCACGGTGTGCGCAATGGCGCCGACGTGATCCTCAAGTCGGCATTTCAGGCCCTCCTGGGCGCGAACGGGCAGCTCCTCTTCGGGGTGCTCCTCGTCGGGACGATGTTGTTCTTCATCGTGCGCGACCGTCGCCGCAGCGCGCAGCCGCTCAAAGGGGGGACGTTCCTGGCCATGCTGCTGGAGTCGACGGTGCTCGCCGCGCTGTTCGGCACCTTCGTCGGGCTGCTGACCGCGCAGGTGGTGCGCTCCGTCGGCGTCTCGCCCGGCCCAACCGGTCTCGCGATCGGTGGCGCGCTCAACCAACTCGGTTTTCCCACCGCGCTCATGGTCTCGCTCGGCGCTGGGCTCTACGAGGAACTCCTCTTCCGGGTGATTCTCGTCTCGGCGCTCCTGTGGGGAGCGAAGAAGCTCTTCGGGTGGGGGCCGACCGCTTCGGGAATCTTCGCGACGCTCGGCGGCGCGCTGATCTTCTCCGCCTTTCACTACGTGGGCGCGTTCGGCGACCGGCTCGAGGTGTCGAGCTTCGTCTTTCGCGCGATCGCCGGCGTGGCGTTCAGCGCCCTCTACATCCTGCGCGGTTTCGGCATCACCGCCTGGACGCATGCGCTGTACGACGTGATGCTCCTCTTCACGCAGGGGTAAGGGAGGGCGAGTTGGCGTGAGGCCGGCGCAGGATTGCGCCGCTCACCCGCGCGGGTGAGGTTCCGTCGCATGACCAACATCCGTCCACTTCGTATCTCCGCGCGCCGGCGCAGCACCGTGCGCACCTTCGTCGTCGCTGCCTCCCTGGTCGCCGCCGCCGCGTGCTCGCGCGGTGCCGCGGTGGTCAACACACCAGCTGCAGCCCGTACCACCCGCGTCGACTCGGCGCACGTCTATGCACTCCTGTCGGCGCTCGCCGACGACTCGATGCAGGGGCGTCGAACGGGGACCGAGGGCGCCGTGCGCGCCGCCCGCTGGATCGCCGGACAAATGCAATCGATCGGCCTGACGCCGGCCGGGGATTCGGGCTTCTACCAGCGCGTCCCGCTCCTCCAGACGCAACGCACGATGGGAGGACAGGTGCGCCAGGTGCCAGCGCTTGCCCAGAGCTTCGCTGCGCTCGACACTGTTCCCGCCGAGCGGCGACTTCCTGGCGCCAACGTCGTGGCGATCATGCGCGGGAGCGATCCGGCGCTCTCGCACGAGGCTGTCCTGGTCGACGCGCACTACGATCATCTGGGGATCGGGCCGGCGGTCGACGGCGACTCGATCTTCAACGGCGCCGACGATGATGCGTCCGGAACGATCGCGGTGCTGGAGATCGCACGCGTCTTCGCCGCCGGTCCGCGCCCCAAGCGCACGGTGATCTTCCTCGCCACGACGGGCGAAGAAGTCGGGTTGTTAGGCACGCGGTGGTACATCCAGCATCCGGTCGTCTCGCTCGATTCCACGGTCGCGAACCTGGAGATCGAGATGATCGGGCGTCCGGATTCGCTGGCCGGCGGGCGAGGGAAGGGGTGGCTCACCGGCTACGAGCGCTCGACGATGGGTGAGGAGCTCGCCGCCGCCGGCATCCCGCTCGTCGCCGACAAGCGCCTCGACCAGAACTTCTTCATGCGGAGCGACAACATCGCCTTCGCGCGTTTGGGGATCCCGGCGCACACGCTCTCGTCGTACAACCTGCACACCGACTATCACAAGCGTACCGACGACATGCGCGGCGTCGACGCCGGGCACATGGCGCAGGTGATTTCTGCCGCCGCCCGTGCGGTACGCCTCCTGACGGACGGCCCGCGCCCCCAATGGAAGCCGGGAGGGCGCCCCGAGCCGGCCGCTCCGCGTCGTTGAACCCCGTGGCCGGTCGACAGTCGCAGGCCGGATCTCGCCGAGCGACTGTCGTCGAGTGGTTGACGCCAAGTGAGTGTCCCGAAGTCCGACTCGCAGTATCGGTGTCGCAGCGTGAGTGTCGCAGCGTGAGTGTCGCCGATCGCGCGCCGTTCGCCGCGCCACGCGAATCGTACTTGGCTGACGATCTTCACTGATCGTGATCCGCACGGCGTACTTCCGCCGCGTGTTCCAGTAGTTCCACCGTTCGACCAACCCACGAGCCCTCCATGCGCCAGGATACGATTGCCGTGCACGCCGGACACGCCCCCGATGCAGGAACCGGGGCCATCGCCGCATCGTTGCACCTGTCGACGACCTTCCTGCGCAACGCGGACGGCTCGTTCTCGTCGGGCTACAAGTACTCGCGTGAAGCGGCGCCCAATCGTGCCGCGCTCGAGCAGGCGCTCGCCGCGCTCGACGGCGGCGCGGAGGCAGCGGCGTTTTCCTCGGGACAGGCCGC
>CAZWVG010000483.1:0-2875 GCA_964637355.1 uncultured Gemmatimonadaceae bacterium
ATGCTACCAAATCCATCGCTATCATCACTAACTATATCATTGCTGCTATCGCTGAAGGTTTGGCTGAGCGCCAGGCTTCTAAAGACGAAGATGAGTCTGACGAAGGCAACAACGAAAACGAAGCCAGAGCCCGTCGCCTGGAAGCAGAAGCACAAGCTGAAGCCGCCCGTGGTGGCCGCTCACGCGGTGCCGCTCCTGCCGGTGGACCGGGTGGTGCTCCTAAGCGTCGTGTACCAGGTAACCGTCGCCCAGCGGGTGGTGGTAGCGGACCACGCTAGTACCCTGTTTTTATACAGATCTTGATAGAGTGAATTAGCAATTAGCAATTAAAAATGAACAATGAAATACTTGTTGGTTCTTAATGGCTAATTGCTAATTTCTAATTATTAATTTTTAATTTCCTAAGTAATGTCTACAGTAACAATAACCGCACAGGATATTAATAAACTGCGCCAGGCTACCGGTGCAGGTATGATGGATTGCAGAAAAGCGTTAACGGAAACCAATGGCGATTTTGAAGCTGCTATTGACTGGTTACGCAAGCAGGGACAGAAAGTTGCCGCCAAGCGCAGCGACCGTGAAGCGAAAGAAGGTGTGATCATTGCCAAAACTTCTGCTGATAACAAAGTAGGTTTTGTGGTATGTATCAGTTGTGAAACAGATTTCGTATCTAAAAATGCAGAGTTTGTGGCTTTTGCACAGAGCATTGCTGATGCTGCTGTTGCCAATAATGTGAAGAGCACAGAAGAACTGAACGAAGTAATGATCAACGGCGCGAAAGTGTCTGATATGATCAACGATAAACTGGCTTCTATCGGTGAGAAAATCGGTATTGCCAAATTTGAACGAATTGAAGCTCCTTATGTAGCTTCTTATATCCACGGTTCTAACCGCATGGGTGTGCTGGTAGGTATGTCTGCCGAAGCTGCTGAAGCCGGTAAAGACGTAGCTATGCAGATCGCCGCTATGAATCCGCTGGCGGTAGATGCCAACAGCATTCCTGCAGAAACCATTGAAAGAGAAAGAGCGATCGTGGTGGATACCATGAAAGCCGATCCTAAGATGGCTGGTAAACCTGATGAAATGATCGCCAAGATCGCTGAAGGCAAACTGAACGCTTTCTTCAAAGAGAACACTTTGCTGGCACAGGCTTTTGTGAAAGATGGTGCGATTACGGTAGAAGCTTACCTGAAATCTGCAGGTGATGTGAAAGTGACTGAATTCAAGCGTGTAGCGCTGGGATAACCCATTTCCGGCTGAATGAATAGAAAAAGGAGTGCTTATGCACTCCTTTTTTGTTTCCGGTAGTCACCGGTATATCCCGCCTATCACCGGCTTTTATCCGGATATCGAATCCGTCAGTGCAATACGAATAAATTCGTTTATTTAGTAGTCAAATCAATCACTATGCGAATATTGACAGTTATATTGGCCATTTTACTGGTAAACGAGCTACCTGCGCAGGTAGTACTGAAATTACGAACCGATACTTCTATTCATACAGTATTGAATGGCCGTTTGTATATCTATACACAATCTGATACATCGAAAGGAGTACCCAACCAGCCGGATCCGAAACAGCCCATGTTTGCGTTTAACATAACTGGCTGGCAGGGAGAACAGATAGTGGAACTGAATAGTAAGGCAGACCATATGCCTGCCAATTTTTCTGCATTACAGCCAGGCTATTATAAAGTAGCGGGTATCATTGATACGGAGCCCACTGAGCGGGGCAGTTTTAATCCGGGTAATGTATATGCCCGTAAAGAAGCAATACTCTATGTAAATGAAAAAGGAGAAGGCGCTGCCGAGATCCTGTTTGGCGCTGTTGTTCAACCGAGAAAATTCAGGGAGAACGATTCGTTGAAGCAGGTAATCCTTCCAAGTAAACTTTTAGCTGATTTCAGAAAGAAACCAGTGTTTCTACAGTCAGCTGTCCTCTTGCCGTCTTCCTACCATAATGACCCTTCCCGCAGGTATCCATTGGTACTGGTGATACCGGGCTGGGGTGGTACCCACTATGACTTGCAGGGCAGTGGCCCGGTGAAACGGTATGGAATGAAAGAGGGCAAAGAAAAGATCTTTGTGTACCTCAACCCCGAGAACCAATCTCCTTTTGGCCTGCATGCGTTTGTTGACTCGCGGGTAAATGGTCCCTGGGGTAAGGCATTGGTAGAAGAACTGATCCCTTACCTGCAACAGCAATACAGGATCAATCCTGATCCGTCTCAACATTTTATAATGGGGCAGAGCACCGGTGGTTACGGTTCTCTCTGGTTACAGGCACATTATCCGGATGCATTTGGCGGCTGCTGGTCGGTTTCGCCGGACCCGGTGGATTTCAGTGTTTTCACGGGAGTGGATCTCTATGAAAAAGGAGCCAATTTTTTTGCAGACAAAACAGGCAGCCTCCGTCCGTTTTACCTGATCAACGGAAAGCCTTTATCCTCTCTCAAAGAATTCGCGGACCTGGAAACTTTTACGGGTGATGGCGAACAACTACAGGCATTTGAAGCCGAGTTTGGGGTGCCGGATGCTTCGGGCAGGCCACGGTTATTGTTTGACCGCCGCACGGGAGTTATTGATCCTGCCGTGGTAAAAAGCTGGACGCCTTATGATATGGGTTCCTTTATCCAGCAAAACTGGTCAAAACTGGAAAAAAAGTTATCAGGCAAAATACATGTGTTTGCAGGTGGTGCGGATAATTTTTTGCTGAACAAAGCGGTGGAAGCATTTGCCGCAAAAGCAAAAACGGCAAAAGCAGCATTGGTGGCTGAGATCATTCCGGGGGCAGACCACTGGAGTATCTGGTCGCCGGAGTTTACCCGACGGGTACAAAAGGAGATCGACGAGCGGATCAAATGATCTCTTTTTA
>CAZWVG010000484.1:0-2831 GCA_964637355.1 uncultured Gemmatimonadaceae bacterium
TGGCGCCCCCTCCGGCGGCCGCGCCCGCCGCTCCGCGGGCCAGCGGAACGCCGGCCTGCGCGGGGAGGAAGCCGTTCCGTCAGGTGCAGCGCGTGACGTTTCGAGGGAGAAAATGCCCATGCGAGAGGTTGAGGACGCGCGGCTGGAGGTGCAGGAGTGATGCCGTGGGGAGACGCCGCCGGCGTCGCAGAGGCAACCGCCTGCCTAGCGAGAGGCCACCCCTCCCCGGGCGGCAATCGCTTCCTTGAGGCGCTCCACGTGCGCGTAGGGGAGCTTGATGCGCCCCATCAGGCGCCCCTCGTTGATGTCGCCGTGGTCATCCGACCCGCCGGTGATCAGCAGGGCGTGCCGTTCGGCGAGCATCGTGAAGTGCGCGGTCTGCTCCTCGCTGTGCTGGGAGTAGTGTGCCTCGATCCCGTCGAGCCCCCAGGCCGCGAATTGCGCCACGTCACCGTCGCTGAGTCCAGTACGACCGGGGTGCGCAGCGACCGCGACGCCACCGGCGGAGTGGATTGCGGTGATCGCCTCGGCGGGGGAGACTTTCACGCGCTGGACGTAGCAGCGCCCGCCATCGAGGATGAGGTCGGGGGTGAAGGCCGACTTCACATCGGGGACGATTCCCGCCTCGACCATGGCCTTTGCCACGTGCGGGCGCCCGATGTTCTCGGTCCCGCCGGCGATTTCCACCACGCGGTCGAAATCGACGGTGTAGCCGTACTCGTTGAGCTTCTGCACCATCCCCCACGCCCGGGCAAAGCGCCCGTCGCGGAGCGAGTGCAAGAGGTGCCCGAATGGCCCGTCGTCGAGCCGGACGCCATAGGCCAGCATGTCCACCTGGCGCTCGTTGTCGTCGAGCGTCGAGATCTCGCACGCCGGGATCAGTTCGATGCCGAGCGATGTGGCTGTTTCCATCCCCTCGGCCACGCCACCCAGGGTGTCGTGGTCGGTGAGGGCGATGGCGGCGAAGCCCATTGCGTGGGCCCGCCGGACCACTTCCGACGGCGCATCTGAGCCGTCGGAAGCGGTGGAGTGCAATTGCAGGTCGGCGTATGCGCCGGCGCCGTGCGTCATCGCTCAGCTCTTCGCCGCGTAGGCGTCGATGAGGATGCGCGCGAGTTCCGGACGCGTGAACTCCGGCGGCGGAAGCTCGCCGGCGGTGAGCATCTCGCGCACCTTGGTCCCGCTCAGGATCACGTGGTGCGTCTTGTCGTGCGGGCAGGTGCGCGTCGACGCCATGTTGCCGCACGTCGCGCAGTAGAAGGTGTGCTCGAACTTGAACGGGGTGATCCCGAGTTCGTGCGCCGGGAACTGGTCGATGAGGACCTGCGCGTCGTACGAGCCGTAGTAGTTCCCCACGCCGGCGTGGTCGCGCCCGACGATGAAGTGCGTGCACCCGTAGTTCTTGCGGGCGATGGCATGCCAGAGTGCCTCACGCGGGCCGGCGTAGCGCATCGCCGCCGGGAAGACCGACATCATCGCCCGGTTCTTCGGATAGTAGTGCTCGAGGATCGCCTCGTAGGTCTTCATGCGGGTGTCGGCGGGGACGTCGTCCGACTTGGTGGCGCCAACGAGCGGGTGCAGGAGGAGGCCGTCGACGATCTCCATCGCGACCTTCTGCAGGTACTCGTGCGCGCGGTGCACCGGGTTGCGCGTCTGGAAGCCGACGACCGTCTTCCACCCCAACTCGTCGAAGCGGGTGCGCGTCTCGAGCGGTGTGAGGCGGTACTCGTTGAACTGCTCATGCTTCGGGCGGTTGATGACCTGCACCGGGCCGCCTAACAGCATCTCGCCCTGCGCCATGAGGCGGGCGACGCCCGGGTGCGCGGTCTCGGTGGTGCCAAAGCACTGCTGCGCCTCGCGCGCCTTGTCGTACGCGTAGATGTCGGTGACCTGCATGATCCCCATGAGCTGCCCGTTGGGGTCGCGCAGCGCGATCTCCTCACCCACCGACACGCTCGCCGCCTCTTCCTTGGAGACGGCCTTGGTCACCGGGAGCGCCCACACGAGCCCGTCCGACAGGCGCATCGAGTCGACCACGGTGTCGTAGTCGGCCTTGCGCATGAAGCCGGTGAGCGGCGACAGCGCGCCGACGCCGATCATCTCGAGGTCGCTCGCTTCTCGCTCGTCGAGGTCGAAGGTCTTGAGATCCTTGGCGTGCGCGATGGCCTGCTCGCGCGCCTCGCCCTTGAGCTCGCGATCGACCAGCGTGCCGCCGTGAGGTGCAATGGGACCCGGAACGCGCTTGGCCTGCTCCGCGCGCTTCGCGGCAGCGGCGCGATCGCCGGCACCGGCGAGGTAGCCCCGCGACTCGAGCAGCTGCATCACCTTCGCGACGCTCTCGTCGATCGACTCCTTGTCGGTGTCGATGACCAGCTCCGGATTCGTGGGCTCCTCGTACGGATCGTTGACGCCGGTGAAGCCCTGGATCTCCCCGGCCATCGCCTTCTTGTACATCCCCTTCACGTCGCGGCCAACGAGGACGTCGAGCGGCGTCCGCACGTACACTTCGAGGAACTCGCCGATCTCCTTGCGCGCGTTGTCGCGCATGCGCGCATAGGGCGAGATGAAGCACGACAGGACGATCACACCGTTCCGCGTGAGGACCTGTGAGACGTAGGTCACCCGCTCGATGTTCTTGTCCCGATCTTCCTTGGAGAAGCCGAGGTCGCGGCACAGCGTCTGGCGCACCACATCTCCGTCGAGACGCTCCGACAGGATATGGCGCTCCTGCAACAATTCATGTACTCGGCGGGCAATGGTGGTTTTGCCCGATCCGGAAAGTCCGGTAAACCAGACGGTAACGCCTCTGCTCATGTCGATACCTGTTCAAG
>CAZWVG010000485.1:0-2828 GCA_964637355.1 uncultured Gemmatimonadaceae bacterium
ACCGGCGCTCGGTCGCCCGGCCTCGGCGCGCAGCTGGCGCCCGCGCGCGCCACCGTTCGATTCGCGGCCACGCCGACCCGCGCTGCGAGCGCGTCGACTGCGCGAATCGTCGGCAGCAGAAAGCAAGTCGGGCGGGAGGAACGCGCGGATCGCCTCCAACAGCACCTCGTCGGGAAGGCCCTGTTGCGGATTGTTGGACGAATCTCCGTCGTTACCTTCCGTCGGAGGAGGTTCCGCATCGTCAGGCGGTGAATCGGGCGGCTCGTCGGGCGACGGCGGGACGCGCGTGGCACGAGGCGCAAGTACGAGGCGTGCCGCGACCGTCACGTCGTCGGCAGTCACCACGCGACGGCCGTCGAGGGCGGCGCACGCCCGCGCGCTTCGAACGGCCTGCAACACGGCACGCAACGATGTGACTCCCAGCGCGTCGGCCAGGTTCGACAGGTCGCGCACAGCCGACGTTCCATCGATGACCGGAAGGAGTGCGCGCGCAGCAGCGACCTCGGA
Source organism: uncultured Gemmatimonadaceae bacterium (assembly GCA_964637355.1). Classification (GTDB taxonomy): domain Bacteria; phylum Gemmatimonadota; class Gemmatimonadetes; order Gemmatimonadales; family Gemmatimonadaceae; genus SCN-70-22. The sequence continues at coordinate 508 of CAZWVG010000485.1, forward strand.
CGCATCGGGCCACCAACCCTCGTCTTCCCCAACCGGCAGCTGCAGCACGAAGGCGAGACGGTCCGCGAGCGACGACGCGACCTGTACATCGCCGACCTCCTCGGCGGTCTCGTCGAGTGCGATCAGCGTGATGCGCGCTGCATGGCGGGCCGCGATTCCGTCGCGTTCCAGCCGCACTTCCCCCGCATCGAGCGCGTCGCAGAGCGCCGACGTCGTCGATGGAAGGAGGCGCTCGGCGAGTGGAGCGACGACGATTCCTTCGTCGCTCTCGGCGAGGACACCGCGCATCACCACGCGCTCGCCGCGCGCCAGCGTCGCAGCCAGGTCCATTCCTCCAAGCACCCGATCCTCCGTGGCGTTGATCGGGAGGCGACGCGAAACGCGTGCACCCATCGCGTCGTGCAGCCTGCCGCACCAACGACGAGCAGCTTCGTGCGTGGGGCGCAGGAGGATCGCGCCTCCAAGGCCGCGCGGATCGACCGCCAGGAGCGCCCCGGCAATCGCGCCCTGCCCCGAACGAAGAAGGTCCTCGGCGCCGTCGGCGTCTCCCGACGAGAGCAATGTGTCGGTCACCGTGCCGTCACTCGTCATCCGGCAGCGCCGATCGCATCCGCGATCGCACGTTCGACGCGCGACGTGGCACTCGTCTCGTCCAGCGGATCGCGGCGCAGGCGATGGCGAAGCGACATGGCGGCCACCGCGCGGATGTGCTCGCGCGTGACGGCGGGCGCCGCGCGTAGCGCGGCGAGTGCGCGCGCGGCGCGATAGACCGTGAGTTCTCCGCGAACGCCGTCGGTCCCGAGTCGGGCGCACAGCGTCGCGATGTCGTGCACGATGGCCGCGTCGACGGTGACTGAACCAAGGCGCTCGCGTGCGCGCACGATCTGGCGACGAATCGCGCGCTCCTCCTTTTCCCACCTGCCGCCAAACGCCGCCGGATCGCGATCGAAGGCGTCCCGTCGCATGATGACCTCGACGCGCGTGGCGGGGTCGGTCGGCGTCAGCACCTCGACGGCGAGCCCAAAGCGATCGAGCAGCTGCGGGCGAAGGTCTCCCTCCTCGGGATTGCCACTTCCTACAAGGATGAAGCGGGCGGGGTGCCGCATGGAGATCCCTTCGCGCTCGACGACGTTCTCGCCGGAGGCCGCCACGTCGAGGAGGAGATCGACGAGGTGATCGTCCAGGAGGTTGACCTCGTCCACGTAGAGCCAGCCGCGATTCGCACGCGCGAGCAGCCCGGCCTCGAACGACTTCTCGCCGGAGCGGAGCGCGCGTTCGATGTCGAGCGTTCCGGCCACACGGTCTTCGGTTGCGCCGAGCGGGAGGTCGACGACGGGTACACCGGCCTTTCTCTTCTTGAGTCGAGCCCCGGCATCGGCGCGGGCCCGGCACTCGTCGCACCGTTCTCCGTTCCCCGCCGGGTCGCACCCGTACCGGCAGCCGTCGACCACCGTGATGGGCGGCAACAGCTCGCCGAGCGCGCGTACTGCCGTGGACTTCGCCGTCCCGCGATGCCCGAGGATGAGCACCCCTCCGACGAAGGCGTCGGTCGCCGCAATCAGGAGGGCGAGCTTCATGTCCTCCTGCCCGACGATGGCAGAGAACGGAAAGCGATGGCGCACGCGATTCCTCTCTCGAAGTGTCAACGAAACGGTACAGCCGGTTGACGAATGTCGCAATAAGACGACATAGTAGCGCGTCGCATTTGCGTGACACTTTGAAGGAATCGCACACTTCGACCTGAGACGACGCGCCGTCTTCGCTGGCGGCGCACCGGTCTCTCGAGGTCTCCCGTGGAAAGTCGCCCCGCCCGACTCGCGCAGTTTACGGAGGCCGCCGCACTGCCGGCGCGTCCCGACACCTGGCTCGATCGACTCCTCGAAGCTCGCGACCGGGTCTACGCGAGTCCGGTATTCCATAGATGGGCGGCGCGAATACCGATCGTGCGAAGCGTGGCTCGATCGCGGGCGCAGGCGCTCTTCGACATCACTGCGGGATTCGTCTACTCGCAGACGCTCGCCGCGTGCACGCGACTCGACCTGTTTCGCAAGCTTTCCCGCGCGCCGATGACGGTCTCCGAGATTGCCGTCGATTCCGGGCTCCCCGTCGACAGCGTCGAACGACTCATAGAAGCTGCGACCGCATTGGAGCTGGTCGCGCCGCGCTCTGGTGGACGGATCGGCCTTGGGGCGCTCGGGGGTCCGATCCTCGCGCAGGAGGCCATCGTTCGGATGGTCTCGCACAACGCCCTTCTATATACAGACCTCTCGGACCCGCTCGCCCTCCTGACCCGCACGGCCGGCTCTTCGTCTGCCGTCGGG
>CAZWVG010000486.1:0-2826 GCA_964637355.1 uncultured Gemmatimonadaceae bacterium
AGACCTCTTCGGGCGCTCTGAGACCACTCAGGGGCCCTGCGAGGTCTCCCCGTTCTCGCCAGGGGATCGCTCGATCGCTGCGAATTCTTCGTCCCCAGCGGAACCGATCGAACCGTCGCGTCCTTTCAGACGTAGACTGATGGGAGGGGAACCGAAATCGCGCGCGTCCGGTACCTCCCGTACGTCCCTGTCGGGCCCCCTTGGGCACCATTCCCTCGTCTGGACGACAACCCATGCTGATTCGCGTCACGCCCGAACATCCCATCCGCTCGTCGGAAATCACGAGCGAGTCGGACTACCAGAATCGCCGGCAGTTCCTCAAGGAGACCGGTCTCCTGGGACTCGGGATCGCCGGGATGTCGCTGATGGCGTGCGGCGCCGAGGCGCAGGCTGGGGGGACGCAGCAGGGGACGTCGATCAATGGGGCGGAGCTCAAACCCGAGCTGACGCCGTGGGAGGACGTCACGTCGTACAACAACTTCTACGAGTTCGGGACGAGCAAGGACGACCCGGCGGAGAACGCCAAGGAGTTCAAGGCGAAGCCGTGGACCGTGAAGGTCGAAGGGATGGTTGCCAAGCCGGCGACCTACGAGCTCGATGATCTGATCAAGCCGTACAAGCTCGAGGAGCGGATCTACCGGCACCGCTGCGTCGAGGCGTGGTCGATGGTGATCCCATGGCTCGGCTTCCCGATGGCCGATTTCGTGAAGGCGATGCAGCCGACGAGTTCGGCCAAGTATGTCGAATTCACGACGCTCCTCGACCCGAAGCGGATGCCCGGGCAGCGATATCCGGTGCTGGAGTGGCCGTACGTGGAGGGGCTCCGCCTCGACGAGGCGATGAATCCGCTCGCCTTCATGGCGGTTGGCGTCTACGGGAAGATGCTCCCCAATCAGAACGGCGCCCCGATTCGGCACGTCGTGCCGTGGAAATACGGCTTCAAGGGGTGCAAGTCGATCGTGAAGGTTCGCTTCACCGACCAGATGCCGCGCACGGCGTGGAATGTCGCGAACCCGGGGGAGTACGGCTTCTACGGGAACGTGAACCCGACGGTCGACCATCCGCGCTGGTCGCAGGCGAAGGAGCGTCGCATCGGCGAGTTCCGGAAGCGCGACACGCTGATGTTCAACGGCTATTCGCAGCAGGTGGCGTCGATGTACAGCGGGATGGACCTGCGGAAGTTCTACTAGGGCGTGGCGGAGATGAGTGGAGCGGGCGTGGATGGCGTCGGGGGCGGCGCAGGGGGTGATGGCGAGAATTTCGTCGCCGTTGCGGAGGGGGGCGTGGGGGCCCCCCCCAATGAAAACGTACCGCCGACGCCCCGCCCCGCGCGTCACCAAAAACGCGCGCCCGGGTTCATTCCACCGCAGTGGCTCAAGTGGGCGGTCTTCGCCCTCTCGCTCCTCCCCTTCCTGTACGTCGCCGGCGCCATCGCCTCGGACTTCTTCCAGGGGACGCGCTATCTCGGGTCCAACCCGATCAAGGAAGCCGAGCATTTCACCGGGAAGTGGGCGCTCAAGTTCCTCGCACTCTCACTCGCCATCACTCCAGCGGTCCGCATCCTCCGGCAGGGGTGGCTGATCCGCTACCGTCGCACCTTCGGCCTCTTCGCCTTCTTCTACGCCTGCGTGCACCTGACGGTGTACGGCGCGCTCGACGTGGCGTTCGACTGGAGCGACATGATCGAGGACGTCGCCAAGCGCCTCTACATCACCATCGGGATGACGGCGCTCGCGTTGATGATCCCGTTGGCGGTGACGTCGACCAAGGGGTGGATTCGCCGTATGGGGAACAAGCGCTGGAATGCGCTGCATCGCCTCGTCTATGTGAGCGCGGTGCTCGGACTCGTGCACTACTGGATGTCGGTGAAGAAGGACATCACCGAGCCGGCGCTCTTCGGGCTCGTGTTCGCTGTTCTGCTCGGATGGCGGGCGTGGCGCAGGTGGGGAAGTCCATCCCGCGCGCAAGGCTCGCCGGCTCGTTAGGCTCGTTCCCGTCGCGCGGACGGCGCGCGCGGCTGGTACTGCACGCGCCACGCGACTTCGCCACCGCGCAGTGGCTTGAGCTCGATGGAGCGAACGCCACCGCGCACGAGCGAGGAGATGACCGTCGCGCCGGTGGCCTTCACGCCGGCATACGCCCACCCCGCCGGCTCTACGACATAAAGCACGTACCGATCGCCGAGTACCGTGACACTGCGCCCGCTGAGCGCCGAGTCGCTCCATGCGACCTGCTCGAGATCGGGGCCGCCACACGTCACGTGCCGGCTCGTCGCCATCACCTGCGGATGTGCGCGCCGTTCGCGAATGCAGAAGGCCTGCGCGCGGAAGGCGCTATCGAGCGGCGGAAAGGTGAAGCCTGAGCTGGTGCTCGTGACCATGCGGCGGCTCCAGAACTCGAACACGAGGAAGTGCGTCGAGTCGCGCAGTCCGAGATCGGCAAAGCGCACCGTGCGCTCTTCGCCGCCCGTGCGCCCAAGCACCGTCCAGCGTTCGAAGGGACGCACCACGTCGAGGAGGAAGAGGTGCGTCACGGGGAGTTGGTCGGCGTCGAGCGGTCGCGGTCCGGCGCCGCTGACCTCCTCATTCGCACGACCGAGCTGCGACGAGCGCGAGGGATCGACGTCGAACACCTGCTGCGGAACGGTTGTCGGGACTGGTGACGTGCGCCGTGCGACTTCGACACGCGCACCGCGATAGACCTCGGCGCGATCGGTCAGCATCAGGTGCGATCCGGTGAGTGACGTCGCCATCGCCGCCGCGTAGGCATCGCGCGACGCCACCTCGATGTGGTCGGGGTCGTTGCGCCAGACGACGTTGTTGAACG
>CAZWVG010000487.1:0-2809 GCA_964637355.1 uncultured Gemmatimonadaceae bacterium
TCATGTCGTGCTGGATCATCCCGAGCCACTTGGGTTCCGGATACTTCCCCGACCCCGCCGGCGACTCCTTCCCCTGTAGCGGCCCGCGCTGCTCGACGTAGGCGCGCGCCCCGTTGAGCCCAGTCTCCTCATTGTTCCAGAGCGCGAAGCGGATCGAGCGCTCGGTCGTGATGTCGGGGCTCGAGAAGACGCGCGCGAGTTCCATCACCAGTGCCGTTCCCGAGCCGTCGTCGTTGGCCGCTTCCCCCCAGCCGATGCCGTCCATGTGCCCACCGACGATGTACATCTCCTCGGGATGTGTCGTCCCGACCTTGGTGCAGTAGACGAGCTGCCGTTCGCCCGGCGTGCTCGGTTGCGAGTTGAGCTTGCGCAGCGTGGCATCGGCCTGGGCGAGCGAATCGTTGTTCACCCCCGTGCGCGCGATGTTGCCGCGCAGGCGCGAGCCTCCCTGTCCCATGCGCGGCGCGTTGGCGGGGCGGCGTGCCCCCTGCGGTGCCGGCGGGCGATTCGTTGCAGCTGGCGGATTGAACTGGTACGTCACCCGTTCGGTGTTGGTACAGCCGTAGCTCTTGAGCTGCGCCTCGATCCAGTCGAGCGCCGCGCGGTTGCGGTCGGTCCCCTGGCGCCGGTCGCCGAAGGCGGTCAATCCCTTGATCGTCGCCTTGTACTTCTCGAGTTGCAGCCGCTCGACCATTCCCGGGATCGGGTCGGTGGAATCGGCCGGCGTGCCTTGCGAGAGGAGCGGCGAGGAGAACGCGAACGCGAGCGCGACGCTCGCACAAACGACGGAGTGACGGCGCATCATGTGTGAGTCAGGAGTGGTGAAGGAATCGGGCGACGAGTACGGCTGCTTTCAAGAGCCGTAGCCGCAGCGCCGGTGCCCTGCGCCGGCAACGGCGCGGCTACGGGTCTTGAAACCACTTCTAGCGTTGCGACTCGCGCTCGGGGTCGGGCATCGCCTTGACCGACCGCGCGACGAGACCGATCCCGCCGCCCACGAGCACCAGCATCACCAGCGTATCGAACAGCGTGGTGGGGCGGAAATAGACGCCGAGGTTCGCGACGATCCCCACGAGAATGATCAGCGCCCCCGCCAGCGTGAGCCCCCACCCGAGCACCGAGCGCCCGTTGAAGAAGAGCGCACCAACGCCGATCACCAGCGGGAAGAGCGACAGCCCAAACGCATTGTAGCCGTAGAATTGCCAGCCGCCGCTCGTGACGATCACGTGCGTGAGGAGGAGATAGAGCCCGGCAATCAGCATCGCCGCACCGGCGAAGAACATGCCGAGTCCTCCGGTCGTTCCGCCTGCACCTTTCATGGCTATCGGGGGTCGGGTGAGGAGGGGGACTCTAACGGTCATCTCACGATTAGTCGAATCCTTCGCGCTGGCGCCGGACTCCGCTACGACTGGCGATCATCGATGCGATGTCTGGTACGACACTGCCGTTCGCCGGACAATTCCCGTGGGCGCTATCCCGAGATGGAACGGATAACGCGCCGCATCTGCTGATGATGGCGCTCGCCATGTCGCAGGATGACCAGTGCCGCGTCGCCGAAGTTGATCGAAACCCGGCGTGAGAGCGGTGAAGCAAACCGCACTCGGCGCCACTCCCGGTCGCGCGCCGACTCCATCAGGGAGCGGAGCGACGCATTGCCGCGGAGAAAGGCGTCGAGGACGTCCGCGCGCGGTACCGGGCCCGGAACGATGACTCGCGGCGCTGGGAGCTTGAGGCTCGACGTCATCGACCAGGCGAGGAGGCGACCGCCGAGCGTGGGACGCCACCTCCCGCGGTCGTGCGGCGCACGTTGCGCGCGCAAGGCTTCCTGCATTGCCGCGAGATAGAGGTCGCTGGTGAGACAGAGATGTTCGAGGATCGCATCGATGCTCCAACCACCGTCGCTCGGCGACATGGAGCGCGTCGTTGCGTTCATCGCCCGAACGAACTGATCGACCGCGGTATCGAGCGCCACGAGTCCTTCAGCGACGAGGGCGCCGAGTGCATCCTGCGCCGATGCGATGCGCGAGCCGGGCGAGGCTGGCGTTGCTGCGCCAGTAGTCATGGTCGGTGCTCCTCTCGAAGACTCGCGCGGTGCTCCCAGTGGGCGATCACCCGATCGGCGACGGCATCGATCGGGTAGCGTCCGGGGTCGAGCGCGAAGTGCTGGCACATGCCGTCGATCTGGGCGAAGAGCGCATGCGCGTCGGCATCGGGCTCGGGCGATCCCCCGTCCTCGACGTAGCGCCTGAGGGTGCCGAGGATTGTCGCGGTCCAGCGGTCCAGTGATGGGCCAAGTGCCACGACCACGGACGGCTGGGTGCGGGTGGCGTACGACAGCCGCCAGAAGTCGAGGTGATCGCGTACGATCTCGACGCTCCCGCGGACAAGCGCGGCCAGTCGGGTATCGGGAGCGGCGGCGTCGGCGATGGCGAACGATTGGGCCACATCGGCCATGCTCTCCTCGAAGATCGCCCGGAGCAACGCCTCCTTTCCCTCGAAATGCGAATACAGAAGTCCAGTCGCGACGCCGGCCTGCGCGGCGATCGCCCGAACGCTCGACCGCGCGTACCCGTCGCGGGCGAACAGAACGAGCGCGGCATCGAGCAATCGCGCTCTGGTCGATGCGCGAAGGGCGTTGTTCTGCTCGGCGGTACGTGGCATGTCTGGCGCAGCAAGTTGAATGAACGATCGTTCAACAATAAACGCAGACTTCAGGGAGAATCGCAACCGTCGGTTCAGCGAGGGACCCGATCCGACTACCTTCCAGTATGTCCAAGACCAAGCCGATCGTCCCGAGCACCTTTTCATT
>CAZWVG010000488.1:0-2796 GCA_964637355.1 uncultured Gemmatimonadaceae bacterium
TTCGCCGGCATCACGTCGGAGAGGTAGCGCAGCCGCTCGAGCGAGACGTCGAGGATCACGACCTTCGCCCCCATCCCCGCCGCCATCTTCGCTGCGTTGATCCCGACGATCCCGCCGCCGAGGATCACGACCTTGGCCGGCGGGACCCCCGGGACGCCCCCGAGAAGGACGCCACGCCCACCATAGAGCTTCTCCAGGTACTTGGCCCCTTCCTGCACCGCCATGCGCCCCGCCACTTCCGACATGGGCGTGAGAAGCGGGAGCTCGCGGCTCGGCAACTCCACCGTCTCGTAGGCGATGCACGTCGCCCCGGAGTCGAGGTGCGCCTTCGTCAGCTTCTCGTCGGCGGCAAAGTGGAAGTACGTGAAGATCGTCTGCCCGCGGCGCATGTGCGCCCACTCGCGCTCGATCGGCTCCTTCACCTTCATGATCATGTCCGCCGCGCCCCACGTCGCTGCCGCGTCGGGGGCGATCTTCGCACCGACCGCCGTGTAATCGCTGTCCTCGAAGCCGCTCCCTTCCCCGGCTCCCTTCTCGATCAGGACTTCGTGCCCGGCCGCGACCAGCGTCTCGGCGCCGGCAGGGACGAGGGCGATTCGGTTCTCATTCGTCTTGATTTCCTTCGGAACGCCTATGCGCATTGTCGTTAGGCTCGCTGAGGTGTTGGGTGGTACTCAGGCCGAGCCCGGCGCAGGTCCAAGGCTCAGCACAGTTTGACGGTCGGGATCGAAGAAGGCGGCGGCAAGCGCCGCCACCTCGTCCGCCCCGATCGCGTCGATCTGCGACAGGACATCGTCGATCGGACGATACGGCTCCCCGTACAATTCCGTTGCCGCCGCGCGATACATGCGGGACGAGCTGCTTTCGAGCGACAGGGTGATCTGTCCCTTGAGCTGCCCCTTCCCCGCCGCGAGTTCGTCGTCGGTGAAGCCGCGGCTCGCGACCTCGCGCATCTCCTGGCGCACGGCGTCGGCCGCGAGCTGGGCGGTCTCCGGCGACGTTGCGAGATACACGCCGTGCGTCCCGCTGTCGGTGTGGTAGCTGTGGAACGACGAAACCGAGTAGGCGAGCCCCATCTCCTCGCGCACGCGCTGAAAGAGGCGCGAACTCATCCCGCCGCCGAGGAGCGTCGACGCCAGGGTCATCGCATAGCGCCGGTCGTCGCCGTACGGAATCGTCGGCGTACCAAAGACGATCTGCGTCTGCGCGGCGTCGCGATCCACATGCCGCTCGCTCGGTGCGACTGCCTGTGGGACGGGCGCGATCGCCGGCGCGGTGTCGCCGCGCGGTACGTTCTCCCACCCGGCCTGGCGCAGTGCGTCGAGCAACGCGTCGTGCTCCACGTTCCCCGATGCCGCGACCACGATGTGCTGCGGCTGGTATCCGGCGCTGTGAAGGGCGCGAAGCTCGCGAACGCCCAGCGCCTTCACGCTCTCCCGCGTGCCGAGGATCGAATAGCCGTACGGATGCGCTCCCCACAGCAACTCGTTATGCAGCTCGAAGACGAGATCGTCGGGGGTGTCGTCGACCATCGCGATCTCCTCGAGCACCACCTTGCGCTCGAGGGCGAGGTCGGCGTCGCGAAGTGTCGGTTCGAAGATCAGGTCGCCCAACACGTCGACCGCCTGGAAGAGGTGCTCGTCGAGCACGCGCGCCTGATACGCGGTGTGCTCACGCGACGTGTAGGCATCGAGCGAGCCGCCGAGGTTCTCCAGCGACATCGCGATGTCCTTCGCCGAGCGCCGGCGCGTCCCCTTGAAGACCATGTGCTCGAGGAGGTGCGACACTCCCATGAGCGCGCGCGGCTCGTGAACGGATGCAATGCGAACCCAGGCGCCGATCGAGACCGATCGTACGCCTGGCATCCACTCCGACACGATGGTGAGCCCGTTCGCGAACTGCGTCCGGCGTACCCCTACGCCGTCCGTCACGTCACGCGCGCTCGACGGCGCGCTGATCGAGCGGGCGCTCGCGTCGCGAGCGCCCACTGCGTCATTGCTCACCGCCCGCCGCGACGGCCACGATCTCCGCCACTGCGGCGCGGACCGCGCTCACGGCGCGACTCGCCGTCCCCTTCCTCGCGCCCCTCGGCGCGTCCTTCGCCGCCGCCGTTCGACTCCGACGACTCCTCCATCCCTTCGGGCTTGGGAAGGAGCGCCTTCATCGACAGGCGCAGGCGACCACGCTCGTCGCGATCGATCAGCTTCACCGTGACGCGATCGCCCTTCTTGACCACGTCTTCCGGCTTCTCGACGCGCGTGTGGCGCATCTCCGAGACGTGCAGGAGCCCTTCGGAGCCCGGCATGATCTCGATGAAGGCGCCGAAGGCCGTGACGGTCTTGACCGTCCCTTCGTACGTCTCGCCGACCACCGGCTCGGCGGTGATCGCCATGACCATCTGGCGGGCACGATCCATCGACTCGCCGCCGACAGCTGCAATGGTGACGAGACCGCTGTCGTCGACGGTGATCTCGGCGCCGGTCTCTTCCTGGATGCCGCGGATCGTCTTCCCCTTGGGCCCGATGAGATCCCCGATCTTTTCCGGATTGATGCTCATCGTGATGATGCGCGGCGCGTACGGCGACAGGTCGCCGCGGTGCACGCTCAACGCCTTGTTCATCTCGCCGAGGATGTGAAGGCGCCCTTCGCGCGCCTGCGCGAGCGCCTCCTTCATGATCCCGAGGTCGAGCCCCTCGATCTTGATGTCCATCTGGATCGAGGTGATCCCCTGCTCCGTTCCGGCGACCTTGAAGTCCATGTCGCCGAGGTGATCCTCGGTGCCGAGGATGTCGGTGA
>CAZWVG010000489.1:0-2750 GCA_964637355.1 uncultured Gemmatimonadaceae bacterium
AGGTCGCTCGGGAACCAGAGCACCCGCTTGGATTCGTGCGCCTCCATGAGGATCGTGACGTCGTGCGACAGGTCGTCGAGGACTTCGACCTTGGCCATCGTCTCGTATTCGGATGGTTTCTTCATGAGCGAAGGCGTTGAAAGGCGGGTCAGAGGCGCGAGACGTCTTTGTACCCTACGTCGCGTCGGCGGCACGCGCCACTCCTCCGTTTGCATCCGGTCACGTTCGGGCATGGCAATCCACGTCCCGACCGACGAGCTTGAAGGATTGCGCGCCCGATCGCTGGCGCGCCGCGCGACTCGCGCGACCCAACACGACATCTCATGACATCGCAGACCTTTTCCTCGCTCGCACTCGACGCGTCCCTCCTCAAGGGAGTGAAGGAGCTGGGCTTTACACGCCCGACCCCGATCCAGACCGACGCCATTCCGCACGCGCTCGCCGGGCGTGACTTGCTCGCCTGCGCCGCGACCGGGAGCGGAAAGACCGCCGCCTTCCTCCTTCCGATCCTTCATCACCTTCTGGCCAAGCCCCGCGGGACCACGCGCGCCCTGGTCGTCACGCCGACCCGCGAACTGGCGGCGCAGATCCACGAGGATCTCAACGAGCTCGCGGTGCACACGCCCGTGACGTCGGCGGCGATCTTCGGCGGCGTGGGAATGGGACCACAGGAACACGCGCTCCGCACCGGCGTCGATGTCGTCATCGCCACTCCCGGACGCCTCCTCGACCATCTCAAGCACTCCTACGCCAACCTCGGCACCATCGAGTACCTCGTGCTGGATGAGGCGGATCGCATGCTCGACATGGGATTCCTCCCCGACATCCGGCGCATTCTCAAGCTCATCCCGGCGAAGCGGCAGACGCTGTTCTTCAGCGCCACGATGCCCGCGCCGATCGGGCAGCTGGCGCACGAGATGCTGCGCAACCCGGCGACGATCAATCTCGAGCGCAAGTCGGCTCCGGCGATCGGGATCACGCAGGCCGTGTATCCGGTCGCGCAGGACCTCAAGTCCAACCTCCTGTTGCAGCTTCTCGTGCGCGACGAGATGCAGGAGGTGCTGGTCTTCACGCGCACCAAGCATCGCGCCGACCGCCTGCAGAAATTCCTCGACAAGCAGGGGATCTCTGCCGAGCGCATCCACGGCAACCGCTCACAGCCGCAACGCACCGAGGCGCTGGCCGGCTTCAAGAGCGGGAAGTACCGAGTCCTGGTCGCCACCGACATCGCCGCCCGCGGGATCGACGTCGAGGAACTGGGGCACGTGGTGAACTTCGACGTCCCGATGGCGCCGGAAGACTACATCCACCGTGTCGGCCGTACCGGGCGCGCCGAAGCGACGGGCGATGCCTTCACCTTCGTTGCACCTGACGAAGAGCAGGACCTGCGCGACATCGAGAAGAAGATCGGCCGCCGGCTGCAGCGCGTGACGCTGCCCGACTTCGACTATACCGCGCGTGTTGCGGAGAAGCTCGAGGTGTCGCAGGCCGAGCGTGCGGCCAAGTGGCGCGAGCAGAAGGCGAAGGAGCGGGCGAACGCGAAGGCGAAGGCGGAGCGGCGGGCGAAGGTCGAGCAGGACGAACGTGCGCGGCTGGACGCGAAGGCGGCGCGCGATGCGGCGCGAAGCAACTCTCGTACGGCATCGCGCGGTCCTGGTGCGGGCGACCCGCGTGGCGGCGGGGCGCGGAGCGGCGGGCACGGCGGGAACAGCCAGCGCGCGGGAGGTCCGCCAGCGCACGCAGGTGGCGGCAGTCGCGACGGTGCATCGGGTGGCAGCGGGCGACCTGGCGGCGGTTCGCGCCGTCACCGCGGCGGACGTCCCCGCAGCGGGGGACCGGGTGGCGGCGGTGGTGGAGGAGGTGGGCGCTCGCGCTGACCAGCGCACGAGGTCACACCCTAGCGACGCATAGCAATCGTTTCGAGTACCTCACCCTCACGTTGGCCATGAGGAGCTTTCGCAGATGAGCGCACAGGACGAGGGGACGGCGGAGGTTCGAGGGGACGGCACTGCGGCGGTGTGGGCCGGCGAAGATGCGTTGCTCCTGACTGGCGCGACGACGGTCCCCGTCTCGTTAGGTGTGGCCCACGGCTACCCCGACGTCGACGCCTGGCTCGATGTCGCGCTCGGCCGCGCCGCCGGGCACATCTACGCTCGCAACACCAACCCGACTGTCGAAGCGTTCGAACAGAAGATTCGCGCCCTCGAACACGCCGAGGATGCCACCAGCTTCTCGACCGGGATGGCGGCGATCAGCAACACATTCTTCGCGCTCCTCAAGCCCGGCGACCGGGTCGTCAGCGTGAAGGACACGTATGGCGGCACCAGTCATCTCTTCCTCAACACACTCCCGCGCTGGGGAGTAGAGGTTGCGCTCTGCGACACCGCGGACGCCGACGCGATCGAGCGGGAAATCGGCGCGGGATGCGCGCTCGTCTATCTCGAAACACCCACCAATCCGACACTCAAGGTTACGCCCATCGAGCGACTCGCCGCCGCGGGGCGGCGCGCAGGGGCGGTCGTCGTCGTCGACAACACCTTCGCGACGCCACTCAACCAGAGTCCACTGGCGCTCGGCGCCGACCTGGTGATTCACAGCGCGACCAAGTACCTCGGCGGGCATGCCGACGCCATGGGGGGCGCCCTCTGCGGGCGGCGCGAGCTGGTCCGCTCCGTCTATCATCATCGCGAGATCAACGGCGCCTCGCTCGACGCGATGAGCGCCTACCTCCTGCTGCGCGGGATGAAGAC
>CAZWVG010000490.1:0-2744 GCA_964637355.1 uncultured Gemmatimonadaceae bacterium
CGCGCCAGGTCACCGAGCGGCGTTGCGCCTGGCGGCACGCTCTTCGTCCACCACGACTGCACCCGAAACGCCATCGGCAACGACCACGCCGTGATGTCGTAGAAGCGATCGCGCTCCCCCGCCTTCCGCAGCGCCAGCTCGTCCTTGATGAACGCCGAGTCCAGCTGGGCGTCCGGCTCCATGAGCGCCTTGGCGAGATGCCCCTGCGGCTGGGCGAAGTCCACGGCGTAGGCGCCGCCGACGAGCTTGACCGGCCCGGCCGACGCGTTAGGCGCCGCGCCGGCGCCGTACGGCGTCGCGTCGCCCAGCGTCACGTCGTTCCCCAACCGCAGGACGTCGATCCCGTTCGCCTGCAGCTTGACCGCCAGAGAGTCGGCGCGCCCTTGCGCGTCGCGCGCAAAGACGACTGCGCGCATCGGCCCCCGCGCATGCTTCGCGATCGCATCGGCGCGCGCCTTCGCGTAGTCGCTCACCAGCTCCGTTCGCCGCCGCGCCGACGTCCGCACCGTGGCCCACTCTGCGGTGTAGTGCTCCCACGCCGCCTGGTGCAGCGTGCGCAGCGTCCCGTCGTTGCGCCTGACGGCACCGCCTGACGACGACGCCGTCTCGAACAACATCCCGATGCTCCCCGTCAGCATCGGCCACCCCTCGCCATATCCCGGATAGAACGAGTCGTATCCCTCGCGCCGGAAGTATGACCAGCCGTGCGTGTCGAAGTCGGCGCCGTGCGCGGCGGCGAAGATGTCGAACCACTTGAACAGGTGTGCCGGGTTGTTCTTGTTGTCCGGCTCGCGCGGCGGGGCGAAGTAGAACGTCGCGCTCGACCCCTGCTCGTGCAGGTCGACCGTCACGTGCGGCCACCACTGCGTGAAGTTGCTCACCCGCGCGCGCGACTCGGGGTGCGACTGGATGAACCAGTCGCGGTTGAGGTCGAAGTAGTAGTGCGACGTGCGCGGACCCGGCCAGGAGCCCGAGTTGTTCATCGCCCCCGGCTCGCTGGCGATGCCTAACGCACCGGCCGTCCGCTCCACGTCGTGCGTGTGCCGCTCGCGCCCGTCGGGGTTCTCGCTCGGGTCGATCAGCACCACCGTGCTGTCCAGCGCCATCATGGTTTCGGCGTCGGTCCCTGCTGCCAACTGGTAGAGGAGCCCGAGCCCCGCCTCTACGCCCGACGCTTCACCTCCATGCACCGAGTGCTCCAGCCAGACGATCGCCGGGAGCCGCTTGATCGCTGCGTCGACCTCGCCCGGCTGTGCCCCGCGTGGATCGGCGACGCGCTGCGCGTCTGCCTTGATCTGCGCCAGGCGCGCCATGTTCGCTTCGCTGGTGACGGTGATGAGGTACATCTCCCGCCCCTCGAACGTGTGCCCCACCGTGTCGACCTTCACTCGCTTCGACGCCGCAGCGATGCGCTCGAGATAGCGCGCGATCAGGCGCCCCGAGGTGAAGTGTGCGCCGAGCTCGTAGCCGAGGATCGCCCGAGGGGTGGGAACCGCCGGGTCGTAGCGCCCGCCGCCGGGATTGAACGCGTGCTGCGCGCCGGCGCGCTCTGGGGCAAGCGTGGTCGCCACGAGTGCGCTCGCGACGAGTGCGACGACGGCCGTCGGCGAGGTCAACGTGTTCGTGAACGCGTTTGTGAACGTGTTTATGAACGCGCTTGTGCACGCGAAGCGGCGACGGGCGAGGGCACGAGTCCACGACATGCGGTTCGTCCTTTGGCTGGGTACGGGCGGAGCAGTGAATGCGACGGGCGAATCTATACCCGGGCGCCCCGTCGCCACGACCCTGCGCACGTGAGCACGCGCCCCCGACGCTCCCGATCGTGTGAGCACGGCGCACCGCAATCGCGGCGACCTGTGGTCGGCCGACGCGCAAACGCACCGAAAATGCTGGAGCGGGGGCGGTGCAGCACATAGGTTGACGCATCGCCGCCGGCGGCAAGCGCTGCGCCTCGCCCGGTCCGTCCCCAGTCGCGCCACCCATGTACACCGCGCTCCTCGCCACGCACAACATCGTTAGGTGGCTGGTCCTCGCCGCCGGCATCTACGCAGTCGTCCGCGCCTGGCGCGGCTGGCTCTCCCGCGCCGTCTGGACCGACGCCGACGCCGGCGCCGTGAAGCTCTACGTGAACGCGCTCTCGCTGCAGTTCGTCGTCGGGATCCTCGTCTATGCGGTGAGCCCGATGATCCGGACTGCCCTGGGCGACATGGCCGCGACGATGAAGAACGCCCCCGTGCGCTACTTCGTCGTTGAGCACGTAGCCGTGATGATCATCGCCATCGCCTTGGGGCACATCGGCGCCGCCCGCGTGCGGAAAGCCGCAAGCGACTCCGCCCGCTTCCAGGCCGCGACGATCTTCCTGGGACTTTCGCTGGCGGCAGTGGCGGGATTCATCCCGTGGGGGCGGCGGCTGCTGCCTTTCTAGTTCTCAGAAGACGAGAAGACGAGAAGACGAGAGGGGGGGCGGCGCCGGGATTGACGGCCGCCCCCTTTTCTGTAATGCTTACCCTGAACGTTTGAGGGTAGTCACTCCCGTCTCCCGTCCCCCGTCTCCCGTCCTGCCAGATGGCGCTCGACCTCCTCCAAGGCACACTCGACTTCCTGATTCTCAAGTCCCTCACGTTTGGTCCCCGCCACGGCTACGCGGTCGCGCACTGGCTCCGGCAGACCACCGCTGACGAGCTGCAAGTCGAAGATGGGGCGCTATATACGGCGCTTCATCGCATGGAACATCGCGGGTGGCT
>CAZWVG010000491.1:0-2712 GCA_964637355.1 uncultured Gemmatimonadaceae bacterium
CGTCGTCGAGCGTCGTCACCTGGTACCCTTCCATCGCCGCCTGCAGCGCGCAGATAGGGTCGATCTCGGTGATGACGATGCGCGCCCCTTGCCCCTTGAGTGCCTGCGCGCACCCCTTCCCTACATCGCCGTAGCCGCAGATCACCGCGACCTTGCCGGCGAGCATCACGTCGCTGGCGCGCAGGATCCCGTCGGTGAGCGAGTGCCGGCACCCGTAGAGGTTGTCGAACTTCGACTTGGTCACCGAGTCGTTGACGTTGATCGCCGGGAAGAGGAGCGTCCCCGCGTTCATCATCTCGTACAGCCGGTGCACCCCGGTCGTCGTCTCCTCGGTCACGCCCTTGATCGCCGCGGCGACCGCAGTCCAGCGCCCGGGATTCTTCTCCTGCTGGTCGCGCAGGAGCTGGAGGATCACCCCCCACTCCTCGGGCTCCTTGTCGGCGTCGAACGCCGGGACCGCCCCGGCCTTCTCGTACTCCACCCCACGGTGGATGAGGAGCGTCGCGTCGCCGCCGTCATCGAGGAGCATGTTCGGGCCGGCGCCGTCGGGCCACATGAGCGCCTGCTCGGTGCACCACCAGTACTCATCGAGGGTCTCTCCCTTCCACGCGTAGACCGGGACACCCGCCGGCTCCTCCAACGATCCGTTGCGCCCCACGACGACCGCGGCGGCTGCATGGTCCTGCGTCGAGAAGATGTTGCACGACACCCAGCGCACGTCGGCGCCGAGGTCGACCAGCGTCTCGATGAGGACTGCCGTCTGCACCGTCATGTGCAGCGACCCCATGATGCGCGCCCCCTTGAGCGGGAACTTCCCCTTGTGCTCCTCGCGAATCGCCATGAGCCCGGGCATCTCGTGCTCGGCGAGCCGGATCTCCTTGCGACCCCAGTCGGCGAGGGCGAGGTCGGCGACCTTGTAGGCCGGGCGGTCGAGCGCGGAGGGTGCGGGATGGATGCTGGTCGTCATGAAATGTCGTGTGCAGTGAGAATGTGAGACGAAGGACTAGTGAACGTGTGCAGTCGCGACGAAGAGCGCCGGGCCGCGCGCGGACTCGTCGGGAAGAAGCGGCTGGTAGCGCGGGTTGTCGAAGCCGGCCTCGGTGAGCCACTCGCACATCTGCTCCGACGAGAAGCCGCGCCAGACGTGCCCCATGCGTTGCTGCAGGTCGTCGCGCTCGTGCGGCATCATGTCGAGGACGACGATGCGCCCCCCCGCGCGCAGCACCCGCCGCGCCTCCCCGAGCGCGCGCGCCGGGTCGGCGACGTAGTGCAATGCGAGTGTGCAGGTGGCCATGTCGAGCGCCGCGTCGGGAAGGGGGAGTCGTTCGAGATCGCCAAGCAGCAGCTCGACATTGTCTACCGTGTCGACACGTGCGCGCGCCGCCATGAGCATCTCCTCCGAGCCGTCCACCGCCACGATGCGCTTGACGTGAGGGGCGAGGAGCGCGGCGAAATGCCCGGTGCCGCACCCCAGGTCTGCGACTTCGAGCGCCGGGTCCAACATCGACAGGGCGAGCTGGACGTCGATGCGGTTGCCGAACAGCTCCGCCCGCACCCGCTCCCACTCTCCCGACGCCGAAGCGAAGAACTCACGCGACCGCGACCGACGCGCTGCCAGCACTGCCTCCTCGCGCTGCCGATCCTGCTCGGCGCTCGACAGCGTCGCCACGCTTTCGCGCACGACATCCCAGAGGCGCTCGGTGAACGGATCGGCGATCGCCGCGCTCCTATAGTATCGGCTCGTCCCCTCGGAACGGTTCTCCACCCACCCGGCGTCGCCGAGCACCTTGAGGTGTCGCGAGACGGTCGACTGGGGAAGCTGAAGAACGGAACACAGCTCGCCGACGGTCATCTCGTGCCGCTCGAGCACGAGCAAAATCCGGCTCCGCGTGGAGTCGGCGAGCGTGCTGAGATGATCGAGTGCGATCGCGGCCGTCATATCTATCCGTAAAACCGGATAGAAGGGTAGATGCGGAGACTTGAGCCGTCAAGTTCAGAGAAGAGAAGCCCTAGCAGGGAGACCAAGATTGGCCGTATCGTGCCGCGAGTTCGCACTTCCCCTCGTCTTCTCGTCTTCAGAGAACTGAATGCTGTATCTCTGGTTCAAGGTATTCCACATCGTCTTCATGGTGAGCTGGATGGCGGGGCTGTTCTATCTCCCCCGCCTCTTCGTGTATCACGCCGAGTCCCTCGCCGCAGATGAGCCGAAGCGCGGCATACTCGGCGCACAGTTCACCCACATGGAGCGGCGGCTTTTCTCGATCATCATGCAGCCCGCGATGCTCCTCACGTGGGCCACTGGTGCAGCGATGGTGGCGCTATCGCCGGCCTTTCTCAGCCAGTCCTGGCTCTGGCTAAAGCTCTTTCTCATCGCCCTCCTCACCGCCTACCACTTCGTCTGCCGGCACACGATCGCGCGGTTCGAAGCCGGAACCGCGACTCGCAGCGGCGAGTGGTACCGTGTCTTCAACGAGGCGCCGACGGTCGTCCTCGTCCTCGCCGCCGCGCTCGTCCTGTTCAAGGGCGTGATCCGGATTTCGGCGCTCGCCACCCTCCTCATCTGCACGATCCTCGTCATCGTGGTCGGCTTCCGCGCGTACGCGGCCTTTCGGCGCCGGCGCGGAGAAATGGTCGAGCCGGCGGCGCGCACGTCGCGATAGGATCGCGAAGAGGAACGGCGCGCCGTGATCGCGAGATCGGGCGCGCGTGGGG
>CAZWVG010000492.1:0-2700 GCA_964637355.1 uncultured Gemmatimonadaceae bacterium
GGTAACGCGTTTTCCGGCGAGGAAGGCGGCGATCTTCTCGTTGAGGAAGGCCTTGTCGGCGGGGCTGGCACCGGCGCCGGCGGGATGTCCCCAGAGCGACGGGATGGGGACGAATTGCACCTGCGGAATGAATTGCTGCTCGTAGCGCGCGTCGGTGATCGGGAAGTAGAGATCGGTCTCCGACGGCATGTACAGGAACGGAACGGCGATCGAGCCGAGGGCGCGTTCGACGTTGCCATCGAAACCCGGAGTGCCGCCGACGTCGTGCTGCTCCCAGGTGCGTGCCTGCAGGATGTAGTTGTTCGCGTCGGCGCTGAAGCGCTTGCGCCACCCCTCCATGAACTGCGCGAGCGTTGTCCCTGGCGGGGCATTTCCTTTCCAGAGCTCGCGGCGCCACCACTCCTGCGAGTAGAGCCAGGCGGCCCACACCATGCCGAAGGCCTCGAGTCCGGCGCGCGGCTCCTCGGCGTAGTCGCCTCCCTTGAACGCCGGATCCGTGGTGAGCGCGGCGATCTGCCCCTCGAGGCGCATGATCCCGTGTCCGTACGTCTTTGCCGTGCCAGAGGTGGCGACGATGCGATCGGCAAACCTGGGATAGCTGACGCCCCACTGGAAGGCCTGTTGCGCTCCCATCGAGAAGCCGATCACCGCCTTGAGGTGCGTGACGTGAAGATCGTCCACGAGGAGGCGATGCACCGCCTCGACGTTGTCGCGAATCGTGGTGACGGGAAAGCGCGGGCCGTGGAATGGTTCCGGCGTGTTGCTCGGCGACGACGAGAAGCCGTTGCCAAACAGCTCCGTGGCGACGAGGAAGAGCGACGCGGTGTCGAGCGCGAGCCCCGGTCCAATCAGCCACTCGTAGCCGTGGTGGTTGGCCATGTAGTGCGACGGGAGGAGCACGACGTTGTCGCGTGCCGCATTGAGCCGCCCGTATGTGCCGTACACGACGCGAGCCTGCGGGAGGACGACGCCGCTTTCTGTGCGGAAATTCGGGATGACGTACTCGTGATGCTCGGCGCGATCGACGCGCTGCGCCGCAGCTCGCGTCGAGAGGGCGGGGGCGAGCGCCAGGAAGGCGGGAAGGGCGCGCACTCCCCGCAACAGTCGGGAGATGATCATGCGCAGAAGCTACGCGCGCCGGGAGCCGCCGGTGAGAGGCAGCTCGAAAGTGCGCGGCAATGGCGTGCGTCGCTCCGCGGTCAGTGGAAGCCGATTGCCTTCCAGATGTCGCGGCTGCGGTAGAGCGTTCCTCCCTTCATCACCAACTCGACTCGGCGGATGTTGGAGATGTCGTCGAGTGGGTTCGCCTCGAGGACGATGAGGTCGGCGAGCTTTCCGGGTTCGATGGTGCCGAGCGAGTCGGCGGCGCCCATCGCGCGCGCGCCGACGACCGATGCCGACTGGATCGCCTCGATGGGAGTCATGCCGAATCGCGGGAAAAGCTCCACCTCGCGGTAGACGCTGAAGCCGGGGACTCCCTCATCGGTACCGGCTACGATGGGGACGCCGGCATCGTGCAGTGCGCGCAGGATGCCTAACGTGCGATCGAAGCGGGCGTGGGCGGTGGCGGGATCGACGTTCGCTCCCATCGCGACGATGCGCTGGGCGAGGACCGGCGGCAGGTGCGCGACGCCTGGTTGGAACGAGGCGACCGGCTCGGCGGTGGAGTGCTGGAGGAGTTCACCCCACGACGTCGTCGGATCCATGACGGTGCCGCGCGCCTTGAGGTGCGCGATGAGCGACCGGACGCTGTCGCTGGTGGGCTCGCCGCGAATGGGGAGGTGCGCGATGTGATCCATCCCCGAATCGACTGCCGCCCAGACGCTGAGCGCGGTTGGGACGTGGCCCGTAACCGTCATCCCGAGCCTGTGCGCCTCGCGCGTGATCGCGCCGACGACGTCGGGCTTGAGGAGCGAGTAGAGCTTCATCTGCTGGAAGCCCAACTCGTGGAAGCGGCGCACGACGGCGCGCCCTTCGTCGGGGGTCGTGGCGTTCTCGGCGCCGAAGGCGTTCGGGCCACCCCCGTCGACGAGTCCGGCGAGGAACATGCGCGGGCCGAGTGCGTGGCCGGAGTCGACCGCCGCGCGGAAGGGGACGATGAAGTCGGTCACGTTCCCCATGTCGCGCACGGTGGTGACGCCGGCGGCGAGGTAGACTGGTGCCCACTCCACCTGCATGACGTGGGTATGCATGTCCCACAGCCCGGGGGCGATGGTGCGCCCGCGCACGTCGATGCGTTGCGCCTGACGGGGGATCTCCACGGCGCTGCGCGGGCCTGCCTTCTGCACTCGCCCGTTGGCGACGACGACGACGGCGTCGGGGATCGCGGGGCGGCCGGTGCCGTCGATCAGCGTGGCGCCGACGAGGGCGACCGTTCCCGAGGCAACTGGGCGCACGCTGCGCGAGACGGCGGCGAGTTCTCCCAAACGATCGCGTGTGGCGCTGGCGCGGAGTTCGGAGAGGTGCGCGTCGAGCGGGAGTCGCACGGCCTCGAAGGTCAGCCCGCCCCCGCCAGCGGTGGAGTAGCCGGCGAGGCGCCCCTGGGTGTCGAGCCAGACGGACTCGGTCCCCCAGACGACGCCGGTGACGGCGTAGCGCTCCAGCACTTCGCGCCGTCCCGCCACCTGCAACGTGTCGCGCCCGCGCCAGGCGACTTCGATGACGTTGGTCGGTCCTCCCGGAATGGCGGCGAGGGTCTTG
>CAZWVG010000493.1:0-2665 GCA_964637355.1 uncultured Gemmatimonadaceae bacterium
ATGGCGCATTGTCGCGATCGGGCGCGCGAGCGAGATTCGGCGGATGCCAATCCACGCGAGGTGATACAGATGCGGGGACCATGGGTGCACGGCGCGCTTGGCGCCGCGCTCGTCCTCCTGTTGGCGGGACCGCGAGCGCGCGAGGAGCGCACGCCCGGGATTCCGCCGACGACGTCGCAATGGAAGCTCGTCTGGAGCGACGAGTTCGATGGCGCCGCGAATGCGCCGGTCGACGACACACGATGGGCGTTCGACCTCGGCGACGGGTGCGCCGCCGGCAATTGCGGATGGGGAAACGAGGAGAAGGAGTGGTACGCGAGCGACCGCGCGAATGCGTCGCTCACCGGAGACGGAATGCTCGCCATCGTTGCGCGTCGTGCGACGACAACGACCGCCTGTTACTACGGCCCGTGCCGCTACACGTCGGCCAAGCTCAAGACGAAGGGAATGCGATCGGTGCGTTACGGACGCGTCGAGGGGCGCATCCGACTTCCCACGGGCCAGGGGCTGTGGCCCGCCTTCTGGATGCTCGGCGACGACATTTCGTCGGTAGGGTGGCCCGCCTCCGGCGAGTTGGACATCATGGAGCACCACGGGAGCATGCCGGGGAACGTGAGCTCGGCGATGCACGGCCCGGGGTACAACGGGGACAAGGCGATCTGGCGCGCATACACCCCCGCCGGCGCCAACTTCACCGCCGGCTTTCATCGTTATGCGGTCGAATGGGACAGCACGGTGGTGCGCTTCTTCGTCGACGAGACCGAGCACTTCACGGTGACGCGGCGCGAGGTCGAGGCGCGCGGGACGTGGGCCTTCGACCACCCGTTCTTCATCATCCTGAACCTCGCGGTCGGCGGGACGTTCGACGGCGACCCCAAGTCCGACGCGGTGCTCCCGGCGACGATGCTGGTGGACTACGTGCGGGTCTACGAGCGCACGTCGTAGCAGAATCCGTCATATGAAACGATGCAGGGGGCGCCGCTCGGCGCCCCCTGTCGCTTCACCGCACCCGAATCGGACGGTGCTACTTTCCGCCGAAGCGCGCCGCCGCCATGACAAACTCGCGGAAGACGTGTCGCGTGTGCGGATCGGAGAGCTCGAAGACCTCGGGGTGCCACTGCACGCCGACGCAGAAGCCGTCGCCCGTGAGCTCCGCCGCCTCGACGAGCCCGTCAGGCGCAACGGCCGACGCCATGAGGGCGGGGGCGAGCGTCTTGATCCCCTGGTGGTGCATCGAGTTCACCTGGATGCGCTCGAGCTCCATCAGGTGTCGCAGGCGGCTCCCCTTGGCGAGCGTGACCTCGTGCGCGAGGTGATCGCGCTCGAAGCCGTAGTTGGGGAAGTAGTCGTGCTTGATCGCGTCGGGATACTGCTCCTCGAGATCCTGGTAGAGCGTCCCGCCGAGCGCGACGTTGATGACCTGGAGCCCGCGGCAGAGACCGAGGATCGGCTTTTCGTCTTCGATCGCCCAACGCGCCAGCTGCATCTCGGTGCGGTCGCGCGCCGGGTCGATGCGCCCGAGCTTGGGGTGCGGCTCTTCCTGGAAGTACGTGGGGTCGACGTCGACGCCGCCGGGGATGAGGATCCCGTCGCAGACGTCGTATGCGCCGCGCAACGCGTCGGGCTCGTCGTCGAGGAGCGGGATGAGGATCGGCGACGCGCCAATGAGCGTCACCGCCACGTAGTAGCGCTGGTTCATCACGACCGAGTGCGGGAGCCCGGCGGGGATCCCATCGATCGACTGCAAGGTCTGGGTGGTGACGCCGATGACCGGACGCTGCGACATGTAGTTCTCCGACGTGACATTGAGCGCCGAGCGCGCTCACCTGAATGTGTGCCCGGCAAGCGGGCGCGCTCCCGGTCGATCCTCGCAAGTTGGACGCCCCGATCCCCTACCCCGCGCCACGCACGTCTCGTCAGCGCGGGCGCCGCAAGCTAGCCGACGCCTGGGCTTGTGCCAATCCGGCAACGAGTTCGCGACTGTTCCATAGTTTCGGCGCATCCGCGCGGTGCCACGAGCGGGGAGTGCGGCGCGCGGCTAATGCAATGTCACCGCACGAGTTGAGGTTCCCGCGTGTACCCGCATTCACCAGGGAGACTGGTGAGGGTTTCCCAATCCCGTGTTCTCGCGATGCACCTGCCGGGCGCGCCAGTTGCTGCGGCTACAGAACGCCTTCCTCGGTCTCGGCGATCAGCTGGTCGACGACGGCCTGGAGATTTCCGCCGGTCGCGTCGTAGGTGCGGATCTGCCGGTCGGCGCTCGATCCCTCCTCGAGGATCTTGAAGGCGTACTCGACCTCCTTACGGCTCCCCAACTCGTCGAGGACGTCGTCGAGGAACCACTCGATGAGTTCGCGGATCAGGACGCTCGCCGGGAGTTCGACGTTCTTGCCGAAGTCGATGAGGTTCCCCTCGAGCCCGTAGCGCACCGCGCGCCACTTGTTCTCGTCGAGGAGTTCGGCCGAGTAGATACGCCAGCTCGTGTTGTCGCGCCGCATCTTCCAGAGCTTGAAGACGAGCGCCTGCAGGATGGCGGCGATGCAGACGGCTTCGTCGACGCGCGTGCAGACGTCGCAGATGCGGAACTCGAGCGTGGGGAACGTGTGATGCGGGCGCACGTCCCACCAGATCTTCGAACCGTTAGGGATGCAGTTGGTGGCGACGA
>CAZWVG010000494.1:0-2653 GCA_964637355.1 uncultured Gemmatimonadaceae bacterium
TTCGGTGCGCGTGATGCTGCGCATCTGCGCGCGCAGCTCGCGTAGGGGCGCGAGCGCCGCGAGCGCGACGGCTGACAGAACGACGCCCAGCGTACGCGCGCGCGCGAAGTTGCCTTCGCGCGCGCTTCCCGCCATGAGAAAAAACTCCATCAATCGTGCCGTCCGCTACTTCGGCTCCACGACCAGGATCGCGAACGAACCGGGAATCATGGGCGGGCGGCCGGGGCGACCGCCCGGTGTGGTGGGAGCGGGCGCCGTGCCGAATTCGGCAGACGCGAGGTAGACGCGGTGCGTCTTCGGGTCGAGCGCCATGGTGCGCGAGCCGCGCTGCGTCTTGACGTTCTCCACCAGGGAGTAGTGATCGGGCGAGTCCTGCCGCACCACGCTCAGCGTGCCGTCGCCGCCGTTGGAGGCGAAGACGAGCTTCTTGTCTGCGTCGTACCCGGCCGCATCGACGCCCGGGCCGATCGGGACGAGCGTGATGACCTTCCCGGTCGACGGATCGGAGACCGCCATCTGCGAATTGCCGCACACCGAGAAGAGGCGCGTGTGCGCGCCATCGAGCGCGAGCCCCGACGGTTCGGCGCACCCGGGGAGCCAATAGCGCTTCACTTCCTTGAGCGCCTTGGTGTCGATCACAACGATCTGCCCGGTGTCGCTCTCGATGTTGACGTAGAGCATCCCCTTGCCATCGCTCTGGGCAAACTCCGGCTTGCCGGGAAGCGGGATCGTGCCGACGACGGAGCCGCTCTTCGCGTCGATCGCGGTGGCGTTCTCCCCGCGGCCGTTGAACGTGAAGACGCGCCCGGTGGCGGCGTCGAAGTGAATCGCATCGGGGTTCGCACCGGTCACCTTCACCGTGCCGATCGTCGCCAGCGACTTGAGGTCGAAGATCGTGACGGTGGTGTCGCGCCCGTTGCTGGTGAAGCCGCGGCCGAGCGCCGGGGCGACAGCAATGCCGTGGATGCCGTTCGTGTTCGGCACTTCGCCGACCACCTTCTCGTGCTGGAGGTCGATCACCACCATCTTGGTGGCATGCGACGTATAGAGTCGGTCACCGTCGACGAGCGCGTAATCCCAGCCGCCGTCGCCGCCAACGGCGATCTTGCGGGCGAGGTGGTAGCCGCTCGCGCCTTGGGCCTCGAGCTGCGGCGAGACGCCTGCCAGCGCGAGAAGGGCGACAAACGCGGCCATCCGGCGCGCGGAGCGCGCCGGGCGGGGAGTGGAAGACAGGAACGTGTCGGGAGACATGGCGGACCTTGGGTGCGGAAGAATCCGAAAGTTGACAGTGCCGGATGACGGGACGATGACAGGAGCGCCGACGAGCATCCGTTCAGCTACGCGGGACGAGCGCCACGATGCGTACCGGCCCCCCCGATCCTCCCTCGATCTTCATCGGGAGGGCAATGATCGTCGCCCCCTTCGGCGGGAGCACCTCGAGCCGCGCCACATTCTCCAGCCCGATCACCCCCGCCCCCGAGGCGACCTGGTGGACGATGAAATCGGTGCTCGGCCCGTAGTCGATCGAGGCCACGTCGGCGCCTAACGCGGCCACCTTTCGTTCGTTCACCAGGTAGCGCGCCGCCTCGACCCCATAACTCGGGAAGTGGAGCTTCGACACGTCCCCGGGCGTCGCGTCGCCGAAATACGACAGGCGGTCCGGCCAGCGCATCCCCCACCCGGTGCGCAGCATGACGAAGGCCCCGCGGGGGATCGCACCGTGCGCCTTCTCCCACGCCACCACATCCGCGCGGGTGAGGCGATAATCGCGATCCTTTGCCGCCTGCGCGCGCACGTCGATCACCACCGCCGCCCCGATGAGCTGCTCGATCGGGAGGCGATCGACCGAGAGCCCTCCTTCATGGAAGTGGATCGGCGCGTCGAGGTGCGTTCCGCCATGCTCGGGAGCGGAGAACGCGTAGGACGAGTAGAAGTATCCTCCCGGCGTCTTTCCATACGATTGCTGTTGCAGCTGGAATCCGTTCGTCTGGTTAGGCCAGTAGAGCGTCTTGGCGATGAGGGGGTGACTCAGGTCGACGAGGCGCTGCCGAGTGAGGTCGATTCCCTGAGCCGAGGCTACGGCGGCGGTGAGCGCGATCGAGGCGAGTGCGGCAAGTGCGACCGACCGCGCGCGCGCACGTAACCGAGTTACGTCGATGTGAACGAGGAGGGGATTCATGGCTGGCGAGGAATCGGGGGAAGGAATTCCCTATCCTCGCGCGCCGGCACGCTCCTCGCCAGCACCCGCGCGTGCGAGACTCGGCGAGCGTTACAACGCGAGGCGTCCCGCGAGCGTCGAATCGTGGGCGGCACATTGCTGCGTCGAGGTGCGCGGGACATTTTCGCCAAGTCCCGTTCCCGACTCCGATGACCTTGCTTCCTCGCCCTGACCGCCCCGTGTCAGACGCCACCACACCAGCGCCTTTACAGGCTCCCGTATCGCGACGAGCGGCGATGCAGCGATTGGCCGCGGTCGCCGTCGCCGCCCCCGCCATCCTGCGCGGGCGTTATCGCATCTACTCACCCGATGGTGTTGTCGCGACAGAGTATTCGGCGCGCGCCATCAAGCTCGTGCAGGAATCGGTGGTGATCGACCTCCTCAACCAGTTCCGCTTTGCCGATTTTGCCGACAAGCCGCCCAAGAGCCAGCTCT
>CAZWVG010000495.1:0-2648 GCA_964637355.1 uncultured Gemmatimonadaceae bacterium
CCTGGTACCAGCAGTCGTACCGCGAGGCGTACCAGCGCTATCACAAGTTTGTCGCCGCGTTCTACGCCTGCAACGACGAGCCCGACTCGACCTTCTGGTCGAAGCGCAAGATCGACGGCGCCAAGGATGCGCGCTTCGAGGGGAAGGCCTGGTTCTCCACCCTTACCGGTGAGACGGTGCACTCCGACTCGGCCGGCGTCGAGGAAGTGGAAGCCGGCGCGTCGACGCTCGCCTCGCTCTGGCAGCACGGGACGAAGGAGATCTCCGACGAGTACGACGGGAGCGAGCTCGCCAATCGGCGTCTCGTCTTCGCCAACAACCTGTTCCGCCAGTTCACGAGCATGGCCAGCATCCGCTGGACCGGCAAGGAAGTGCGACTGGAGCCGTCGTGGCGCGTGCACCCGATCACCTTCAAGCTCGAGCGCCAGTATTTCCTCGGCAACGAGAGCGGGCGTACGATGCGGGCCTATGCGCTCACCGAGGAGCATCGCAAGCTGTTTGCGGAGCTCCAGAGCGAGCCGATGTCGTTCCAGGAGCTGCACGATCGTCTCAAGGAACTCGGCGGGCACGGCTCGCCGATGCAGATCATCGGGCGCCTCAACGAGGAGCACTTCATCAAGGGCTTCGACAAGGAAGGGGAGCCGGTGATGATCCAGAGCGCGCTCCGCTTCGGCGGCGTTGGGTCGGAGGACGACATTTCGTAGTTAGTTCGTGGTCGTCTCGTGGCTCGTCGTTGGCATACGGCCGGTGTTGGCCGCCGCCGCGACCAGCGAAGAGTCACGGGAGGACCGGTACCATGCACTCGTGGCGGGGCATGGGCGATCGCGTCACCACTGACGCCGCCGCCCACGCCCTTGGATCTGGAGAGTTCAAGTGGACAAGCAAGCAATCGTGTCGGACATGCTCGAGCTGTTGCAGGGGACGCTCGACTCCCACGTGCTCGACGAAGGCGGTGACGCCGTGCGAGCTACGCCGGAGCTGATCCTCATCGGCGAAAGTGCGGCCGTCACGTCGATGGCGTTGGTCTCGTTCATCGCCGACGTGGAATCGACATTGCAAGAGAAGCACAACCTCACCCTCACGCTGGTGAGCGAGCGGGCACTCTCACGCAAGAAGTCCCCGTTCCGGTCGGTCGATGCCCTGGCCGAATACGTGGTGGAGCTGGTCGAGAATCCCGCCGAGATCTCCGCCTGACCCTGCACGACGGAGGAGAGGTGACGCACATCGAGCACACCACCGAGCAAACGGCCGACAGCAGCCACGTCGACCACATCGACTGGCAGCTGCAACGTTTCGCCGAGGGAGCGTCGAACGTCGCGCTCGTCTGGCGCGACCACGAATACACGTACGCCGACCTCACCGAGTCGTATCACGCGTGGCGCAAGAAGCTCGAAGCCGCCGGCGTTGGCGCGGGAGCGTCGGTCGCCGTCATCGGCGACTTCTCCCCGGCCTCGGTCGCGGTGCTCCTCGCCCTCGTGGGGCTCAAGTGCATCCTCGTCCCCATGTCGCGCGACTCGCGCGACCAGCACGACCAGTTCTGCGACATCGCCGAGATCGACTTCCGCGTCGACCTCGACGAGAACGACCAGGGGGTCATCACCCCCACGAACTATCGCAAGGGTCACCCGATCCTGCAGCAGCTGCGGGACAACGACGAACCGGGGCTCGTCCTCTTCAGCTCCGGCTCGACCGGCAAGCCCAAGGCGATCACGCACGCCCTCCCGCAGCTCCTCGAGAAGTTCCGCAAGCCGCGCCACTGCTATCGCACGGTCACCTTCCTCCTCTTCGACCACATCGGCGGCTTCAACACGCTGATGTACACGATGGCCAACCTCGGCTGCGTCGTTGCGCCTGACGACCGGAGCGTCGCCAAGGTCTGCAAGGCGATCGAGCGCCACAAAGCGGAGCTCCTCCCCACCTCGCCGTCGTTCCTCAATCTCCTCCTGCTGGGCGAGTCGCACCGCAACTTCGACCTGTCGTCGCTCAAGCTCATCACCTACGGCACCGAGGTGATGCCAGAGCGCACGCTCGCCCTCCTGAGCGAGGCCTTCCCCAACGTGCGGCTGCAGCAGACGTACGGCCTCTCCGAGCTCGGCATCCTGCGCTCCAAGTCGGCGTCCAACCAGTCGCTTCTGGTGCAGGTGGGCGGCGAGGACTACGAGACCAAGGTCGTCGACGGGACGCTGCGCATCAAAGCGCGCTGCTCGATGCTCGGCTACCTCAACGCGCCGTCGCCGTTCGACGAGGACGGGTGGTTCAATACCGGCGACAGCGTGATCCAGGAAGGAGACTACTACCGCATCCTCGGACGCGTCACCGAGATCATCAACGTCGGCGGCCAGAAGGTCTATCCCGCCGAAGTGGAGAAGGTGATCGCCGAGATCCCCGGCTTCACCGATGTTGCCGTGATGGGCGAGCCGCACATGCTGATGGGGAACGTGGTCGTCGCCACCATCCAGATGGATGAGCCGCATCCGCCGGCCGCCGAGGTCAAGCGGAAGATCATCGAGCACTGTCGCGGGCGGCTCCAGCCCTTCATGATACCCACCAAGGTGAAGGTGGTGAGCGAGAGCCTCGTCAACTACCGCTTCAAGAAAGTCCGCCGTTAGGCGACGTCCCGGCATCGGTCGGGACGCGCCGGGCCCGGG
>CAZWVG010000496.1:0-2639 GCA_964637355.1 uncultured Gemmatimonadaceae bacterium
GTGATGGGCAAGGGGGGTGGGAATCGCCAACGCGCCAGGCGAGGGTGATCTTCGTCAGCGCCGCGGGGGTCCCAATTGCACGAGCGAAGGCGCGGAGGGGAGTTTGGGGATCGGCTGCGCGGCGCCCCCCGCCAGCGCTGCGGTGAGCGTCACCCGAACCGGAACCGACGACGCACTGCGCGAACCGTTGCCGAGTTCCCCATTCGAGCCGCTCCCCCAGCAGTAGGCATCGCCCGTGTTGTCGAATGCACACGACTGTAGCGCGCCGGCCGCGATCTCGCGGAGCGGTGTGGATGACAACACGCGCACCGGAATGTATGAGGTGGTGATCGGGTTGCTCGTCGGCGTGCCGTCACCGAGCGTTCCGCGGTTATTCGTTCCCCAGCAGTATGCTGCGCCCTGTTCCGTGACCCCGCACGCATGCGCCAGCCCGACAGACATTCGGGCGAATGCCTGCGTTCCCGGCGGCCCCGGAACCGGAACGAGCGCGTTCCCAAACCCTCCGATGGGGGGCGGCGTCGTTCCCTGATCCAACGACCAGCAGCGAAGCGCTGCAGCCGTGGTGAGCGCGCACGTACTGCGCCAGCCGGCGTCGATGGCGCGGAATCGTTCCGTCGTTGCAACCCGTCGAGGGACGTTCGAGGACACCGTATCACCTGTCCCCAAACTCCCGATACCCTGTGTGCCCACAGAGTTCGTCCCCCAGCAGAACGCCTCCCCGAACACTGTCAGGGCACAGGTGTGGAGTGTGCCCGTCGCTATGTCGATCCACTTGCGCCCGCCGCCGACGAGAGTTGGAGCGGTGCGCGATGTGGTGCTGGAGTCACCAATCGCGCCGTCTCGATTCTCACCCCAGCAATAGGCATCACCCGAGGTTGACACGCCGCACAATCGCTCGGGGAGAAACTTGCTGGAGGCGGCGCTCAGCTCCACTCCCATTCCGCCCACATCGATGACCTTGAAGGCGATCCCGCCGGAGACCTGCCGCGGCTCACGAAAGCACGGAACGTTTGAGAGGGGCTCGGGGCGACCGAAACCCGGCACGCAGATGTCCGCGGGGGTCTGGCCCAGCCCGCCAATCGGAGAGAGTCCCCAGCAGTATGCCGCGCCTCCCGCCGTGAGACCGCAGACATTCCCGGTGAAGACGCTGTTCGCTTCGTTGGCAGTGAGCGCCACGAATCCCGGGTCCTGGCCAATTCGCACGGGGAGCACGGTGTCTCGTGTGACGTCGACGGTCCGCGTGCCCAGCGACCCGGATTGGTTCGATCCCCAGCAATACGTGCTGTTACCAAACACTCCGCAGCTGAAGAATGCTCCCCCGACGATCCGCGTGCGCCGCGGCTCCACGGCGAGCAGCGATGCGGTGGCCGAAAGCGAGACGCCCTGCCCCTGCACATCGGCGCGAAACTGCTGCGCCCCCAGTGCGCTCCCGAGTCGATAGGTCACGGCGACCTGGCCGTTTGCATCGGTCGTGATCGCGGCGTTGCCCACCGGCGCGCCCCCTCCGCTCACACTCGTGATCGTGACGCTCGCGCCCGCGACTGGCCCCCCTGCCGGGTTTGTGAGTCGCAGAACGACCGGGAGAAGCAAAGCGTCGCCGCTCCACCCCAGTTGTTCGTTTCCGCTCACGATGGCGAGCGTTGCCGGAATCGGGGTCACGGCAACAGAGGCCTGCGCCGTCGCCCCGACCAAAATCGTGGCGTTCCCCTCTCCCCTGACGATCGCGACGTTCTGTTGCAGCCCTTCGAGCGCCACGCCGTAGTTCCCCGCTCGCAACTGCGTGAACTCGATGACCGTTCCCGGAGCGCCGCCGCGCGACTGCGTCCCGCTCGGCCCATTGATCGTCGCCCGCCACGAGTCGACCGAGGGGAACGCCGTCGCCGACGAAGTGGCGACCTTGAGGGTGCCAAATTCTTCCGGTGGTGTCTGGTCCGACGAGCAGCTGCCGACCACGACGGAGAGCAGCGTGGTGACGAGCGTGGCGTGGAGGAACCGCAGCGCGCGCTCGCGCGCGAACGAGAGAGTTACGTGGCGCGACCGGCGTCGCATGTGAGTCCTCGAGCAGCAGGGAGCGTACGCCGGCGCGAATCGTCACGACGCCCGCACTAACAATCTGCCACGTCTTTTCCACAGTGCAATTGGAGCGTGGCCGATCGCGATGAGTACGAAGCCGGCCACCATTGCGCAGCAACGCTTGTCTCGGTCTCGGACTTCCTAGGCGAGTTCCCCCTCGATCTCCCGCAACACCGTCTCCTCCCGATCCGCCCATCGCGCCGACATGGCGCACCACGTGAACATCACGACAAGGTAGATCGCGAAGATTCCCCAACTCACCCATTCATCTCGCTGCAGCGCTCCGCGCGCGGCGCGCCAGGCGACCCACGGCACGACGCCGAGCATCGCGATCGCCAGCGTGGCACGCACGGCAACAATCGACCGGCGAGCTTCGGCGATCCGGATGTGCGAGAGTCTCACATAGTTCGCCGACGACTCTCCCAACACCCGCCAGCCATTTCGACGATTCCAAAGGCCAAAGGCCCAGACCATCGCCGTGAAGAGGAGCGTCGCCACTCGCAGCACCAGCGCCCGCCCTCCGTCCGCAGGATGCTGGCCGAACGCCCACCCGACGACCGCGACGG
>CAZWVG010000497.1:0-2634 GCA_964637355.1 uncultured Gemmatimonadaceae bacterium
TCCAGTGGAGGCGCGGGGATTTGAACCCCGGTCCGAGATAAGATCTCCCGCAGCATCTACGTGCGTAGCTCGCCGATTGAGGTCTGCAGCCACTGGCCAGCGAGCGGCCCATTGCTGCACAAGCCTCCTTGGAGTTTCGCCCGGCGCCAAGAGGCGCGACGCCGGGCTATCCCGATATTGCGATACTCCAGACGCCGCCTCGGGCGGGCTTCATCAGGAGCAACGCCAGCAGCAACTCCTAAGAGTTACGCGGCGAGGGCCAGTTCAGTGTTGGCAGTTGTGATTTTGCCGAGGGTTTTACCAGCACTCAGCAGCTGGGCACGCAGCCACAGTTTCACCGACCCCGTCGAATCCAGGTCGCCCCCTGTGAACTACGAGGAGAAACGTAGACGCCTCCGCGATCCGCGTCAACGGATCACGTCAGAAATTGTGTTCAGAAATTGTGTGAGGTGCGCAGCGTAAGACGTTGTGCCGTTGACGCTTCAACTGTCCGCTGCAGCGGCCGCTTCAGCCGTGTGTGATGCGCGACGCCGCCGCCGCCGCGCCGAAGCCATTGTCGATGTTGACCACCGTCACGCCGGCAGCGCACGAGTTGAGGGCCGTGAGCAGGGGTGCGAGTCCGCCGAAGACTGCCCCGTATCCCACGCTCGTGGGCACCGCAATCACTGGACAGCGCACCAGCCCGCCGACCACCGAAGGGAGCGCACCGTCCATCCCGGCGACGACGATGATGACGCGCGCCTCGCGCAGCACGTCGCCCTGCGACAGGAGCCGGTGGATCCCCGCGACCCCCACATCGGTCAGCCGAGCAACGGTATTACCCATCGCCAGCGCCGTCTCGGCCGCCTCCTCGGCGACCGGTAAGTCGCTCGTTCCGGCGGTAACGATCAGGATCGTCCCTGCCCCGGCGGCGACCGCGTTCTCTCCTGCCAGCCGGACCGTTCGCCCCATCTCGTTCACCACCGCCTCCGGGAAGCGCTCAGCGAGCGCGCCCCGCGCCCCCTCGTCGGCTCGCGTCACGAGGAAGCCGTTTCCGCGCGCAGCCAGTCGCTCGGCGATCATCACGATCTGCTCCGGGGTCTTCCCGCTCCCGAACACGACCTCGGGAAAGCCCTGCCGGATCGTCCGGTGGTGGTCGATCGTCGCGAACGAGAGCGACTCGGTGGGAGCCGCCGCGAGATGCTCCAGCGCATCCGATGGCGCGAGATCTCCTGCGGCGACCCGCTCCAGCAGGTCGAGGACGTGCTGCGGGATCACGCCTCGGCGACTTCCAGCGCCGAGTCGTCCGCGTCGGCGTTCGAGGTCCCTTCGGCGCCCGGCATGGAGGCGAGATAGCGCTCGCGGTCGCGAAGGTAGTCGTCGAAGATCCCCGCGACCTCGGAGAACGAGTTCACTGCGTGCAGGCGCTTGCGCAGCTCCGCTGAGTTTGGGAGCCCCTTCACGTACCAGCCGAGGTGCTTCCGGAACTCGATCGCTGCGCCTTCGGGATCCGCCTCGTACTCCTGCACCATGCGGGCATGCTCGAGCGCGATGGCGAAGCGCTCCTCGACGCCCGGCGTCGGCGGCATCTCGCGCCCCTCGATGAGGGCGCGCGCCTGATTGAAGATCCACGGCTGCCCGAACGATCCGCGAGCGATCATCACCGCATCGCAACCGGTCTCGCGCTGCATGCGGAGCGCATCGTGCGGGGTCTTGATGTCTCCGTTGCCGATGACCGGGATCTCCAGCGCCTCCTTCACGCGGGCGATCTCGTCCCAGTTCGCCGATCCCGTGTACATCTGCGTGCGGGTGCGCGGGTGCAGCGCGAGCGCGCGCGCCCCTGCCTGCTGGCAGTACAACCCGATCTTGACCGGGTCGCGCATCTCCTCGCTCCACCCCGAACGGATCTTCACCGTCACGGGGAGGTGCGTCCCGGAGATCACCGCCTTGATGACGCTCTGCACCAGGGAGAGATCCTTGAGGCACCCCGACCCGCCGTTGCGCCGCACGACCTTCTTGACCGGGCAGCCGAAGTTGATGTCGATGTAGTCCGGCTGGAACACATTGGTCACCAGGGCCGCTGCCTCGCGCATGGCGTCGGGGTCGGCACCGAAGATCTGGACCCCGATCGTGCGCTCGTCCGCACCAAAGCGGAGCTTCGAAATCGTCGCCGGATTGTCGCGACGGATCCCCTCGGCCGACAGAAATTCGGTGACCACCACGTCGGCCCCGTGCTGCCGGCAAAGGCGCCGGAACGGCGACTCCGAGACGCCGGCCATCGGGGCCAGGATCAGCGGAATGTCGTGGGCGACGGGGTACGGGAAGTCCATGCGGCGGAAGCTAATCCGCACCTTCGGGCGATTCAACGCGATGCTTTGACACCACTCGCGCCTGCGCGTAACTTCGGCGGTCTACCCCGAGGCGAATGGCGCCCGGCCCCGCGCGACGTGCCCGACAGGCCGTCGCGCGTCGACATGCACGTGCTGAGGAATTCGATGGAGCTGCGAGAGTTCTTCTCCGAGGATGCGATCAAGCTGCAACTCGACGGAGAGACGAAGGACGACATCATGAAGGAGCTGATCGGACTCCTCAAGCTCGACGAGAAGTCCGAGGGAATGCTCTTCAAGATGCTCAAGCGTCGCGAGAACCTCGGCT
>CAZWVG010000498.1:0-2631 GCA_964637355.1 uncultured Gemmatimonadaceae bacterium
CGGCGAGTCGGCGCGTTAGGCGGTTCACTTTTTTCGAGACGAGAGTCCCATGGCAGTTCCCAAGCGACGTACCTCCAAGCGCAGAAAGCGGGCGCGCAACACGCACAAGACCGCCCCGGCGATCGCGATCCAGGGCTGCCCGCGTTGCGGGAGCATGAAGCGCCCCCACCGCGTGTGCGGCGAGTGCGGGTACTACGCGGGCGAGCAGCGAGTCGAAGCGCAGGAAGCGTAGCCTTGGCGCGCATCGCGCTCGACGCGATGGGGGGCGATTTCGCCCCCTCTGCTCCCGTGGGCGGGGCACTGCTCGCACTGAGTGAGCTCGATTCCGTGCACCGCATCCAGCTCGTCGGACGTTCGGGCGTCATTCGCCAGGCGATCGACGCCGCGCTCTCGGGCGCCCATGGGTCGCTCGCGCCACACGTCGATCGCATCGAGGTCGTCGAGGCCGAAGACGTAATCGACATGTCCGAGAAGCCCTCGGCCGTCCTTCGCGCCAAGCCGAACAGCTCCATGCACGTCGGGCTTCGACTGCAAGCCGAGGGGAAGTCCGACGCGTTCGTCTCGGCGGGCAACACCGGGGCGCAGATGGCGATCTCTTCGCTCGTGCTGCGCCTGCACCCGGGGCTCTCGCGTCCGGCGATCAGCACGGTCTTCCCGACGGCGCGCGATCCGATCGTCGTCGTCGATTCGGGCGCGAACGTCGATTGCTCACCGCAGGAGTTGGTGCAATTCGCCCGCCTGGGCGCCGTCTACGCCGAGGACATCCTCGGGCGCAGCAATCCCGTGGTAGGGCTCCTGAGCATCGGCGAAGAGCCCGAAAAGGGGAGCGCCGCGGTCAAGGAGGCGCACCAGCTCCTTCGCACCTCCGGCCTCAACTTCCAGGGGAACGTCGAAGGGCGCGACCTCCCGCAGGGAGGGACCGACCACGGGGCGATCGACGTTGTCGTCTGCGACGGGTTTGTCGGCAACGCGCTCCTCAAGTTCTACGAGGCCGTCGCGCCGTTCCTCATCAACATGGTCGCGCATCACGCCGGGCTCTCCAAGGAGCAGCTCGCGGCGACCTTCAAGCACCTCGATTATTCGGAGCAGGGGGGCGCACCGCTCCTCGGCGTGAAGGGCGTCTCGATCATCTCGCACGGGAAGTCGAGCGCGCGCGCGATCAAGAACGCCATCAAGGTCGGCGTACTCGCGGTGGAGACGC
The DNA here is from genome assembly GCA_964637355.1 of uncultured Gemmatimonadaceae bacterium. GTDB lineage: Bacteria > Gemmatimonadota > Gemmatimonadetes > Gemmatimonadales > Gemmatimonadaceae > SCN-70-22. The sequence continues at coordinate 1,202 of CAZWVG010000498.1, forward strand.
GCATGAACGAACACATCGGACGCCGACTCTCCGGCAGCGAATCGGCGGGCACGGCGGCGTGAAGCGACCGGTAGCCTACCTGGCCGGCGTCGGGAAGTACGCGCCGCCACGCATCATGAAGAACGCGGAGTTCGCGGAGCTCGGGCTCGAGACGGACGATGCCTGGATCGTGCAGCGGACCGGGATCCGCGAGCGGCACGTCGCGGCGCCGCACGAGACTAACCGTACGATGTCGGCGGCCGCGGCGCGCGTGGCGATGGAGCGCGCCGGGGTGACGCCGGGCGAGCTCGACGTCATCGTCCTCGGTACGGCGTCACCCGATCGCCTCCTCCCGTCGACCGCGGTCGACCTGCAGGCCGAGCTTGGAGCGACGCGCGCCGCCGCCTTCGACGTGATGGCCGCGTGCTCGTCGTTCCTCTACGGCCTCATCGTCGCCGAAGGACTCATGCAGAGCGGGAGCGCCGAGACGGCGCTCGTCGTCGGCACCGAGAAGCTCACCACGATCGTCGACTGGAAGGACCGCTCGACCTGCGTCCTCTTCGGCGATGGCGCAGGTGCGGCGATCCTCAAGCGCTCGCCGGGGGGGCAGGGAATCCTCTCCACCTTCATGCGCTCCGACGGACGCCTCGCCGAGCTGCTCTATCGTCCGTCGGGGGGCGCGTCGCGCCCGTTCGACGCCGACGTGCTGCAGGAGCGCTCGTTCTACGTGAAGATGGAAGGGCGTGAGGTCTTCAAGCACGCCGTGCGCTCGATGTCGGAGGGGGCCGATCGCGCCCTCGACGGGGCCAAGCTCACCGGCGACGACATCGACCTCATGATCCCGCACCAGGCCAACATCCGGATCATCGAGGCGACGGCAAAGCACGCCGGGATCCCGATGGACAAGGTCTACGTCAACGTGGATCGCTACGGCAACACGTCGTCGGCCTCGGTGGCCATCGCGCTCGAGGAGGCGCTTTCCAGCGGGCGTATCAAGCCGGGAATGACGGTGCTGCTCGTCGCCTTTGGGGCTGGCTTCACCTGGGCCTCCCTGGTCATTCGTTTCTAGCATTCATGGACGTCGTGTTGTTGTTCCCCGGACAGGGGTCGCAGAAGCCGGGGATGGGGCGTGATCTCGCCGAGGCGCATCCGGCCGCCCGCGCCGTGTTCGACGCCGCCGATGCGGCGCTCGGCGAGTCGCTGTCCACGCTTTGCTGGGAGGGGCCGGCCGAGACGCTGACGCTCACCAGCAACGCGCAGCCCGCGCTCCTCACGCACGGCGCCGCCGCGTGGGCGGCGATCCGCGAGCGCGTGGAGGGACGGGTACGCGCCGCCGCCGGGCACTCGTTAGGTGAGTTCACGGCCTATCACGCCACCGGCGCGCTCTCCCTCGCCGATGCCGTCCGCCTCGTGCGCACGCGCGGCGCGCTGATGCAGGAGACCGGTGCCTC
>CAZWVG010000499.1:0-2612 GCA_964637355.1 uncultured Gemmatimonadaceae bacterium
GAGTGGCGGGACAAATCGGCGCGAGCAGCAACCCGATCTCGGGGATGACCGTGGCCACGGTGCTGATGACGGCGCTCCTCTTCCTCGCCGTTGGCTGGACCGGAATCGAGCACCGCGTCCTCGCGCTGTCGATCGGTGGAGTCGTGTGCGTCTCGGCGGCCGTTGCTGCCGCAACGTCGCAGGACCTCAAGACCGGGTATCTCGTCGGCGCGACGCCCCGACGGCAGCAGGTGGGGCTCGTCTTCGGCGCGGTGACTTCGGCGATCCTCGTCGGCGGGATCATCCAGTCGCTGAACTCGGGCCTGACCACGCTCGTCGCGCGTTCGTTCCCGGGCGTGCAAGTGCGCGACATCGAGGCGACGCCGATGGCCGGTCCCGATGGAAAGTCGTACCGCGTGGGACACCTCTACGAGCTCACCGGCGATGCACCTGCCGGGAAGTATTTGATCGACGACGCCGGCGCGATCGCCTACAAGGTCGATCCCGGGATCGGCGGACGAGAGACCAAGGGCGCCGACGGTCGTACCGTCGAGAAGCTCGACTCCCCCAAGTCGCAGATCATGTCGCTGGTGGTGGACGGAATCCTCACGCAGAAACTTCCGTGGGGGCTCATCATGATCGGCGTCTTCCTCGCGGTGGCGCTGGAGATCCTCGGCCTCCCATCGCTCCCGATCGCGGTGGGTGCCTATCTCCCGATCTCCACCTCGGCGACGATGTTCATGGGCGGAATCCTGCGCTGGCTCATCGATCGACGGCTGACGCCGGAACAGCGCGAAGGTCCGGAGGCCGACAGCGGACCCGGCGTCCTCTTCTCGTCGGGGTTGATCGCCGGCGGGGCGATCATGGGAGTGGTTCTCGCTGCGCTCGTCGCCCGGCATGTCGACGGCGCGTACAACTTCCACGACGCAATGGGCGCGTTAGGCGAGCAACCGCTCTTCGCGATGGCGATCTACCTCGTCGCCATCGCCCTCCCGCTCTACCTCGTCGCGCGTCGGCAGCTCAAGTAGATGTCGTCGCTCCCATCCTCGCCCTTCGCGCCGACACCAGGCACGGAGCGTAAGGCGTCGACGATGGGTGAGGCGACCTGTAGCTTGACCGATTCTTCACGTCGTTCACCAGCATCACGATCATGAAGTCATTCATCGCCACTCCTCGACTCGTCCGCGCGCTCTCGTGCGCGCTCTCATGCGCGCTCTCGTGCGCGCTCTCGTGCGCGCTCTCGTGCGCGCTCGCCACGCCTGCTGCGGCACAGGCCCCAGACCTGATCGTCACCAACGCGCGCATCTATACGGTGGACCAGGACCGTCCGATCGTCGATGCGATGGCGATCAAGGATGGGCGTATCGTCGCCACCGGCCCGTCGCGGCTTATCGCGGCGATGAAAGGGAATGCAACGCAGGTGATGGACCTCGGCGGGCGCACGGTGATCCCTGGCATGATCGACGCGCACGTGCACCTGATGGGACTCGGGCAGTTCCTGCAAACCGTCGACCTCCGCGGAACGACGTCGTACGACGAGGTGATCGCGCGAGTCGCGGAACGGGCGAAGACCGCGCCGGCAGGGTCGTGGGTGATCGGGCGCGCGTGGGACCAGAACGACTGGGCCGACACGCGCTTCCCCACGCATGACAAGCTGAGCGCAGCGATTCCCGATCACCCGGTCTTCCTCGAGCGCGTCGACGGGCATGCGGCGCTGGTGAATGCGATGGCGATGAAGGCCGCCGGCCTCACCGCCAGCACCAAGGATCCGTTCGGCGGGCACATCGAGCGCGGACCGGGTGGAGTGCCCACCGGCATCCTCGTGGACGCCGCGACCGGGATCGCCGAGCGCGTGATCCCGGCGCCAACCAACGCCGAAATGCAGACCGCGGCAGTTGCCGCGGCGACCGAGATGAATCGCTGGGGACTCACCAGCGTGCACGACGCTGGCGTCCCGCAGGTGGCGATCGACGTGTACGAGGGACTGGCGAAGGAGGGGAAGTTCTCGGTGCGTGACTACGTGATGATTGCCGGCGACAGCGCCAATCTCGCGCACTACTTCGCCCGCGGCCCGCAAGCGGCGCTCTACGACGGGCATATCTGGATCAAGGCGATCAAGCTCGTCGCCGACGGCGCGCTCGGTTCGCGCGGCGCCTCGCTCCTGGAACCCTACAGCGACGATGCCAAGCTCACCGGGCTCACGCTCTCGCCCCCGGGGCGCGTGCACCAGGTGGGGGTCGAGGCGCTCAAGCGCGGCTTCCAGCTCAACGTGCACGCCATCGGCGACCGGGCGAATCGCACCGTCCTCGACGAGTTCGAGCAGGCGCTCTCCGAAGTTCCCAGGGCCGACCATCGCTTCCGCATCGAGCACGCGCAGATCATCCACCCCGACGACATCCCGCGCTTTGCCCAGCTTGGAGTAACGCCCTCGATGCAGGCCTCGCACCAGACCAGCGACATGTACTGGGCCGGCAATCGCCTCGGGCAGCAGCGCTTGTTAGGCGCCTACGCTTGGCGATCGCTCCTCAACACCGGCGTCGTCATCCCCAACGGGAGCGACCTTCCGGTCGAGAAGACCAATCCGCTCATCTCGTTCCACTCGGCGATCTCGCGGCAGGACGACAACAACTGGC
>CAZWVG010000500.1:0-2603 GCA_964637355.1 uncultured Gemmatimonadaceae bacterium
CTATTCGTCCCTGGTCAGGGCGACGTGAACGGTGAGTCCATCGATCTCCACCGTGTGCGCCGCATGTTCTTCGCTCGAACCGTCACGACCCACCGTGACGCGCCGGGCCAGCACTTCGCCCGCGATCCACTCCTGATGTTCCTCGACACCGGCCTCGATTTCCCGGGCGCCCCAGATCGCGAGCACGATGCGATCCGACACGGCCAGGCCACGTTCCTTTCGCAAGCGTTGTACCCGGGAGACCACCTCCCGGGCCATCCCTTCGCGCAGCAATTCGGGGGTGAGCACCGGGTCGATAGCCGCGAACCGCCCCTGCGCTTCCTTCACCACCAGCTCCCCCGACGCCCGCCGGAGAATCGACAGGTCGTCGGGATCGAGTTCGTGCGTCTCTCCTTCGACACTGAGCGCCAGCGGCTCCCCGTGCTCGAAGCGACGCAGATGCTCGCTGGCCAGCGCCTGTACCGCCTTCGCAGCCAGCGGCGTGGCCTTTCCGAACTTCTTGCCTAACGATCGGAAGTTCGGCTTGGCCTCGAGCGTCACCAGGTCGTCCGCCGAGGTGGCAAGCGTCACCCCCTTCACGTTCAGCTCCAATTGTAACAGGGGGAGCAACGGCTCCACGTCGGCGACCGACTCCCGCGGGACCACGCAGACCATCCGGGCGAGCGGCTTGCGCACGTTGACCCCGGCCTCTTCGCGGGCCGCGCGTCCGAGCGTCGCCAGCTCCCGCACCTCCGCCATCCCGCGCTCCAACCCCATGTCGCGCTGGGTCACCTCCCCGGACTCCCGCACAATACGGGCAAGGTGTACCGAAGTTCCCGCGAGCTGCCGGTGCATCCAATCAGTGACAAATGGCGCGATCGGAGCGAGGAGTCGCGTCGTCACGAGCAGGCACTCGTGCAGCGTGGCGAACGCGGCGCGGTTGTCGGCCGAGTCCACGTCGTAGAAGCGCGCGCGCGACTGGCGCACGTACCAGTTGGACAGGTCGTCGACGACGAACGAGATGAGGGCGCGCGCCGCCGCGGTCGCATCGAAGCCCTGCAACCCGTCCTGCACTGCTGCTTCGACTCCCGCCAGGCGAGACAGGATCCACCGGTCGAGCACCGGGCGATCCTTCACCGCCGGATCCTGCGCCGACGGCTCCCACCCGAAGTTGGCGTACAGCGCGAAGATCCCGCTGTAGACGTTCTTGAGCGTGACGAGGAATCGCGCCGCCGTATCGCGGATCGCGTCGGCATCGAACAGTTTGGGCGTCCCGAGCTGGCTCGAGGCGACGAGGAAGAGACGGACCGCGTCGGCCCCGTACGTCGCCAGCACGTCCCACGGATTCACCACGTTGCCGCGGCTCTTCGACATCTTCACGCCGGTGGCGTCGAGCACCAGGTCGTTGACCACGACCGCGCGATACGGCGCAGCGAGCGTCGACTTCCCCTCCGCGTTCGCTCCGTCAGATGCAACATTGTTCGGCAGCGCGTCGCCCAGCCCCGTCGCGATCGCCAGGAGCGAGTAGAACCACCCGCGCGTCTGGTCCAGCCCCTCGGCGATGAAGTCGGCCGGGAACTGCTGCGCCGTGATGTCGTGATTCTCGAACGGGTAATGCCACTGCGCGAACGGCATCGATCCCGAGTCGAACCAGGCGTCGATGACTTCCGGCACGCGCCGCATCGTCCCGGTCCCCGACTTCGCCGGCCAGGTGTAGGCGTCGATGAACGGCTTGTGCGGATCGAAGTCGGCCGGAAGCGTCGTTCCGGTGCGCTCGGCCAGCTCCGCGTACGAGCCGATCACCTCGATCTCGTTGGGATCCTCGTCGTTGATCCAGACGGGGAGCGGCGTCCCCCAATACCGATCGCGCGAGATCGCCCAGTCGATGTTGTTCTTGAGCCACTCGCCGAAGCGCCCTTCCCCGACCTCGCGCGGGTGCCACGCCATCGCCGCGTTGCGCGACAGCATGTCGTCCTTGAATTGCGTCGTGCGCACAAACCACGAAACGCGAGCGTAGTACAGGAGCGGCGTCTTGCATCGCCAGCAGTGCGGATAGGCGTGCACGAGCTTCGCCGCCTTCCACAGGACGTCGCCCTTCTTGAGCTCCTCGATGATCTTCGCGTCGGCATCCTTGACCCACATCCCGCCGACCACCGGCACGTCGTCGTTGAACCGCCCGCGCCCGTTCACCGGCTGCAACATCACCAGCCCGTGCTTCTGTCCCGTCGCGTAGTCGTCGGCACCAAACGCCGGCGCCATGTGCACGATCCCGCTCCCGTCCTCGGCGGAGACAAAGTCCGCCGTGACGATGCGCTCGTGCACACCGGTTCCCTCGCCGTACGGCACCCAGTCCAGCGGTCGACGATAGCTGCGCCCCTCGAGCTCGCGCCCAGTCAGGCGCTGCACCACGTCCCACCGATCGTTGTAGTCGTCACCCAGCACCGCCATCGCCCGCGCAGCTGCAAGGATGATCGTCCACTCGGCCCCCGACTTCTTCCGCAGCTCGACGTACTCGAGATCCGGATGCACCGCGAGCGCGACGTTGGACACGAGTGTCCAGGGAGTAGTCGTCCAGACAAGGAGGCGACGACGGCGCGAAGCGCCACCCCCGGCCCGCGTCCCCC
>CAZWVG010000501.1:0-2589 GCA_964637355.1 uncultured Gemmatimonadaceae bacterium
ACAGTTCCATGGCACGCATCACAGGCACAGTGAAGTGGTTCAACGACGCGAAGGGCTTCGGCTTCATTTCGCGCGAGGGCGGTCCAGATGTGTTCGTGCACTTCAGCGCCATCAACCAGCCGGGTTTCAAGTCCCTTGCGGAGGGCGATCAGGTCGAATTCGAGATTGTGCAGGGGCAGAAGGGGCCGCAGGCGGCCGACGTCCTGAAGGTCTGATCCAGCCTCACTCAGGAACCACAAGGCCCCGGGGCGTTCGACGCCCTGGGGCCTTTTCGGTCGAGTTACATTACACCAATGTGAAGGCGTTCCGTTCGCGCCGCCGAGGGAGTGGCCGGCGTGACGTTAGAGAAATCTGCGCGTCCATGTCCGGTCCGAGCTGTCGTCGCGGCGTGCGCTCCGCGTCTCGAGGTGCAGGGAAGGAGAACCGAGATGTCGTCCAACGAATCCAAGGTCGTGTACCAGCGCGAACTCCCGGGGGGCGGTTTCGTCCACGTGGAGCAGGAGGATCTGGAGAATACCCAGACGCATCGCGCCCACATCACCGTTGAGCGCCGCACCGACCCGACGCGCCGCGACGGTCACGAACCGCCAGTGATCGCCTCTGCCGAAGGACGGAGCTCGCAGAACGTGTTCGGCGAGCTGCTCCGCATCGCGCAGGACAACGTCGCCATCGCCAAGGCGCTCCTGAGGCTCCGCGGCGACGGTCGCGCGAAGTTCTAGCCAACCGAACAAGTCAGGATCGTCCCGCCGAGCCAACCTCGCGGAGACGAACGCGGGCCCGTGCCGACGATCGGCACGGGCCCGCATGCTCTCTTAGGTCGTGAGGTTCGGGAGCTAGGCTACCGCCGCCCGCATCGGGAGTTCGAGTTCGATCTGTCGCGTGCGCTCTCCCGCGATGCGGGGAGCAGGAACGACTGGGGTGCGGCGGCGCGTGGCGGGATCGGTGCACGCGCCGAGGAGATGCGCGGTCTGGTGATACAGACGCAGTGCATGAATCGGGACGCTGAGCTCGTCCCCCGCCGTGCTGGCGATCCGCTCCGCTTCCTCGACGACTTGTGGCGGGAGGGCGGACGCGAGGGGGTGACGGAGCAGCTCGCCGATGATGAGCGAGTCACGCGTCTTGAGGGCGCGACAGAGAGCTTCGAGGTACGCGAGCACAGCAACCTCCCGCGCAGAGTGTGTAATGAACACTTTGCAACTAATACCATGGACGGTCAACCCTGGTTCCGGTAACGGCGAAGTCAGGAACTGGCGACCGTTCAGCGACGCTCGATTGGCGCGTTGCTGGCGGGAGTATCGGCGCGATCGTCGGTCCATTGCAGCGCGACACGTCGCCACCTGAGTCGGTACGTCGATAATTCGGCGCGTCGCCACCCGATCATTTTCGCTCGGCGCGCTTTCGAGCAGCCTCGAGAGCGCGTTTATCTCCGCGGTCTCCGCGGTCTCCGCGGTCTCCGCGGTCTCCGCGATCTCCGCGATCTCCGCGGTAACAGCTTTTCTACCGCGGAGTGCGCGGAGTACGCGGAGGATGTTCGGCGCAGGAACTCGGGCGGCACCTCGCGACGCAGCGACGCGGTGCTTCTTTCAACGGTGACGGTGCGTTCCGAGGGAGCGCGGGGAGCGCGGGGAGCGCGGGGAGCGCCGTGAGCGCCGTGAGCGCCGTGAGCGCAGTGAGCGCAGTGAGCGCAGTGAGCGCGGTCGACGTCGTCAGAGCAGGTCGAAGCGAACCGGGCGTCGCGAGGTGCGACGCTTGCGAGGGGCGAAGCGATAGTACTGTGCCGGGCGCCCTCGCCCCTCGCTCCGCCATTCGTCCGTCGGCTCGACCAGCACGGCCCCCTGCAATGCTCGACGAAACGATGCCTTGTGCAGGCGCCGACCGAGCAGGATCTCGTACATCTGCTGCAGCTCGCTCAGCGTGAACATCGGTGGGAGAAGCTTGAAGGCGATCGGCGCGTAGTCCATGCGCGTGCGCATGGCTTCGAGCGCGGCATCGAGCATGGCGCGCTGGCGTGGCGGGAGCTGCGGCGGCTCACCGACGCTGAACCAGGCGCTGTCGGTCGTTTGTTGATCGAGCGCCGTTGCCGGCACGACGGCGACGAACGCCACGGATAGCACGGCATCGGTAGGGTGGCGACGCGCGTCGGCAAAGGCCCCGACCTGTTCCATCCAGGTCGGGTCGACACCGGCAGCGGCACGCGCGACTCGCCGCGCCGTGGCGTCCAGGGTCTCGTCTTCAGCGACCCAGTCGGTGGGAAGCTGCCAACGCTCGCGTGCCTGCGGGTCGGCGGCGCGAACGCATAACGCGGCGAGCTGCGTGCCGCGTGGCGTGAAGAGTATGACGTCGATGGAGTGCGGGGGGCGACGACTCGTCGCGCGCGACGGCAGGGTAGGAGAGGCAGGAACCCGGTCGCGCATGACCACCCGATTTAGTAGCCGCGCGATACTTATGTCAAGGGTCTGCAACGGCCGTCGCGAGTGCCGCACCGCCCAGTGTATCCGGCGTGCGCACGCGCGTCAACGCAACCGATTCTATCGACCACTGGTGACGCAACAGTACGAGCCACGATCGACAACTCGCGTGGCGTTTCCC
>CAZWVG010000502.1:0-2580 GCA_964637355.1 uncultured Gemmatimonadaceae bacterium
AGTCGTCGCCGGGATACGCGTGGTGGATCAGGTTCCCGAACTCCTCGCCGTAGCTGGTGCTCCCGCGCGGATTCACATACAGCACGACGAAGCCGTTGGCGGCCATCACCTGCTTTTCCTCATCGAAGCGATCGCCGTAGTTGGCGAACGGCCCGCCGTGGATCTCGAGGATCAGCGGATACTTGCGCGACGGGTCGAAGCCCGGCGGCTTGATGATCCACCCCTGGATCTTCCGCTGATCCTTGGACGACGGATACCAGATCTCCTCCACCGCCCCCAGCGTACGCCCGGCGAGGACGTCGGCGTTGAGCGCGGTCAGGACGCGCCCCGCCGGGGGCGCAGCGCTCGCGGCGGCAGCGGTCGGCGCGTTAGGCACGAGGGCCACCTCCGACGGGATGCTGGGCGTGCTCAGTGTGTAGGCGATGCTCCCGTCGCGCGCAACCGAGAAGCTTCCTCCGCTGTACGCAGAGTTCCCGGTGCCGAGGTCGCGGGCGACCATCCGCCAGCTGCCATCGAGGGAAACGCGCGCCACCTTCGTGTTCCCCTCGTCATCGACCACGACGTAAATGCTGCGCGAATCGGCGCTCCATTCCGGCGACGACACCGAGCGATCCATCTTCGTGGAGATGGCGCGCGTGCCGCTTCCGTCGCGATTCATGACATACAGCAACGCGTTCTGGTATCCCTGCTTGCGATCGTCATAGCCGATGTAGGCGATCGATCGACCGTCGGGTGACACAGCCGGGCTCTGGTCGGGGCCGAAGCGATCGGTCAGTCGGCGCATCGCGCCGTTGGAGACGGCGAAAGCGTAGAGATCCGCCTCGCGCGAGTTCCACTCCGGGTTGTCGCCGCGGCGCGCCGCCAGCACCAACTCCGCACCATCGGCGGTCCAGGTCACCGCACCGCCGCCGTACGCCTGCCCGCCGTGCTGGTAGTCGCCGCTCGTGACCTGTCGCGGCGTCCCTCCTTCGGCAGGTATGACGAACGCGTGCACGAACCCTGTCGGGAGCTCGCCCAGCTGATCCTGCCGAAAGACGAGGCGGTCGGTGTACTTGGGTGGCGGCGACCACGTGGCCCCTGGCGGTGGGGTGAGCGGTGTCCCGATCACCAGCGCAGGGCGCGGCACCAGCTGCAAGAAGGCGAGCTGCGTTCCGTCCGGCGACCACGCCGGCGCACTCGGTGCCTGGCTCCCGTTGGTGATCGCCAGTGCGTCGCCGCGATCCATCCAGCGCACCCAGAGTTGTGCACTCCCGCCGCGGTTGGAGACGTAGGCGAGGCGCGATCCGTCGGGCGCCCAGGTGGGAGAATCCTCGTTGTACTTCCCGGAGGTGAGCGGGCGATTCCCAGTGCCGTCGCGGCGCACGAGCCAGATGTTGCTGAAGCGCCGGTCGGTCATGGGGTCGCTCCAGCGACGCACGTAGGCGATCCACATGCCGTCGGGGGAGATCTGCGGATCCGCCGCGTACTCCAACTGGAAAATGTCGGCGGGGGTGAGCACGCGCGGCGGTGCGCCGGGTGACTGCGCCTGGAGCGAAAGCGCTGCGGCGGCGATGCCGAAGAGCATCGCGTGCGTACGACGACGAATGGAACGGCCCATGACGACACCTGGGGGAGGAGAGTGGGACTCGCCCGGCGCAGGCAACGCGCACCGCCTGCATCCAGCCTGCGTGCGGTTGCCGCCGAGCGAACAAAGGCCAACGACGAAATGCCATCCCGCGCCCGACGCGACTGTACGGGGTGTTGTCGCGCTGGGCCCGGAGGCGCGGGAGAAGCTGGGCCGCGCTCCGCGCCTCGGCAACACCTGCGCATCGGGGGCGCCGTCGCGCGTGCGCGTGGCCACACCGGCGCAGCCGCGAACATTTCGCGCGGATTTCCCCCGATGATTCGCCTAATGGGCGGCGACCGATCATCTTTCAGGGGTCGCCAATCCTGCGGCGGGGCCGACGCCCACGCACCGCCGCCTGCACCGACGCTCCAAATCTCACGCATGTCCGCACTGACGCCGTTCACGGACCTCCAGGATATCGCCAAGGCCGTCACGCACCGCCAGGTCTCAGCCGTCGACCTCGTGCGAGACATCCTCGATGCCATCGACCGCCACAACCCGTCGCTCAACGCCTACATCACCGTCTCCGGCGACTCGGCCATCGCCGCCGCCGAGCGGGTGGAGAAAGCGGTGGCGCAGAAGAAGGATCCGGGGCCGCTGGCCGGCGTCCCGGTGGCGGTCAAGGACCTCCTCCTCACCGCAGACGCCCCCACGACCGGCGGATCGAAGATCTTCGGCGACGGCATTCCGGCCGGCGACGACGCGACGGTCGTTCGGCGGCTGCGCAAGGCCGGGGCGATCATCCTCGGCAAGACCAACCTGCACGAGGTGGCGTTAGGCGTCACGTCGGAGAACGAGCACTTCGGCCCCGTGCGCAACCCGTGGAATGCCGACCACGTCGCCGGTGGCTCGAGCGGCGGCTCGGCGGCCGCGGTCGCCGCCGGGCTGTGCGCCGCGGCGGTGGGGACCGACACCCGCGGCTCGATCCGCATCCCGGCGGCATGCTGCGGGGTGACGGGCTTCAAGCCGACCTA
>CAZWVG010000503.1:0-2570 GCA_964637355.1 uncultured Gemmatimonadaceae bacterium
GACCCGCCGGCGCGCCCCGCGCGCCGGCACCCCCGTCTCCCGTCTCCCGTCTCCCGTCCAGCGTCCCACACTCAACCTCTCACCTACACTAGCAAATGCCCCAGCGCATCGGCCTCGTCGTCGGACGCGAATGGTCCTGGCCCCCGGCGTTCATCGAGGAAGTGAACAAGCGCGATCAGGGCGTCGTGGCGGAATTCGCCAAGTTCGGCGGTGACCATCACGACGGTCCGGTGCCGTACGACGTGCTGATCGATCGCATCTCGCATGAGGTGCCGATGTACCGCACCTACCTCAAGAAAGCGGTCCTCGAAGGGGTGACGGTCATCAACAATCCGTTCATGTGGTCGGCCGATGACAAGTTCTTCGAAGCGGCGCTCGCGTCGAAGCTCGGCGTCGCCTCGCCGAAGACGGTCCTCCTCCCCAACAAGGACTACGTCCCGGGGATCGTGCCCGGCGAGTCGCTGCGCAACTTGCGCTACCCGCTCGATTGGGATGCGCTGGCCAACTACATCGGGATGCCGTGCATCCTCAAGGACGCGCACGGCGGCGGGTGGAAGGAGGTCTATGTCTGTCACACGGTGCAGGAGCTGATCGCCAACTACAACGATTCCGGGCTCCTCACGATGATCGTGCAGGAGTTCATCCAGTGGGACCAGTTCGTGCGCTGCCTCTGCCTCGGGCAGGAAGAGGTGCTCCCGATGCACTACGACCCCAAGGCGCGGAAGTACCACGTCGACGACAACTACCTGACGCCGGCGATGCGTGAGCGCATCGTGAAGGACTGCCGCACACTCTGCTCGGCGCTCGGCTACGACATGAACTCGCTCGAGTTCGCGATCAAGGATGGCGTGCCGTACGCGATCGACTTCATGAACTGCGCACCGGACATGGACATCTATTCGCTCACGCCCACGTACTTCCAGTGGGTGGTGAACGGGATGGCCGACCTGGCGATCACGTTGGCGAAGCATCCGCGGAAAACGGCGGTCGAGGCGAAGTGGTCTGGGCTCTTCACCGCGTCGCGGTGAAGAGCAGAGGACGAGAAGACGAGAAGACGAGAAGACGAGGCTAACTACTAAATCACTCCGGACTCTCGAGGGCGTTATTCATTCCGAATTGATCGAGCGGTATCACGAGATCCTCACTCCCGAAGTCGCCGAGGAGACGCATGCGCACATCGATGCGGCGCTCCGGCGGCGGGATCTGGTGTTTGGGGGGCGGGCGCTGTGTACGGTGCTCAGGCCGCGTCTCTCGACGCCGCGTGAGGTGGCGTCGCTGCAGGCGCGCATCCGGCCGCTCATGCGGGCGATGAAGCGGGCGTATGCGGCGGCGATCGCGGAACCCGCGTTTCGCGAACAGTTCGGGCTCCTGGGTTGGGAGGAGACGCTCCTCGCCGATGCGCCCGGCTACGACTGGCCGTCGCCCACCTCGCGCCTCGACTTCTTCTACGTTCCCGGCACGGGGCAACTTGGCCTAACGGAATACAACGCCGAAACGCCCGCGGGTGCGGCATACAACGATGCGCTGACCGACGCCTTCCTCGACGCACCAGCGGTGCGCGAGTTCGCCCGCAATTACGAGATCATGACGCTCCCCTCGCTCCCGGGCGTCGTGGGCTCGATCCTCGCGGCGTGGCAGGAGTTCTCCGGCAGCCGTCGTGCTCCGCGCATCGCGATCCTCGACTGGGACGACGTACCGACGCGCACCGAGTTCGAACTCTATCGCCGTCGCTTCGAGGAGATGGGGATCGAGGCCGAGATCGACGACCCTCGGAGATGCGAATACCGCGACGGAAAGCTGTGGCAGGGGGGGAAGCCGGTCGACCTGATTTACAAGCGCGTCCTGATCAGCGAGTTGATCGAGACGTGCGGGATGGACCATGACGTGGTGCGCGCCGTGCGCGATCGCGCGGTCTGCCTTGCCGATGGATTCCGCTGCAAGATCCTCCACAAGAAGGCGTCGCTCGCCGTGCTGTCGGACGAGGCGAACGCTGCGCGCTTCACCCCCGACGAACTCGAGGCGATCCACGATTGCATTCCGTGGACCCGCGTCGTGCAGGAGCGGAACACCACCTTCAACGGCGAGACGATCGACCTCGTGCCGTGGATGGTCGAAGAGAAGGATCACCTCGTCCTCAAGCCCAACGACGAGTACGGCGGCAAGGGTATTACGCTCGGTTGGACCGTGAACGGCGCGGAGTGGGAGAGCGCGATAAAGGGCGCGCTCGCAGAGCCGTTCATCGTGCAACGCAAGGTCGCGATCCCGAGCGAACCATTCCCGAGTTGGAGCGACGGCCGCCTGCACGTCATCGATCGCATGCTCGACACCGCCCCCTTCATCAGTCACGGCGACTACATGGAGGGGATGCTCACGCGCCTCTCGACATCGGCGTTGCTGAACGTTACCGCGGGCGGTGGAAGTACAGTTCCAACGTTGGTCGTCCAACCTCGGTAACGCGCCTTCTCGTCTTCTCGTCTTCTCCAGACTCGTCTTCTAGAACCCCATGAAGCCCCCAAGCCTAACGATCGGCGTCGAGGAAGAATACCAGATCGTGGATCCCGCGACCCGGG
>CAZWVG010000504.1:0-2561 GCA_964637355.1 uncultured Gemmatimonadaceae bacterium
GAGAAGTCCGAGGGAATGCTCTTCAAGATGCTCAAGCGTCGCGAGAACCTCGGCTCCACCGGCATCGGGCGGAGCATCGCGATTCCGCACTGCCGCTCGCTCGTCGTGACCAAGCTGCGCGTGGCCTTTGGTCGCAAGTCCGAAGGGCTCGACTTCAAGGCGATCGACGAGAAGCCGGTCAAGTTCTTCTTCCTGATCGTCGCGCCGCCGCTCGAGGTCTCGAACCAGTACCTCCCCGTTCTCGGGAAGATCGCCCAGTTCAGCAAGGAGCCCGACGTCCCCGATCGTCTCCTCGGCATCTCCTCCCCGGCCGAGTTCATGGCGCTGCTCGAGGAGAAGGGCGTCTAAGGCGGGATCGGAGTGACAGGGCCGCACCTCGAATGGTGCGGCCCTTTTTCATGTCACCCGTGTCGACACGTGCGTGCTCTCCCCATCGCCGTCGTCCGGGAGGACGGGTGAGCTGGGCCGCCTAGCCTGCCGCTTCGAGGCGCACACGCACGAGGCGCCGTGAGAGGACGGTTCGCACGCGCCATCCGAGTGCGGCCGCTGCCACGACGAGCGCGACCACCAGCCCCCACCACATCCCCGTCGCGCCGAGCCCCGCCCGAAAGCAGAGATACGCTCCCAGCGGGAGCCCCACGACCGCGTAGGCCAGGACGTTGATGTACATCGCCACATGCGTATCGCCTGCGCCGCGCAGGATACCGCTCGACACCCCCTGCACCCCGTCGAAGAGCTGGAAGAGCGCGGCAAGCGGAATCAGCGCGCCGGTGATCGCCAGTACGGCCGGATCCGGCGTGAAGAGGCGCCCTAACGGTCCGGGGAAGATCGCCAGGAGAATCGCGCTGACGCCCATGAAGCCGACGCCGCAGACAAGCGCGGCGCTGGCTTCGCGGCGCGCCTTGTCGCCGTCGCCTTCCCCGATCGCCCGCCCCACCAACACCGCCGCAGCAGCACTGACCCCGAGCGGCACCATGTACGTGAGCGAGGCGATGCTGATCGTGATCTCGTGGCCGGCGAGCGGCACGGTGCCGAGGAGACCGATCAGCGCCAGCGCGCCCCCGAAGGCGACGATCTCGAAGAACTGGTGAATCCCGATCGGGACACCGATGCGGAGCATCCGCGAGGCCGGGTGCCAATGCAGCGCGGCGGGGCGCCACGGCACGAGGAGCGGTTTGAGCGCCGACCACCCCAATCCGATGAGGAGCGCTGTCCCGATGTAGCGCCCGATCGTCGTGGAAATCGATGCGCCGAGTGCCCCGAGGGGCGGAACGCCCAGGTGCCCGAAGATGAAGACCCAGTTGAGGAAGACGTTGAGCGCGTTGCTCAGGAGCACCGCCACCACGACAGGCTTCACGACGTGCTGCGCCTGCAGGCTCTGGCGCATCGCGACGAAGACGAAGAACGGGAGCGTCGACGGGATCTGGACGCGCACCCACCCGGCCGCGATGGGAATGACCGCCTCCGGCTGACCGAGCGTGCGCAGGACCCACGCGGTCGGCCAGAGGCAGAGCGAGACGACCAGGGTCATCCCCACCGCCAGGAGCAACCCGCGCTGCACACCTAACGCCGCCGCCTCCATGTCGCCGGCGCCGAGCGCCTGCGCCACCACGGGATCGATCGCCATGATCACGCCGGCGCCGAACAGCGCCACGGTGACCCACCAGAGGTTTCCCAGTCCGACAGCTGCAAGGTCGGTCGACGACACGCGCCCGACCATCGCCGCGTCGACCGTCCCCATGAGCGAGAGCCCCACCTGCACGAGCACGATCGGCGCCGCCAACCGCGCGACGTCGCGAATCTCGTGAATGGTGGGGCGGCGCCAGGCAGTCATCGAAAGGAGAAGTCAGAAGACGAGAAGACGAGAAGACGAGGGGTGAGGGCGCTGGATCTCGTCTTCAGAGAACTCGTCCTCTGGTCACTCCCACGGAGCAACAGCGGGGCGCCGATAGGCGCCCCGCACTCCCGTCTCCCATCCCCCGTCTCCCGTCCCTCTCTCATTCCCACTCAATCGTCGCCGGCGGCTTCGAGGTCACGTCGTACACCACCCGGTTCACTCCCTTCACCTCGTTGATGATCCGGCTCGAGATGCGGCCGAGGACTTCGTGCGGGAAGGCGTACCAGTCGGCAGTCATGCCATCGGTGCTCGTCACGGCGCGCAGCGCGACGACGTTCTCGTACGTGCGATAGTCCCCCATCACCCCTACGGAGCGTACTGGGAGAAGGACGGCGAAGGCCTGCCAGATCTCGTTGTACAATCCCGCCGCACGAATTTCCTCGAGATAGATCGCATCGGCCTTCTGCAGCACCGCGACCTTGTCCGCATCCACGTCGCCCAACACACGGATTGCCAGTCCCGGTCCCGGGAACGGGTGGCGCCCGACCATCTCCTCAGGGAGCCCGAGTTCGCGCCCCACGTTGCGCACTTCGTCCTTGAACAGTTCACGCAACGGCTCGATGAGCGCGAACTTCATGTCCGGCTTGAGCCCGCCCACGTTGTGATGCGTCTTGATCGTCGCGCTCGGGCCCCCCTTGGCACTCACGCTCTCGATCACGTCGGG
>CAZWVG010000505.1:0-2556 GCA_964637355.1 uncultured Gemmatimonadaceae bacterium
GGATGAAGGACAAGGCGATCGTGGGGAACATCGGCCACTTCGACAACGAGATCGAGATGGCTGGCCTCAAGAAGCAGGGGATCACCCGCATCACCATCAAGCCGCAGTTCGACGAGTTCGTCTTCCCCGACGGGCACAGCGTCCTGGTGCTCGCCGAAGGGCGTCTCCTCAACCTCGGCTGCGCCACGGGGCATCCGAGCTTCGTGATGTCGGCGTCGTTCTCGAACCAGGTCATCGCCCAGCTCGAGCTGTTCGGCAATACGAGCAACTACGAGAAGAAGGTCTACGTCCTCCCCAAGCACCTCGACGAGAAGGTCGCGCGGTTGCATCTGGGCAAGCTCGGGGCGAAGCTGACCAAGCTGTCGCCGGAGCAGGCGGCGTACATCGGGGTGCCGGTCGAGGGGCCGTATAAGGCGGATCACTACAGGTACTAGGACCGCGGACGGGAGACGGGGGACGGGAGTGCACACGGCGCCGTTGGCGCCGTGTGCGTTTGTGGCTGCGGGCGTGCGCCCTCGCGGGTTGGAGGTTCCCTGAAATAGTTTTCCGCCGTCTGGCCCGCTTCGCCGTCTCGTCTTCCCTTTCCCGCCTTCGCCTTGTCTGACTCGTCGCGGCTGGACTCGCTCGAACTTGCGGTGGCGCGGTTGACGCGTGAGGTCGTGGCGTTGCGGGAGGAGGTGCGGCGGAGGGGGACGGCCGAGGGTGGTGCGGTCGCGGAGCGCGAAGAAAGTTCGCTGCGGCGGCCAGATGTAATGCGAAACGATGTCTCGATCGAGCGGGTGTCGGTGGAGATCGAGACGGAGTTCGTCTCGGAGCGAGCTACGGCGTTCGACGGTGGCGCGGCTCGAGATCGGGCGCCGGACCACGCGCTTCCAACGGCCGACGCGCCCGCCGGTAAGTCGCAGCGCGACGAAGCGCGGCGCGACGGACCGTTTGTCTCGGACGAGCTGCGCCGCATGGCCGCCTCGATGTCGTCGTCGACCTCGTCGACGTCGTCGACCGCCGCGGGAGCGAGCCCACGACGATTCCCGCCGCGCGAGCGTAGCGCGCGCGACGCCGCGTCGGGGGGAGCGCCGTCGCGCTTTCAGCGACAGAATCTCGAGGCGCTGATCGGGCGCTATGGGACGCTCGCCCTCGCCGCCTTCACCATCCTCATGGGGGTGGGGGTCTTCATCGGGTGGGCGATCAAGAACGGGGTGATCGGGCCCGAGCTGCGCGTTGCGCTCGGTGCGGTGCTTGCCGCGGTGATGGCTGGCGTCGGCGTGCGCATGCGCCGAGGCGACTCGCCGCGTTTCGGGAGCGTCCTGCTCGCCCTCGCACTGGCCATCCTGCACGTGGTGTGTTGGGGGGCGGGGCCGCTGTTGCAGCTGGTGCCGAACGTCCTGGCGCTCGGCGTGGCGACGGCGGCGTCGGCGGCCCTGGCGTGGCTGGCGCTCCGCGAGGAAGACCAGACGCTCTTCAACGTCGGGTTCGGCGGAGCGCTGCTTGCGCCGTTCGTGACGTCGTCGGAAACCGGCGATGCGGTGATCCTCCTGCTGTACGGCGCCGTAGTCCTTGGCGCAGGGATGCGGGTGCTGCGCGACCGGGCGTGGGGGAAGGTGCCGTTCGTGCTGGGCGTCGGCATCATGGCCTACACCGCGGCAGCGAGCGGGCAACTCGCGCAGTCCGACGTGTGGGTACGCGCTGGGGCGCCCTCGCTCTTCGCGCTGGCGATGGCGTGGCTGTCGCTGATCCTCGTCCCCGGGAAGTCGCGCGAACGGTTAGCAGTTACTGCGCTCCTCTCGGCGATCGGGGCGCTCTACGCGATGCATCATCGCGACCCGGTCGACGCGATCCGGTTTGCCATCGCGGGCGTGGCGACGGCGACGGGATTTCTCGTCGGCACGGGAGGCGTGAGCGAGCGCATCGTGCGCTACGCGACGTCCCTCGTGATTCCGCTGGCCGCGTTCCTCGGCGCCTTGATCTCGATCTCCGACATCACGTCGCCGGCGGGAGTGGTGGTGGCATTGGCCTGGGCGGCGGGGAGTACGGCGGCCGCCTGGATGAACCGCGATGGTGCGCGCGAATGGCACGCCTTCTCGGCGACGGTGTTCGGCGGGATCGCGACCGTGCTGCAATTCGAGCGTGGCGTGGAGATGGCGATCGCCCTGGCGGTCTATGGTGCGCTCGCATCGCTCGTGATGCGACGGTTCGAGCTGCGCGGGATCGGGATTGCGACCTTCGGCTGGCTCGTTGCAGCTGCGGCGGTCGCCTTCGTGAAGCTCGATGAGCGCGGGCAATGGCTGACGAATCCGTTCCTGACGCCAGCCTCCGGCGCCGCGGCTGCAGCGTGCGCGGCGTGGCTCGTCTTTTCCTGGAACGCGGCGCGCATGGGAGCCGCCGAGGGGGGCGTCGTGACGACGCTCCCGCGCACGATGATCCGCATCTTCGGCGGCGTCATCACATTCTTCTGGATCCACGTCGAGCTCGCGCACACCGTCTCACTCGACGTCTCGACGTTCCTGCTCGTGGCGTACTACGCGGTGACCGGTATCCTGGCGATCGGGATCGGGCGGT
>CAZWVG010000506.1:0-2529 GCA_964637355.1 uncultured Gemmatimonadaceae bacterium
TGGCCAGGCACCCGGAGAGGAGATGCGCGCGCATTGCGGCCTCGCTGCGAAGGTGATACGGTACGTCGTTCCGGACCGGTCGAACCGGCGCTCGCCGGCGACGCAGATCGTACGCGCGGCGCGCTCCGTTCGCTACCTGCCCCCGAGGCGTGCAGCGGCGCGAGAGACGCCGGCATCTCGCCCGGGCCGCTTACCGGAGGCACCATGCAACGTCGACACTTCGTGGGTCAGTTCGCGGTCGCCGCACTCGGGCTCCGCGGGCTCGGCGCGCTCGCCCCGCGCTCGCCGCTCACTACGACGCTCACCACGACGCGTGCCCGCCGCCTCAAGTCGGTCGGGCTCGAGCTCTGGTCGGTCCGCGACGCGATGCGCAAGGATCCCGAGGGGACCATGGCCAAGGTGCGCGCCATCGGATACTCCGACGTCGAGTGCCTCTGGAGCCTCGGAAACTTCGGCCGCACCGCCAAGCAGGTGCGCGCCACGCTCGACAGCACTGGGCTCAAGTCCACGTCGGCGCACATCTCCCCGTCGCTCCTCACCGACGGGTGGGACAAGGCGCTCGACATGGCGCACGAGATCGGGCACCAGACGCTCATCGTCCCGAGCTTCAGCGAGGAGACCTCGCGCACGCTCGATGACTGGAAGCGATGGGGAGAACGCTTCAACGTCGCCGGCGAGAAGGCGCGCGCCGCGAAGCTCTGGCTCGCCATGCATAACGAGCCCGAACACCAGAAGCTGATCGACGGCAAGGTTCCCTTCGAGGTCTTCGTTGAGGCGACCGACCCGCGCTACGTGCACCTGCAGCTCGACGTCGGCAACATGACGATGGGGGGCGGCGACCCACTCGCCTTCCTCAAGCGGTACGCGGCGCGCATCGCGTCCTTCCACATCAAGGACGTCGTTCCCGATCGCACCGGCGATACGGAGCTCGGGAAGGGGAACGTGAATTTTGCGACAATCCTCGCCGCGGTTCCCGATCCCGACAGCAAGACTTTCTTTGTCGAACAGGAAGGGCCCAAGGACTCCCTGGCCAGCGCCAAGGAAGATTTCGAATACCTCTCGCGCCTGAACTTCTAGGAGTCCTTTCGCACGTCGTGTACCATCGCGCCGGCGCCGCCGGCGGTGTGGCAGCAACTTCGTGCGAGATGACGTTCAGCGCGGCTCACCCACCGGAGCATTCTGCATGACCGTTTCTCGTCGGGATTTTCTCGCAACCGGCGCCACCACCGCCGCCGCCCTCGCCGTCGGTGCGCAAGGCGCGCAGGCGCTGCCACTCTCGTCAGGCAGTGGGCCTCGAGTCGGCGCCGCCACGCGCCCGCTCGTGATCTCGTCGACCAACGGGATCCGCGGCGTGAAGCTCGCCTACGACAAGATCGTGGGCGGCGAGGACACGCTCGACGCCATCATCGCCGGCGTGAACACGGTCGAACTCGACCCCAACGACCAGTCGGTGGGGCTCGGCGGTTTCCCTAACGAGGAAGGGGTGGTGCAGCTCGACGCCTCGGTCATGCACGGTCCCACGCGCCGCGCCGGTGCGGTGGGGGCGATCGAGGAGATCGCCACGCCGTCGCTGGTTGCCAAGGCGGTGATGGACTACACCGACCACATCATGCTCGTGGGACGCGACGCGACACGCTTCGCCGTCAACATGGGCTTCAAGACGCAGAACCTCCTCACCGAGAAGACCCGGCAGGACTGGCTCCGCTGGAAGGCGCGACTCAACCCGGATGATGCCTGGCTCGATCACGACGAGGACATCCAGATCAAGTTCACGACCGGCACCATCAACATGAACGCCCTCAACGCCAAGGGCGACGTGTCGTCGTGCACGACCACGAGCGGGATGGCGTGGAAGGTCCCCGGGCGCGTGGGCGACTCGCCGATCATCGGGGCGGGGCAGTACTGCGACAACACCGTTGGTGCAGCCGGCTCCACCGGGCGCGGCGAGGCGAACATCAAGGTCTGCGGTGCCTTCCTCGCCGTGGAGTTCATGCGCGCCGGGATGTCGCCGGAGCAGGCGCTCCTCAAGGTGATCGAGCGCGTGATCGCGATGACCGAGTCGCGCCTCCTCGATTCCAACGGGCGCCCGTACTTCGACCTCAATTTCTACGCGCTCACGAAGGACGGGCGCTACGCCGGCGCGTCGTGCTACGAAGGGAGCGACTTCGCCGTCTGTGATGAGAAGGGGGCGCGCGTCGAGCCCACCATATTCCTGTACAAGAAGTCGCAGCGCCCCGCGCCCAGGCGCTGAGACCGATGGCGAGCGCGCCGCCCCGCAGAGGGGCGGCGCGCTCTCATGCGGGGAGCAACCGGTCGGGTGAGACGACGTCGCCTAACGCCGATCCGCCCGCTTCGGCGTTAGGCAGGGGAGGCGGAGCCAGCGACGCGCTTGCCGCGGGCGAGTCCAGGCGAGCCACCGCGCCGAGCGCCGCCGCCTTCTGCGCCGCGCGCGAGAGTGTACCCGCCAGCGCTGCCACGTCCTGCGTGCGCGCCAGGTGCGCGCCCGCGGCGAGATGTGCCTCGCGCACC
>CAZWVG010000507.1:0-2526 GCA_964637355.1 uncultured Gemmatimonadaceae bacterium
TGTCGATGATCTCCATGAGCAGCCGCAGCGTGCGCGGGTCCTTCTTGCGGGTGAGGGCCGAGATCGCGCTCCGGCGGAGCTGCGGATCGGTCCCGGTCTTGACGATGTCGAGGAGCTTGTCGGTCGCCTCGCCTTCGGCGCGCGCTGCCAGCGTCTCGATGAGGACTTCGCGAATCGCCCGTTCCGACGAGGTGTCGTACAGCTTCGCGAGTTCGGCGATGGGGAGCGTACGTCCCACGCGACGCACCGCATAACGACGCGTATCCGAGCTCTCGTCGACGTTGCGCGCCATCGCCAGCATCCATTGGTCGACCTCGTCGCCGCCGATGTTGGCGAGCGTATTCACGATGCGCGCCTTCACTCGCACGTTGTCGGTGCGCGAATAGAGCGTACGCATCCAGGCGATGTCGTCGGCAGTCGCGCGATCGCGGTCGAAGGCGCCGAGCGCTTCGAGGCGAAGGCGCTCGGGCGAGTCCGAACGCTCGACGATGTTGCGCACCAGTTGGCGCGCGCGCGGGCTCGGGTGCCGCACGAGCGCGCGCACCGCCGCCTGCTGCACGCGGGCGTCCGACGTGTCGCGCGAGATCTCTTCGAGCACGCCGAGCGCCTCGTCGCCTGGCACGCGGGCGAGCCACTCGAGCGCCGCGCCGCGTACCTCGACCGACGGATCGTTGCGCGCCACCTGCGACAGGAGCGTCACGCTCGCCGCGTCGCGATTCTTGTTGCCCACGAGGAACACGGCCGTGCGGCGGAGCGGAGCGGAGCAGCTGTCGCGCCGAGCGAGCGTCTTCTGCAGGATCGGCATCGCGCCGTCGGGATCGGATTGGGTGAGGGCATTGAGCGCCTCCACGCGCACCGACTGCTCCTCGCGATCGCAACGAAGCGCCGAGTCACCCGCGGCGGTGCGGATCGTCGCCGCGGCTTCGGCATCGCCGCGCGCGGCCAGGGCACCGCGAATGCGCAACGAGAGCGCGGCGTTCTCACTCTGGAGCCGCGCACCCGGATACTTCTCCTTCTGCAGCTCGAGCGCGTCGATCGCGCTCCGCATTTCGGTCGTACCGCCGATGCGGTAGAGCGCGAACGCCTGCCAGTAGAGCGCGTCGGCGGCGTAGCCGCTCGTCGGCATCTTCGTGGACAGTTCCTTGAAGGTGAGCGCAGCGCGGCGGTATTCGCCGCGATTGAGGAGCTCGCGGGCGAGGCGGTACAGCGAGTCGGCGGGATCGCCCTGGAGATACGCCGCGCGCGGACGCGCCGCGTCGAAGTCAAATGCCGCTCGTCCGGTGAGCCCGGGGACAAACAGATCCTTGCCGCCCCAGTCGGCATCGATCTTCGCGATGAGTGGCGCGTCGGCGAGCTTCGCCACCTGGCGTTCCGCGTCCCAGGAGAGCGTGCGCGCCGCGTCGGAGAAGCCTTTCGCCCGCAACGAGAAGTCGGCCGCGAAGTCCTGGGCGAGGTCACGCGCCATGTCGCGCGCCGCCTCTGCGTTCAGCTTCCACGAGAGATCGAAGTCGGCGCGCGCTAGCGGCGTGTCGAAGTCGTCCCACCGGTCGCGCCGGAGCTTGTCCTGCAGCTCCCACACGCGCGCTTGGCGATCGATCGGGGCGAGCGCACCGCGCGGCGTCTTGTCGGGCGAGCTCGAACCCTTCGGTACCGGAGGAGGGGGCGCCTTCTGTTGTGCCGGCACCATCGTCGCCAGCGCGAGCAGCGGGGCGAACGCCAGTGAAAGCGTGCGAGCGTTCAATCGAACAGTCACGGTCGTCTCCTAGTCGGCGCCGACGTTGAGGCCGGCGGCAATGATGCGAATGCGCGGCACCAGGTCCTGCTGCGCCAGCGCTTCGGTGATGAGTTCGCGTTCGGTGCGTGTCTCGCCGGCGCGCAGGCGCGCGACCTGGGCGAGCACGAGTTCGAGATCCTCGAGCAGGACGCGGAGCGAGGGATCGTTCTGCGCGCCGCGCGCATCGAGCAGGAGGCGCGTCGTCACGAGGAGGTCGCTCGCCTGCTGGGCGAAGCGCGCGTCGGAGTTCGGGTCGTCGCCGTTCACCGGGATGGCCGTGAGCAACTCCGCGGTCTGTCCCAGGAGTTGGGTCGCCACGGTGTTCACCGGCGCCGGGATACGCGACGCGTCCTCGGCGATCGCCCGTGCGTCGTCGACCGCAGGCGCCAAACTCGCCGGAGCCGGCGCGCTCCAGCGCCCTAACGAGAAGGCGACGACGATCGCGGCGGCGACGCCGGCAACCCATCCCCAGGTGCGTACCGCCACGCGCCGAGCCGGACGCGCGCCGCGCGCACCACGCCGGATCTCGATGCGGCGCCACATCGCATCGAGGTCTGGCTCCGGCGGTACGTGATACGACTCGCGCGCCATGCGAATGGCATCATCCAGCGCGTCGTCGTCGAACTCTCTTTCGCTCTCGTGCATCGGTGTCATGGTGCGGTCACTCCGGGGCAAAGCGCGCGAGCAGCTGGCGCAGCCTGGCGCGGGCGTGAAACAGACGTCCCTTGCTCGTTCCTTCGGAGATGCCGAGG
>CAZWVG010000508.1:0-2510 GCA_964637355.1 uncultured Gemmatimonadaceae bacterium
TCCCTCGTGTTCCGGTACGACACGACCGCGGTCGCGAGAAGAATCGCGACCGCTGCAGTGAAGGCCAGCGTGAGCTTGCGAGCGAACGACAGTCGCATCGGGTGAGCGCGGGAAGGAGGCGGCAAAAATCGCCTACTCTAGAACGCTCAAGCCCGCTACACGTCACCGAGTCTCGATCGAATGCACGCCGCACCTTGCCGGGCGGCGGGAAGTGCCGCCAACCTCGTGATTTGCATCACGATAGGCCAGGAGAGCTCTCCCTCCAGACGATCAGCGAGTCGGGCCGTCGGATGTGCGCTCGGGACGCACGCGCTCCGCCTCGCGCACCGCCCCCATCGAGCGCAGCGGCGAGATGTCGCCGACCACGCCAGTGCGCACCGGGCCGATTGAGAGGTCCGGAGGATTCGCCTCGTCGCCGCTCACCATGTCATCGGCGCGCCGCGCCGAGCGACGTGCGCGCACGCGGTCGAACTCGAGCACGGTGACTTCGCCGGCGTAGCGCGGCTCGTCGGCCGGCGCCTCCCCGCGCAATGCCAGCGTGAGCTCCGCCTTCTCGGCGAAGACGCTGCGCACCGGAGTGACCCGGCTCGGCTCGCGGAGGCGCGCCTCGCGGCGCAACGCGACCACCAGAAGGGCGCCGGTGCGAAGGATCATCGCGAGGCCCGCGTACGCGGCGACGTCGGCGACGTTGAGGGCGATGCCGTAGCGCTCGAAGTCAACCTGGATGAAGTCCACGACCCCGCTCGGGGACGTGACCAGGCTGGCGAGATTTCCGAGGGCGCCGCCGACGATCAGCCCGAGTGCGCGTGGCGCGAGCGGGTCGACGCGTGCAAGGTCACGCGTGACCGGAATCATGAAGACGATAGCGGCGAGCGTGAGCGCGAAGTTGAGCTGCCAGGTGTAGACGCCCGCCGACCAGCCGAACGCCCCCTTGTCGTTGTGCACCACGGCAAAGTGGAGCCACGAGGCGAACCAGGTCGCCTCGTTCGACAGAAGCGCCTTGGCCGCCGCCTTCGTCAACAGATCGCCAACCGTCACCAGGAGCGCGATGCGCGCGAGGGACGTGAGGTGTCGATTGTCGGTCAAGAATCACGTCTCCGGGAGGGGGGCGGCGAGGTGACGAGGAGAGCGAGCGGTGCACGCCGACCTGCGGCGCCCCGGCCTGGGTTAGTGCTCGCATCAGGCGACGTGCACACACTCCCTCCCTTTGGTGGTAGGGCAGGACATGTGCCAATCCTCATGGTCTTCGCGTGGGTGAAATCACAGGAGCCGACACGCTTGGCGGCGGTGCGAACGTGGCGGTCGAACGACACGGCGTGGCGCGGGCGAACCGTTGAGCCACGCCGTGTGGCGCGCAAGAGGCAGGAGCTGCCTCCCTCGAACGATCGGTGCGCGCTACTTGAGCGAGTCGAGTTTCGCCTGGAGGCGCGGGTTCGGCGGAGCGTCCTTCATCATCGCCTCCAGCGTGGCACGCGCCGAGTCCTTCTGGCCGGCCGCGGCCAAGGCGTCGACGCGAAGCGTTCCCACGGTGTAGACGAGTCGGCGGTTGTCCTTGGGAGGCTGGAAGGCGTCGAGCTTCGCCAGCGCGGCGGAGGGATCGTGGCGGTCGCGAAGCGTCGACTCGATCTCCATCAGCATCACGCTCGTGTCGTTGGGATAGCGGCGCGCGATGTCGGCAATGAGCGCGGCGGCCTCCTCGCCCTTGCCGTTCTTGCGATCGAGCATGGCCTGCTGGTACTCGCCGGCGAGGAGGAGTCGATTCACGTCGGCGGGATCCCCGGTGCGAATGCCGACGCCACCGGCGTGCGAGTAGACGATCTCGCCGCCCTCCTCCGCGGTGTGATAGAGGACCGTGAGTCCGAAGAGCCCCACCGCGAGCGCCCCGAACTGCACTGCGCGCTGCGTGGTCCCTGAGACGGCGAGCCCGATGAGCTCGAGCAGCGAGACGGCGAGGAAGATGTTGCGGGTCTGCTCTCCGCCCTCCTCGTGTTCCTCCACGACGGGGCGCGCTCCCGGAATGCGCTCGACCGGGCCGTGGGCATCGGTCCCGGTCTTCACCGCAGCGACCGCCGCGAGTGTCCCCATGAGGATGAGGGCGGTGGCCGCCGGCCCGGTCCACTTGAGCTTTCCCGTAAATGCGACCAGCCGAAAGAGCACGCCGACGATCAGCAAGCCGACGACGAAATGGACGACCTGCGGATGAAAGGCGCCAAGGTTGGACATGCGACCGGGAGTGAGGATGGGACGGCGGTGAGGGGCGCTGGGCGCCACACGAGGTGCGCGGCCGGGACGATGCGTCGCGACGCGGCGGTTGGCAATCTGCGCCCGGATGATGAACACACCACGAACACACCACAAACGCGACCGGCCCCCCGCCGAGGGCGAGGAGCCGGTCTCCGCGAAGGCGCTGGCCTCCGGACGGACGGGGAGGGATTCGAACCCTCGGTACGCTTTCACGCACACACACTTTCCAGGCGTGCACCTTAAACCACTCGGTCACCCGTCCTCGA
>CAZWVG010000509.1:0-2499 GCA_964637355.1 uncultured Gemmatimonadaceae bacterium
GAACCCCCGACCTCGTTCTCCTCGACGTGATGTTCCCCGACGCCGACGGCTACCAGATCCTCGAGCGCATCAAGGGGGACGATCGTTGGCGCGACGTCCCAGTGATGATGATCTCGTCGCTCCCGCCTGAGGAGGCGGCGGTGCGCACCCTTGGGCTGGGTGCTGCCGATTTCGTGAAGAAGCCGTTCCGCGTGAAGGAGCTGCTCGCCCGCATCCAGGCGCAGCTTCGCATGCGCGCGATCCTGCGATCGGCTAACGATACGCTGCGGGATATCGAGGCCGAGCTGGTGCGCGTGCGCGAGGAGGCGGAGAATCGCCGCAAGCTCGTCGACATCCTGCACGACGTGACCGACGATCTCTCCTCGGACGAGATCTATCACCTCCTCGCGCGCCGCGTGGCGCGCGCGCTCGACCTCACGCACTGCTCGGTGATCCTGGCGCGCGACGGCGAGCGTCCGCGCGTAGTGGCGACGGCGTTCGAGCAGGCCTCGGCGCGTGGCTTCGAGCTCGACCTCGATCGCTATCCCGAGATTCGCGCCGCGCTCGACTCGGGGCGCCCGGTGCTCGTCGAGGACGTGATGACGTCGCCGCTCTACGCCGATGTTCGGCAGCGTTGGGTGCGCGACGGGACGATGGTCAACACGCGCTCGATCATCGCGCTCCCGTTCCCGCTCGAGCCGACCCAGGCCGGTGTCTTCTTCCTGCGCCGCGCAGTGAACGAGCCGCCGCTCTCGGCCGAGGACCTCGAGTTTGCCGACACGGTGGTGAAGGCGGCAGTGGCAGCCGTGCAGCGCGCGAAAGTGCTCGAGTCCACGATGGCCGACAATCGGCGGTTGGAGGTGCTTGCGCACACCGACCCGCTCACCGCGGTGCTCAACCGTCGCGCGCTCACCGAGCGGCTCAACGCCGAGCTCGATCGTGTGAAGCGTTACGACTCGACCGTGTCGATCCTCCTGATCGACATCGATCACTTCAAGCGCGTGAACGACAGCTACGGCCACCTGGTGGGTGACGACGTCCTCACCGACGTGGGGGCGATGCTGACGAGTGCGGTGCGATCGGTCGACGTGGTGGCGCGCTATGGCGGTGAGGAGTTCGTGATCGCCCTCCCCGAGACCGCGCTCCCCGGCGCGACGGCGTTCGCCGAGCGTGTGCGCGAGCTGATCGAGGAGCGCGACTTCCAGCACGCCGGCGGGAGTGCGTTGCGGCTGACGGCGAGCGTGGGCGTCGCCTGCTATCCGTTCCCCGGACTGGAGACGGTCGAAGATCTGCTCGCCAAGGCGGATCAGGCGCTGTACCGGGCCAAGGCCGAGGGGCGGAACCGCGTCCGTACTTGACCGCCGCTCCCGCGCGAGCGGGCGCGGCCGCGGTCGGACGAGGGGCGGCAGGGCGCGTCGCGTCGTAGATTCTGCCGTCGCGCCCCCAATCGGGGCGTGCGCCGCAACCGTAGGCCAGCGCACAGAGAGTCGACGGTCGCGCTGGTGCCCGACGCCTGCCGGCGGATGTCAACTCGCTGTGAGTTACGCTTCGTCGAATTCCATCGATGTCGAGCTCGCGCGCCGCGCGAGCCGATCGCGCCACATTCGTGCTCTCCCGGGAGGTCCCGTGTCCGCTCGCCCCTTCGTTCGCGTCCCCCGCCGACTCGTGAATGGCGCCGTGGCGCGGCCGGTCGTCGCCCTCGCGCTCGCGATGAGCGCAGCCTGCTCGTCTGAGCGCCCGTCGCAAGCCGAGCCGCCGCCGAAGGAACTGACCGCCTCCACGTTCGGAGGCAAGCTGCTCGTCCCCGAAGGATTCTCGGTGAAGGAGTTCGCCAAGGTCGACGGCGTGCGCATGATGGCGCTCGGGCCTGACGGAGCGGTCTATGCTTCGCGCCCGAACGCCGGCGAGGTGGTGCGCCTCGTCGACGCCAACGGGGACGGCGTGGCCGAATCGCAAAGCGTGGTCGCGCGCGGGCTCGACAAGCCGCACGGGCTCGCCTTCCACGACGGGTGGCTCTACATCGCGAATACCGGTGCGGTCGTACGCGGGCACCTCGACCCAAACGCGGGAATGGCGATGACCGGAACGCCGGAGACGGTGGCGACGTACAGCGCCGGGGGCGGGCACTGGAGCCGCACGGTGGTCTTCGGCGACGACGGCGCGATGTATGTGTCGATCGGCTCCAGCTGCAACCTGTGTGAAGAGAAAACGCCCGACCGCGCCGCAGTGATGCGCTTCGAGCCGGGCGACACGAAGGGGCGCGTCTATGCGCGCGGGCTGCGCAACGCGGTAGGGATGGCCGTGAACCCGTCGACCAAGGCGATCTGGGTGACGCAGAACGAGCGTGACAACCTCCAGCCCGATCACCAGGACCTTCCGTTCGAGGAGATCAACATCCTGCAGGACGGCGGCGACTACGGCTGGCCGTACTGCCATGGCAATCGCGTGCCGAATCCGGAGTATCACGACCAGGCGCGCTGCGACTCGACGATTCCCCCCGCGCTCACCATGCAGGCGCAC
>CAZWVG010000510.1:0-2494 GCA_964637355.1 uncultured Gemmatimonadaceae bacterium
CCCCGGCCTTGATCGCCTCCAGCGTCTTGACGATGGTGATCGGACCTTCGCGGTCGCAGACGAAATCGATCGCCTCGTCTTGCATGGTGCGCAAGGGCAAAGCGGCCGGATGGGTGCCGGTCATCAGGATCGGCAGGTTGGGTTTGGCCTCCTTGATGCGGGCGGCGATCTTGCCGGCCGAACTCATGGTGTGGGTGGAGGCCGAGGGCTGAAAGCCGTAGACCGGCAGCACGACCAGTTTGGGGGCGAAATCGACGGTGGTCTTGTCGATGTCGGCCAGCCTGTCGACGGCGATCTGCGTGAGGCGCGCCTCGGTGTAGCGATAGGCCGCCGCCGAGTCGCCTTCGATCGATCCGAAGTTCCCCTGCCCGTCGACCAGCGGATAGCGGAGCGAGAACTCCTGCACCATGCGCACGAGCGCGTCGTAGACCGACGAGTCACCGTGCGGGTGATACTTGCCGAGCACGTCGCCGACCACGGTCGCCGACTTCTTGAAGGGGCGCCCGGGGACGAGCCCCAACTCGTTCATCGCGTACAAGACGCGGCGATGCACAGGCTTGAGCCCATCGCGCACGTCGGGGAGCGCACGCGACACGATCACGCTCATCGAGTAGTTGATGAACGATTCCTGGATCTCTTCGTCGATGAGGCGGGGGAGGATCCGTTCGCGTTGGTTGGGCGCAGTCATGAGGCCTGAATGCAGGGACGGAAGTGCGGCGGGACAGACAGACAAACGTAGCCGAGCGAAGGGCGGAAATCAACTCCGCGCGCGGTTCGTAAAACATTGCGATATCGCCACTTGCGGAGCCGCTGCCGTCAGCATCCGGCGCGCCGGTGGCGTGTCGGTCTTCGGGCTTTGTTCGCGGGCGGAATTTCGCACGGTGGCGAGCGCAGTTCGGGGACGTCGTCCGTCGCCTCGTCCGTCGGCGAGGGATACATTCGGGCGGCCGCACCTGCGGCGCACGCACCGTCCCCCTGGTGCGCCGCCGCCCGCGTGCCTCGCCGAGCCTAACGACACTTTACCGGCCCTCATGACGTCCACCGCGCCCCGCCCCGCTTCCGACGCCCTCGCCTCAGACGGCACCGACGACGCCACGCCATTCGTGCACCACTTCATCGGCGGCGAGCGCCGGCTGCAACAGGTGACGCGCTGGGGGAGTGTGACCAACCCCTCGACCGGCGAGGAGACGGCGGCCGTCCCCTTCGCCTCGACGGCCGAGGTGGATGCTGTCGTTCGCGACTCACGCCGCGCCTTCGCCGAGTGGAGCAGCTGGTCAGCGCTCCGCCGCGCGCGGGTGATGTTCCGCTTCAAGGAGCTGATCGAGACGCACATCGACGAGTTGGCGCGGCTGATCTCCAACGAGCACGGGAAGGTCTTTCTCGACGCGAAGGGGGAGGTGCAGCGCGGGCTCGAAGTCGTGGAGTTCGCCTGCGGCGTCCCGCACCTCATGAAGGGGGAGTTCTCCGACGCGGTGGCGACCGGGATCGACTCGTACTCGCTGCGCCAGCCGTTAGGCGTGGCGGTGGGAATCACGCCGTTCAACTTCCCGGTGATGGTCCCGCTCTGGATGCTGGCGCCGGCGATCGCCTGCGGGTGCACCTTCATTCTCAAGCCGTCGGAGAAGGATCCGTCGGCGCCGGTGCGCCTGGCGGAGTTGCTCGTGGAGGCAGGGGCTCCCGCCGGCGTCCTCAACGTGGTGCACGGCGACAAGGAGGCGGTCGAGGCGCTCGTGGAGCACCCCGACGTCTCGGCGGTCTCGTTCGTCGGCTCGACCCCAATTGCGCGCAGCATCTACGCCAACGCCGCGAAGCACGGGAAGCGCGTGCAGGCGATGGGCGGGGCGAAGAACCACCTCGTGGTGATGCCCGACGCCGACCTGGACCAGGTGACCGACGCGCTCATGGGAGCGGCGTACGGCTCGGCGGGAGAGCGCTGCATGGCGATCTCGGTCGCCGTTCCCGTGGGGAAGGCGACAGCCGACGCGCTCGTCGCGAGACTCGCCGCGCGCGTGCAGGCGCTCCGCATCGGTCCGTCGCTCGACGACGGGATGGAGATGGGACCGCTCGTGACCGATGCGCACCTCGCGCGCGTGCGCGGCTACGTCGACCTCGGTGTCGAGGAAGGGGCGACGCTCGTCGTCGATGGGCGTGGCTTCGCCCCCACCGGGAGCGACAACGCCAATGGCTACTTCCTCGGCGGTTGCCTCTTCGACGAAGTCACGACGTCGATGCGCATCTACAAGGAAGAGATCTTCGGGCCGGTGCTCTGCGTCGTGCGCGCCGCGTCCTTCGACGAGGCGTTAGGCATGTGCAACGACCACGAGTTCGGCAACGGCGTCTCGATCTACACGCGGGATGGCGACGCCGCGCGCGAGTTCGTGCAGCGCGTGCAGGTGGGGATGGTCGGCGTCAACGTCCCGATCCCCGTGCCGCTCGCCTTCTACTCGTTCGGCGGGTGGAAGGCATCGGCCTTCGGCGACATGAACCAGCACGG
>CAZWVG010000511.1:0-2490 GCA_964637355.1 uncultured Gemmatimonadaceae bacterium
AGGACCGGGATGATCTCGAGCCCGGCGTCGAGCGCAAGGAACAGATTCGACAGCGTCTGCGCCTGGATTCCCTGCGACGCATCGACGACCAGGATCGCCCCTTCGCACGCGGCCAGTGAGCGCGAGACCTCGTACGTGAAGTCCACATGCCCTGGCGTGTCGATCAGGTTGAGCTCATAGCGCTCACCATCGAGTGCCGTGTGGCTCATGCGCACGGCGTTCAGCTTGATCGTGATCCCGCGCTCGCGCTCGAGGTCGAGCGTATCGGTGACCTGCGACTTCATCTCCCGCTTCTGCAGCGTCCCGGTCTGCTCGATCAGTCGATCGGCAAGCGTCGACTTGCCGTGATCGATATGGGCGACGATGCAGAAGTTGCGGATATGCGAAAGCTTCACGTTGCAGCGCGGAGAGGAGAGTCGACGTCCGGAGAACCGGTGCTTCCGGACAGCCGTGAAGTATAACCGGAGCAGGCTGCAAACACCGACGGGGGAGCCGCTTCGGCTCCCCCGTCGGACATCGTGCGTTCTCGTGCGGCCGAACAGCTACGGCTTCTCTGGCTTCTTCTCGCCGGTAGACGTCGACGTCACGGGCGGGGCCACCGGCGCCGGAGCAGGCGGCGGAGCGGTGTGCTCGGCGCGCGAAGGCGCGGAGCCGCGATCGCCGCCGGCGCTGCTCGCTCCACCGCTCGGGATCGGGCGCGGCGAATCGAAGCGCGGCGAGCCGTAGTTGCGCGGCGGTTCGGCGTAGTGCACGCCGCTTCCGTTCGAACGCTCCGTTGGGCGTGGCGAGTCGAAACGCGGCCCCTGCGTACGCGTCGGCGGGTCGAAGCGGGGGGGCTCCGCGTGCACCTGTCCGCCGCCTCGAGAGTTCGAGGTGTTCACGTACGACGGATAGCCGCCGTCTCCCGCTCCGTTACCGCGTGAACGATCGATGCCGTTCCCGTTTCCACGCTGGCGCGGAGAGCGTGGGAGATACTCGTTGTCGTTCCCCAACGGCGCGCGCACCACTTCGCGAGGCGGACGCACCCAATCGATCGAGGTACCTCCAGAAGCATTCGCCGAGCGACGATCCGGACGATCGAGCGGCCCTGCCGTCGACGGGTCACGGGTCTGGCCCAGCGTCATGGGCGAGTTGCGGAGGGCGCGCCCGGGAATGCTATAGGAGTTGTCCGACGGATCGTCGGCGATCACGACGGGACGGCGCGGTCCTTCGGTTCCGGTCGTGCTGCGACGCAGCGTATTCGGTTCCTTCTCTGTCGCCGGCGTGTCGTCGGTCGGCTTTGGCGGAATCACTCCCACAGTATCCGGCGTTCGACCACCGACACTGTCCGTCAGCCAACGCGGAACCTTCACGCTGTCCGATCCCGGAGGCTGAACAGGCGGGGGATTGCCGTTGTTGTTCTGCTGGTAGCACACCGGGTAGAACGCGATTCCCGATGCATCGAAGCTCGAATATCCAAAGCTGCTGATGCCGTACGCCGCGCACGGGGGATATGGGTTGCAGCCGAACGAGGAGCGGCCGTAGTACCCGTAGAAATCGTCATCCCAGCGCTCAGCGAGCGTGGGGCGATACCAGCGCTGGTCGTTCCAGTTCTGATAGCCGGAGCAGAACGAGGAGTAGCCCGCCGATGTCACGTAGTACGGCGCATCGACATTGTAGTACTCGACGGCGTAATCGTACGGCGAGGCATCGCTGAAGCTCACCATGTTGACGAAGCGCGAGATCACGGTATGCGGATCGCCGATGTAGACCCGCGTCGGGCGACCGACGTAGGTCCCCGTCACGTACCGATCGAAATCGCGGATGCCGAGTCGCGTGAGTACGAACGGATCGTACGACGCGACGGCGAAGACGAAGCCGCCCCCCATCCGGTCGTCGGCGTAGAAAGCGCCGGGGCCGCGCCGACCGCGCACCTCCACGTCCGTCCCGCCACGCACTTCAGAAGTCGTGAAGCGGCTGGAAGGGTAGAGCAGCGTGAGGTGGCCCTCGGCGTTCACGCGGGCCACGATCACGTAGGCGTCATCGCTCACTCGGAACCGCAACCGCACCGGCGATCCGTAGCCGAACGACGGCCCGTTCTCCATCCGCAATTCCACGGTGGGGGCGTCGTCGGAGGTGTCTGCCGCCAGGAGCGCGTTCCAGGACGCGTTGGCGGATCGCTCGACCGCGCGGGTGTTCTGCGCGGGGGCCACTGCGGCAACCATCGCCGTTGCGAGCACTCCAGCAAGTACGGATCGTCCAGTCATTCCACACCTCCCCCCAGAGGGACGGGTAGGGGACGCGCTGCCACGCCATATGCGCTCAGCGCACCACGTCCAACGTAACGGTCTTTCCTCCTCACGCCAGCATTCTCGCTACGCACCCCGTAGGGAGGCTGCATGGCCCCAGCCATTTGACCAGCCCGAGCACCACTTCTACCTTCCGCCTCCCTATGGAGACGAGCCGCGCCACGCGCGCCGACCTGATCGACCCGGCACAGCTCGCGTCCCT
>CAZWVG010000512.1:0-2487 GCA_964637355.1 uncultured Gemmatimonadaceae bacterium
GGACGCGCTGCACCGCCTCCAACACGCGCGACGGCTGGAACGGCTTCACCACGAAATCCTTCGCCCCCGCCTGGATCGCCTCGACGACCAGCGCCTGCTGCCCCATCGCGCTGCACATCAGCACCTTGGCCGAGGGATCGTCGCGCGTGATCTCGCGGACGGCGTCGATGCCGCCCATGTCGGGCATCACGATGTCCATCGTGACCAGGTCGGGCTTGAGGTTGCGGTACTTGTCGACCGCCTGCGCCCCCGTCTCGGCCTCACCCAC
The DNA here is from genome assembly GCA_964637355.1 of uncultured Gemmatimonadaceae bacterium. Lineage (GTDB taxonomy): Bacteria > Gemmatimonadota > Gemmatimonadetes > Gemmatimonadales > Gemmatimonadaceae > SCN-70-22. The sequence continues at coordinate 269 of CAZWVG010000512.1, forward strand.
CACGTCGAATCCCGCCTGCTGCAGGATGTCGCTCAGCATGGTGCGCATGAAGATGGCGTCGTCGCAAATCAGTACGGTGTGGCTCACGCTCGATTCTCCGTGGGCGGCGGCCCGCGCTGGCGCGCGCCTTCCCTAGGCGAACGTCTGCCGCGCGAGTTCCTGGAGCTCCACCGCTAGGACGACCCGTTCGCCAAAATGTCCCAACCCGGCGACGGCGGGGTCGGGAGGGTCCGTCGGCGGGACCACGAGGTCGTCGCGTTCGAAGTCCTGCACGTCGTGCACGTCATCGACGAGCAGTCCCAACGTGCGCGACGACGTGACGGCGATCACGACCGACGCATCGTCGGCCGCCGAGCGCCCCTGCCCGAAGCGCGTCGCCAGGTCGACCACCGTGACCAGAGTTCCCCGCACGTTGAGAAGACCACGGACGGCAGGGGGGGCGCCGGGGAGGCGCGTGATCTGTCGCGCCGGGACGATTTCCCGCACGAGCGACTGCTCTAGCGCGAAGAGCGTCCCGCTCCCCTCCACGACGAGAAAGGCGCGGCTCACCCCTCGCCTCCGGGCTCGGAGTAGAACGCAAAGTGATCGAGCGGATCGATGCGCTCGAGGAGCGATCGGTCGTCGGCGATGGTCGCGAGCGACGCGCGGAGGTCTGCCGGAAGCGGCGAACGGACGTCGACAATCTCCCCGCTCGAGGGATGACGGAATCGGAGCCAGGCCGCGTGCAGGAAGTGCCGCTTGGGCGACAGTCCAACGAGGCGACGCCCCCCGCCCCCGCCATAGGTGTCGTCGCCCATGACCGGGTGACCGATCGACGCGAGGTGGACGCGAATCTGGTGCGTGCGCCCGGTGTGGAGATGCGCGCGCAGGAGATCCCCCGAATCGAAGCGCGCGAGCCGGTGAAACGTCGTGCGCGCCCCCTTCCCGGTTTCGACGACCGCCATGCGCTGCCGGTCGTTCGGGTCGCGGGCGATCGGTTTGTCGACCGTACGCGATTCGGCGTTGAGGTGCCCCCAGATCATCACGGCGTACCGGCGCACGACGCGCCGCTCGGCGAGTGCCGCCGAGAGGATGCGATGGGCACGATCGTTCTTGGCGACGAGGAGCAATCCCGACGTGTCCTTGTCCAGGCGATGCACGAGCCCAGGACGCTCGGTTCCCCCTACCTCGGAGAGCTCCCCCCCTCGCCCCACCAGCGCGTTGACCAGCGTCCCGCTCCAGTTCCCCGGCGCCGGGTGCACGACCATCCCGGCCGGCTTGTCGACGACGACGACATCCTCGTCCTCGAAGACGACGTCCAGCGGGATGTCCTCGCCGCGGAGTTCGCGTGGTGACACCGGGGGGATGAAGACCGCCACCTCCTCACCGGCCAGCGCCTTGTACGATGCCTTCTCGCGTCGTCCCGAGACGGTGACATGTCCGTTTGCGATGAGCGTCGCCGCCTGCGTGCGCGAGAGACCGGCACGCTGGGCCACCAACGAATCGAGGCGAACATCGCTGTCCGCCTCGAGTCCGAACGCCGCATGGGTCCCCTGCGCGCGCCCGGTCATGACGACGGGACGCTTTCGGAGTCGCCGACCCCCGCAGCTGCAACGGCCACCGTGTCGTGTCGCGAGTCGTGCGTTCGTTGCGCCTCGTCTTCCCGCCACAGGACCGCGGCAAGGAGAATCGCCCCTGTGCTCACCGCCATGTCGGCGACGTTGAACGTGGGCCACCGCGTGGCACCAACGCCGATGTCGATGAAATCGACGACGCCGTTAGGCGAGACGATGCGATCGATCAGGTTCCCCACGGCGCCGGCGGTGACCAGGGCAATCGCGATCGTCCGCCAGCGCTGTCCCGCCTCGGTCGTGCGATAGAGGTGGTAAAGGATTCCCAGCGCACCGAGCGTGAGCGCGAGGAAGATCCAGCGCGAGTACGGCCCCAGGTGCAACCCGAAGGCTGCACCCGGATTGTAGACCAGCGTCCAGCGAAACCAGTCGCCAAAGACACCGCGCGGCACGCCGCGCGGCCACAGCAACTCCTCAGCGACCGACTTGGTGATGCGGTCCGCGAAGACCAGCACCAGCACCGTCGGCCAGAAGATCAAGGCGTTGCGGCTACTGCTTCTTGGCATCTTCCTCTCGCTGCTTGCACCTGATGCAGAAGCGCGCGTGAGGGAGGGCGTCGAGCCGCTCGAAGGCGATGTCCTCGCCGCATTGGTGGCACTTGCCGAACGT
>CAZWVG010000513.1:0-2483 GCA_964637355.1 uncultured Gemmatimonadaceae bacterium
TGCTCGACATGACCGGCGCCGAGGTGGCGATCGGACACTCGTACGTGCGCGGCGGTGACGTGCCGGAGATCCCGCGCGCCAACGTCGGAATGCTTGGCGCCGACTATCGCGTCGAGAACGGGCGCTATCGCATCGCGAAGATCTACGATGGCGAGAACTGGAATCCGGAGCTGCGCGCGCCGCTCAGCGGTCCCGGCATCGACGTCAACGTCGGCGATTACATCCTCGCCGTAGACGGAGTGGAGTTGCGCGCGCCCGACAACATCCATCGCCTCCTCGACGGGACGGCCAATCGGCAGACCGTGCTGACCATCGGCCCCTCGCCGGAGATGGCCGGCTCGCGCCGCGTGACCGTCGTCCCGGTTCCGAACGAGAACGGACTCCGCAACCGCGCCTGGGTGGAAGGAAACCGCCGCCTGGTTGATTCGCTCTCCAAGGGAAAGCTCGCCTACGTCTACATTCCCAACACCGGGCAGCCGGGCTACACCTCGTTCAATCGCTACTACTTCGCGCAGCAGAACAAGCAGGGGGCGATCATCGACGAACGCTTCAACGGCGGCGGCTCGGCGGCCGACTACATCGTCGACATCCTCGAGCGCGACTTCGACGGGTACTTCAACAATCGCGAAGGGGAGCACGCCCCGTTCACCTCGCCCGCTGCCGGTATTTGGGGACCGAAAGTGATGATCATCAACGAGATGGCCGGGAGCGGCGGCGACCTGATGCCCTACATGTTCAAGCGGCGCAAGATCGGCCCGCTCGTCGGCAAGCGGACGTGGGGCGGGCTCGTGGGAACGTGGGACACTCCGGTACTCATCGACGGCGGAACGATGATCGCCCCGCGCGGCGGCTTCTTCAGCCGCGAAGGGAAGTGGGCCGTGGAGAACGAGGGCGTCGCTCCCGACATCGACGTGGAGAATACTCCCAAGGACGTAATCGCCGGCCACGACCCGCAACTCGAGCGCGCTGTGGCGGAAGCGTTGCGGCTGCTGGAGGCGAACCCGGTGAGACTACTGGCCGAGCCGCCGCCGCCGGAGTGGGGGAGGCGGAAGAAGTAGCCGAACCACGGACGGGGGACGGGAGACGGGGGACGGGAGTGCGAACGGCGCCTAACGGCGCCGTTCGCGATTCGTGCACGAAGAAACTGCCGGCGCGCGAAGCGTCGCCGCCACCCTCGAACCAAGCTGCCGGCGTGCATTGGCCCCACCTCGCGCCGCACCCCCCGCACGCGGCGCACCGCGCCGCGTGCACTCCCGTCTCCCGTCCCCCGTCTCCCGTCCCTTTATCTCACCAATGCAATCCTCGAATTCACCGGCGACAGCCACTCCACTCCCCGCGCAGTCACCACCGCATCGTCCTCCAGTGGAATGCGAAGCTTCTTTCCGCCCCACTCCGGGATCGGCGTGTACGCAAACAGTTCGATCGAAAAGACGTTGCTCGGACGGATCTGGTACGTGAGCCGCCCGGGATTGAAGAACGCCATCGACGGCCCGATGCCGTGTCCCCAGTCGCCGACCGAGTGGCACCCGATGATGAACTCGATCGACGAATCGGCGCGCACCTGGTTGAAGCCGCGCATCGGGACAAACCCTCCCTTGCTGATCGCGGCGTTCACCGAGTCCATCATGGCCTGGGCCGTTGCACCTGCGTGCGCCGTCTTCCGAATGATCTCCCGCACCTGGCGCGCGTTGTCGAACGCCTTCTGGTAGCTCGCTGGCAGCGCCACCTCGCCCGCCTTGAGGACGTAGGCAATCCGCTTCTGGTCCGTGTACAGGTTGAGATAGCCGACCCCGAAGTCGATCATCAGCAGGTCGCCGCGCTGGATGATGCGGTCGTTCGACGTCGCGGCGATGCCGTCCGGGCCGGTGATGTAGATCGACGGGACCTCGAACGACGACTCGAGACCGCGCGACAGCATCTCGTTCTGGATCCACCAGGCGACGTCGGCGAGGGTCGTCACCCCCGGCCTGATCACTTCGTTCGACAACGCGCGCTCGGCGATGCGCCGCCCGATCTCTGTGGCGTCGCCAAAGGCAACGATCTCCGCCGCGGTTCGCCGCGAGCTGAAGTCCGACACGAGCTTCTCGGCAGAAACGAAGCGCGACGCGAACGTCGGGCCGAGCAGTTTGGTGAGCTGGGCGTGCATCGTGTGCGTGAGCCCATCGGCGACGCCCATTTCGTCCGACATGTCGAGCCCGATACGACGCGGATTGCGCTCGCGCACGAAGGCGGCAAGGTCGCCCCCTTCGTCGTCGATGTCGTAGGCGCCGCACGCCTCCCGGTGATGGTCGGTGATGCCTAACGCCGCGCGCTCGATGCGGTCGCCTCCCCGGTCGGTGAAGACGTAGTAGCCCGTCGCCCCGATGTAGCCGCGCCCGAGCTGCGCCCACAGCGGATCGGGATGCCCTTCCTTCATGGCGACGATCCACATGTCGATCCCGTTCTCGCGCATCGCCTCGGGAAGGATGCGGTCGAACTTCTCG
>CAZWVG010000514.1:0-2478 GCA_964637355.1 uncultured Gemmatimonadaceae bacterium
AGCGCATGAAGGCCCGGGCGTCGCTCGGGCCGTGATGCATTTTCCAGTTGGCGGCGAAGATGGGACGTTGCATGGACCTTACCTGTCGTCGAGGGCGGCGACGCCGGGGAGCGTCTTCCCCTCGAGAAATTCGAGCGAGGCGCCTCCGCCAGTCGACACGTGACTCATCTTCGACTCGAGCCCGGCCTCGGCGACTGCCGCAGCGGAGTCGCCACCGCCGACAATGGTCGTCGCGCCCTTGGCTGTTGCCTCGGCCATGGCGTCGGCGATGGCGCGCGTGCCGGCGTCGAACGGCGGCTTCTCGAAGACGCCCATGGGACCGTTCCAGAGCACGGTCTTCGCCGAAGCGATCGCGCGCGCGTAGGACTGCATCGTCTCCGGCCCCACGTCGAACATCGCCTCGTTCGCGGGGATCGCGTCGCGCTTCACGGTGTGCGCGCCGGCGGCGTTGTCCATCGAGCTCGAGACGACCGCGTCGTGCGGGAGGGTGAGGCGGAAGCCGGCGCGCTCGAGGAGCGACGCGGCGAGTTCGACACGATCGGGCTCGACGAGCGAGGTCCCGGTCTCGAGCGACATGGCCTTGAAGAAGGTGCAGGCCATCGCGCCGCCGATGAGGAGTCCGTCGACCTTGGGGAGGAGCGCCTCGATGACGTCGATCTTCCCCGAGACCTTGGCACCGCCGAGGATGGCGATGAACGGTCGCTTCGGTTCGGCGATCGCCTTCCCGAGGTAGTCGAGCTCCTTCTCCATGAGCATGCCGGCAACTGCCGGTTTGACGAATGCGGTGACGCCGGCGGTCGAGGAGTGCGCGCGGTGGGCGGAGCCAAAGGCGTCATTGACGTACAAATCGCCGAGCCGGGCAAAGGCCTTGCTGAGCGCCTCGTCGTTCTTCTCCTCGCCGGCGTGAAAGCGCGTGTTCTCGAGGAGGAGGATCTCGCCGTCCCCTAAGGATTGGGTAGCGGCAATCGCGGCCTCGTCGGCGGAGCTCCCGAGGAAGTGCACGGGATGCCCGGTGTGCTTCGCGAGCTCCTTCGCCACCGGCGCGAGCGAATAGCGCGGATCGGGGCCTCCCTTGGGGCGCCCGAGGTGCGAGAGAAGGACGACGCGTGCGCCGTGGCCGGCGAGGTACTCCAGCGTGGGGAGCGCTGCGACGATGCGGGTGGCGTCGGTGACGTTGCCGCTGTCGTCCAGCGGGACGTTGAAGTCGACGCGGACCAACGCGCGCTTGCCGCGCAGGTCGGCGTCGGTCAGGTCGCGAACGGACTTCTTGTTCATGGCTGTCGTGGTGAGCGAAACGGAACGGAGGGCGCGACGCGGCGGCGCCGGGCGACTCCTCCGCGGGAGCCTGAACCCGCGGCGCGCCACCGGGCGCGTCGCGGGCGGACTCGCTATCGACGCTTAGAGCTTGCCGCCGACGTAGGTGATCAGGTCGACGCAGCGCGAGGCGTACCCCCACTCGTTGTCGTACCAGCCGGAGACCTTGACCAGCGTCCCATCGATCACGTTGGTGTTCTTCGCATCGAGGATCGTGGAGTGCGGATTCCCGATGTAGTCCGAGGAAACCAGCTCTTCCTCCGTGTACTGGAGGATCCCCTTGAGCGGGCCGTTGGCCGCCGCGACGAAGGCGGCATTGACCTCGGCGATCGTCGTGGCGCGCTCCACCTCGACGGCGAGCTCGGTGATCGAGACGTCGGGGGTGGGGACGCGCATCGAGATGCCGTCGATCTTCCCCTTCACCTCGGGGATCACCAGCGAGGTGGCCTTGGCGGCACCGGTCGTGGTGGGGATGATGGAGAGGGCGGCGGCGCGGGCGCGGCGCAGGTCCTTGTGCGGGAGGTCGAGGATCTGCTGGTCGTTGGTGTACGAATGGATCGTCACCATCGAGCCGTGCTTGAAGCCGAAGTTGTCACGAATGACCTTGACCATCGGCACGAGGCAGTTTGTCGTGCACGACGCGTTGGACATGATCGTGTGCGCGGCAGGGTCGTACTTCTCGTGGTTGACCCCCATCACGATGGTGATGTCCTCGCCCTTGGCCGGCGCGGAGATGATCACCTTCTTCGCCCCGCCGTCGATGTGCTTGCGGGCATCGGGGGCGTTGGTGAAGCGCCCCGTCGACTCGAGGACGATGTCGACGCCCAGGTCCTTCCACGGGAGCGCCGCCGGGTCCTTCTGCGCGAACACCTTGAGCGTGTCGCCGTCGATGGTGATGGAGTCGCCGGTGTGGCTGACCGTTCCCTTGTAGGTCCGGTGCACCGAGTCGTAGGTGAAGAGGTGCGCGAGCGTCTTGGTGTCGGTGAGATCGTTTACCGCCACGAAGTCGATGGCCGCGCCCTGCTCCTTCGCGGCGCGAATGACCTGCCGGCCGATGCGCCCGAAGCCGTTGATGCCAACCCGAATTCCCATGTGTCGATCATCCTCGCGTAAGCGGCGCGTCGCCCGCTGCGCGGGCCCGGCCGAAGGTGACATAACTGATGA
>CAZWVG010000515.1:0-2464 GCA_964637355.1 uncultured Gemmatimonadaceae bacterium
CGGGGCGGGCGTCAGGTCGAGGGCCGCCAGAATCTCCTGGGTGGAGGAACGTTCGGGGGTGGGGCGCGGCGCGGATTCTGTCGTCGGCGCAAACGGCCCTTCATCCTCGAGGTCGAGCAACTCGTCGATGCTCGGCTCACTCACCGGCGTGGCTACGGCGGGGGCTGGAGGCGTCGCAGGAGAAGCGGAACTCGTCGAGACGGGCGCCGGCGCTGCTGGCGCGACTGGCGCGGGGGGCGCGCTCGCATGCGGAGCGCGCTGCGTCTGCGCCGCTGTGGTCGTGGGGGCCTCGATGCGGGGTGAAACCGGTGGCGCGATTGGCGTCTCCTCGATCGCCGGACTCATGATCGCGGTCACGCGGCGCGCGCGCTCGAGCACCGCGAGGCGCTGCTCGATCTCGTGAGCGCTCCCGCCGGGGGTGAGGAGGAGCATCGCGCCGGCGTCGACGGCTTCCAGGAGCGACGGGGAGCGGAGATCGTCCTCGCGCGCGGCCTCGCCGAAGAAGGACGCCACCTGGTGCACGTCGAACGACGCCGCGGTCCCTTGCAACTCCAGCAGTGCCTCGCGCAGGACGCGCGCAGAGCGCTCGCGGCCGGCGGGATCCTGCGCGGCGCGCGCGTCGCCAACGAGCCGGCGAATGTGCTCCGCACGCGTGATGATCTCTTCCTGGAAGCGCCCGAAGGGCGTAGTCGGCGGGGCAACCGCCCGCTGCACCACATGCGGTCCGCCATCGTTGTAGAACAACCGGTCTATCGGCACGATGGGATCGCCCTCCACCGGCGGTCGCTCGTCGGCGAGTGCCTCGGCGGCCGCGGCGAAACGTGCGACTTCGGGGGCATCGGCGGGCTGCGGAATTCCATCGCGAAGGCGCGCCGAGCTCCTGCGGAGCACTTCTGCCGCCGAGCGAAAGAGTTCGATCTCGCGCGCCGCCAGCGGCGCGTCGGGCATGAGCGCGCGGGCGGCGCGATCGACTGCATCGGCCACGTCGGCCAATGGCGGAAAGTCACCGATCCCCGCGATCCCGCGCATCGTCCGCACCCGCGTGAGCGCGTCGTCGAGGGCGCGGCGCTGCTGCGGATTGGCGATGAAGGCATCGAGTTCGGCGGCGATCGCCGACGACTGCAGTGCGATGAAGACCGGTGCGGTCGCCGAGGCTTCGGGAGTCGGCTGGCGCGACTGCGCCGGCGAGAGGAATCGCTGCAGGTCGGCGAGTCGCGCCTGTGCACGTGCCGATTCACGCTCGCCCCAGATGCGCACACCACGCACGAGGAAACGGAGGTCGTCGACCGTCCCCTTGAGCGTCGCGTGCAGGTCGAGCGTCCAGCGGATCTCGCCGTCGCGCGTCCCGTGTGCGATCTGCTCGACGATCGCGGCAATCTCCCCGACCTCGTTGACCTTGGCCATCGACGACGCGCCGCGCAGGGCGCGTGCGGTGGCGATGAAGGCATTGCCGTCCGGCGCCCCGCCGGTGCCGGCGACGAGTTGGTCGAGGGCGTCGAGATACTCGGTCGCCTCGACGAGGTAGAACTCCAGGAGCTCGGGCGATCCGTTCATTCGCGTCGGTGAGGTGGTGGGCGCCGGGGGAAGTTAGGGCGTCGGTGGCGACGTGGTCTAGGGCTCGAGCGCACTGCGCGCACGATCCATGGCGTCGCGCATCTCGCGCACTGCTGCTGCGATGCCGACGAAGACCGATCGGCTCACGATGCTATGTCCGATATTGAGTTCCTCGATCTCACGAATCGCCGCGACCGGAGTCACGTTGCGCACGGTGAGTCCGTGTCCCGCGTGCACGTGCAACCCGAGGCGCGCGCCCAGCGCCGACGCATCGCGCAGCGCTTGCAGCTGACCGGGATCCTCGGGGTGGTGCGCGTAGCTCCCGGTGTGCAGCTCGATCGCATCGGCGCCGAGTGCACGCGACTGCTCCACCATGCGCGCATCGGGATCGATGAAGAGCGACGAGCGAATCCCGGCTGCTCTCATGCGTGCGATGGCGCGCTCGAGCGCGCGCGGGTCGTGCGTGACGTCGAGCCCACCCTCCGTCGTGATCTCCTCGCGCTTCTCAGGGACGAACGTGACCTGCAACGGGCGCAGGCGTTCGGCGATCGCGAGCATCTCGTCGGTGCACGCCATCTCGAGGTTGAAGGCGGTGCGATTCGCTCGCATCAGTCCTTCGACATCGAAGTCCTGGATATGCCGCCGGTCTTCGCGGAGGTGCGCGGTGATGCCGTTGGCTCCGGCATCCTCGCAAGCGATGGCGGCGGCGACCGGGTCGGGCTCGTCGGTGCGTCGTGCCTGACGAATCGTCGCGACGTGGTCGATGTTTATGTAGAGTCGCTGGAAGGGGAGTGCCGACGCGCTCATCCGGGAACGCCTCCAATCGCAATGGGTACGCGTCGGGTCACCCCGTTGCCCGTGGAATTGAGGCGGGTTACGTTCGCTCGCATTCTGGCCGGGAGATACGCGT
>CAZWVG010000516.1:0-2436 GCA_964637355.1 uncultured Gemmatimonadaceae bacterium
CGCCCGCCGCCCGCTGCCTGCCGCCCGCTGCCTGCTGCCTGCTGCCTAACGCACGGCCTTCACGATCGCATCGAAGACGGTGAGGTCGTCGTAGACCTCGTCGCCGAGCGGCTTGGGCTGCGCCGACCACACGACGATCACGACCTGTGCGGCGGGATCCACGTAGACATACTGCCCGTGGATCCCCTCGGCGGCGAAGGCGCCGTCCTTGCGCGCGTCGGGCGCTTCGGGGATCCACCACATGTAGCCGTAGTCGAGCGGCTTTCCCCCCTTGAGCACCTTGGGGCTCCCGGCGTCGCGCACCCATCCCTCGGGGAGGATGCGTATGCCGTTCGCCACGCCATCGTGCTGCATCAGGAGCCCGAAGCGTCCGTAGTCGCGGAGCGTCGCGCTGATCCCGCTCCCCCCGATCTCGATCCCATCGGGGGACGCGAGCCACCAATTCCCCCGATCTCGATCCCATCGGGGGACGCGAGCCACCAATTCGCCTCCGCCTCCATTCCCATCGGCTGCCAGATCTTCTCGGAGAGATAGGTCGCCAGCGGACGCTTGATCGCCCCGTGCAGGATCTCCGCCGCCACCTGCGTCTCACCGGTGCTGTAGTTGTGCTTCGTCCCGGGGGGCGCCGCTCTCGGGAGTTTGGCCATCACGTCGAGGGCCGCGCCAGGCTCCTGCGCGATCTGCGCCTCCAGCAGGTGGCGCCGGTCCGAGCTCGAGTCGGTGTACGTCTCGATCCACTTCACCCCCGATGACATCATCAGGACGTCGCGGATGCTCACGCCGTCGTACGCCGTCCCCGCAAGCGCCGGGACGTAGCGCGTGACCATGTCGTTCACGCTCCCGATCACGCCGTCGTGGATCGCCGCGCCGATCAACGTCGACGTCACCGACTTGGCGATCGACATCGACATCCAGCGCGTGCGCTCGGTGTTGCCGAAGAAGTAGCGCTCGAGGGCGATCGAGTCGTGCGCCAGCACCAGGATCGCCGCGACACGATTGCCTGCCAGGTACTCGTCGAGCGTGTGCGTCTCCCCTTTCGCCAAGAACGTCACCGCTGGCATCGGCACGCTGCGCTTAGGGAGCGCGCTCGGCGCCGAGCTCGGAGCGATGGCGCGCGTGGGGAAGAGGCGGTCGATGTTGCGGAAGGTGTGCACCGCCATCGAATCGGAGAGCGTCCCGTCGTAGCTCTCGCGCACCGTGCCGATCGCCTCGGTCGCGTGCGGATACGGCGCCGGAGCCGTGGCGACCGCACTGTCGGCCGCCGGAGCGTGCGTCCCGCCACGGTCGCAGGCGAGCAGGATCACGACGGTCACGGCGGCGACGAGCGTGCGCGCGAACGGTTGCAGCCGCACGCGCCGCGAATGGATAGGAAGGGTCATCTCGCGAATGTCGCGCCAAGACCACGAGCGTCAAGGGAATGCTCCGCTTGCGCCGAGCGTGATCGCCGCGAAGGTTGGTGGCGCACGACTCACCCACCCGCCTCACCGCCATGTCCCGCCGACTCTCGCACGTCACAGCGCTCGCACGCCGCGCCCTCCTCGCGGCGGCGCTCGCCCCGCTCCTCGCGTTTGCGTCACTCGACGCGCAGGCCCCCGCGCTCCACGGGAAACGGAGCGCGCGCCTCATCATCCGCAATGCGCTCGTCATCGACGGGATGGGGACGCCGGCCTCCGGCCCCTACGACATCGTCATCGAGAACAATCGCATCTCGCAGATGGTCCCCGTGTCCGACGCGGTGCAGAACGCGATCGGCGCGCAGAACCGGCGCCCGCAGGGAGGAGCGGAGATCGACGCACGCGGCAAGTATGTCCTCCCGGGCTTGATCAACGCGCACGCGCACGTGCAGGACGAGCGCGGTGGTACGCCGCAGGAGCAGGAGTACGAGCTCAAGATCTGGCTCGCCTCGGGGATCACCACCGTGCGCGACGTGGGGAGCGACACGCGCAAGACGATTCCGCTGCGCGACCGGATCAACAACGGGCTCGAAGGGCCGCGCATCTTCCACTACCCGATGTTCAACCTCCCGCCGGTCCCGAACACGCCTGACGAGGCGCGCGCCAAGGTTCGCGCGCTCAAGGCGGCCGGCGCCGACGGGATCAAGATCCTCGGCACCAAGCGCGACGTGATGGAGGCGATGCTCGACGAGGCGCACAAGCAGGGGATGCGCGTCGCACACCACGCCGCGGTCGAAGAAACCAACGCCTGGGACGACATCAAGTTCGGGACGACGAGCATCGAGCACTGGTACGGCATCCCCGACGCCGCGATCATCGACGGCGTGCAGTCCTTCCCCCCCGACTTCAACTATACCGACGAAGTCGATCGCTTTCGTTATGCAGGGCGTCTCTGGCGCGAGGCCGACCCCGCGCGCCTGCACGAGGTGCTCGCCGCGATGGTCAAGGCGAACGTTGCCTGGGTTCCCACGCTCGACATCTA
>CAZWVG010000517.1:0-2395 GCA_964637355.1 uncultured Gemmatimonadaceae bacterium
GAGACCGTTGCGGATGTCGTGCGCGACCCCGCGATGCGCGACGCGTGGTCCGCGGCCGCGCGTTCGCGCGGGCGACCCGACGCGTCGGCGCGCATTGCCGAACGGATCGCGACGTTGCTCGACCGATCGCCGGGGCGCCAGTGAGCGCCCAGCGACGCAGCCGCTAGATTCCCGCGCGATGTCTCTCCTCGATACCACCGATCCGCGGCCGGTTCACTTCGTGGGCATTGCCGGCGCCGGAATGCGCGCGCTCGCCGAGCTCTATGTCCGGCGCGGGATCGCGGTGACCGGGTGCGATAGTGCACCGGGTGACATGGGCGACCTCGCATCGCTTGGCGTGCAGGTTGTGCAGGGACACTCCCCCGATCACGTCGCGGGCGCTCGTGCCGTGGTGGTCTCTTCTGCGGTGCCGCGCGAGCACCCCGAACTCGTTGCAGCGCGCGCCGCCGGACTCCCGATCGTCAGGCGCGCCGAGGCGTTGGGTGAGGCGGTGAGCGGCGGAACGCTCGTGGCGATCGCCGGGACGCATGGCAAGACGACGACGACGGTGATGACGACCGAAGCGCTGGCGGCGGCGGAGTTGCATCCGACGGGGTTGGTCGGCGGACGGGTCGACGCGTGGGGAGGAAACCTGCGCTTCGACGGCGAGCGCACGTACGTGGTCGAAGCCGACGAGTACGATCGCTCGTTCCTTGCGCTTACGCCCTCCATCGCGGTCGTCACGAACGTCGAGGCCGATCACCTGGATATCTACCGGGACCTCGACGACATCCGACGGACGTTCAGCGCCTTTGTTGCGCCCGCGCATACGATTGTCCTGTGCGCCGACGATGCTGGTGCCGCATCGCTCGATGTGTCCACGGGAGCACAGATCATACGCTACGGTCTCGAGTCGTCCGACGCGCGACTTGTCGGCACGCCGGCACCGGGCGTTGACGGACGATCGGTGCTTGCCGTGCACTTCGATGGCGAAGCGCTCGGGGATCTCCGGCTTCAGGTTCCCGGCGTTCACAACTTCCGAAATGCGCTCGCGGCCGTGGGGTGCGGCCTTGCGTTAGGCGCGTCGTTCGACCGGCTGCGCGCCGGGCTCGAGTCATTCCGTGGCGTCGAGCGACGCTTCCAGCGTCTCGGGACAGTTGCCGGCGTCGAGCTGATCGACGACTACGCGCACCACCCGACCGAAGTCGCCGCAACCATCGCTGCAGCGCGTCAGTCGTTTCCCGGTCGGCGCCTCGTGGTCGCGTTCCAGCCGCATCTCTATTCCCGCACGCGCGACTTTGCCGACGGCTTTGCCGACGCCCTGGCCCAGAGCGACGCCCTGTTTCTCACGGCATTGTATCCGTCGCGCGAGCAGCCGATCGCCGGTGTGTCGTCGGCCCTCATTGCCGATCGCCTGCGCGACGCCGGGCGCCCCGCCGCCTGGACCGGTGCGCGCAGCGACGCGGCCGCGGCGCTGGCCGCCTACGTGCGCGACGGGGATGTCGTGGTAACGATGGGAGCGGGCGACATCACCCGCACCGCTCCCGAACTCAAGGCGCTGCTCGGCGGGATGGTGAAGACGTGACCTCGCCAAACGTGCCGCAGCCGGCTACCGCCGAGGGAGAGCGGCGCATTCGCGTGCGCCTGCGCTGGTACCTCCTCGGGGCGATCCTTCTCGCCATCGTCATCTCGACGGTCCCCTGGTGGGGGCACGATCTCGCCTTCTTTAGGGTGCAGCAGGTCGAGGTGCGCGGGACGCGGTTCGCCCGCGCCTCCGACATCGCGGCGCGGCTGCAGGTCGACACGACGTTCTCCATCTGGAACAAGCTCGACTCGCTCGAGGTTCGCGCGGAGGGGCACCCGCAGGTGCACCGCGCGCACCTCTCACGTCGCCTCCCCAGCACGCTGGTCGTCACCGTCGATGAGAATCTTCCGATCGCGCTCGTGCCGGCATCTGGAGGATTCAAGGCGTACGACGACAGCGGGCGCGTGCTCCCGCTGGATCCCGCACGCTGGGGCGTGGACCTTCCGATCGTTTCGCGCCCCGACACGGCACTCTTTCGCCTCCTCGGCGACATCAAGGCCGAGATGCCCGAGTACTACTCGCGCGTGAGCGAAGCTCGGCGCGTGGCGAAGGACGAAGTGATGCTGCAGCTGATGGACGTTCCGGTGCGGGCCATGCTCGACATGCGCGCCGATCGCCTCCTACAACTATCTTCCGTCGAAGCCGATCTCGCGAAGCGTCACCTTCGACCCGTGGAGCTCGACTTGCGCTACAAGGACCTCGTCATCGCCCGCCTGCCATGAACGTCGAACGCCTGGTCGCCGGACTGGACATCGGATCCGCCAAGACGACCGCCATCATCGCCGAGGTCGTCGGTGACCTGCCGCGCCATCCGGGCATCAAGGTGCTCGG
>CAZWVG010000518.1:0-2387 GCA_964637355.1 uncultured Gemmatimonadaceae bacterium
ATTCGCCTCGAGCAGGCGACGGGCGGCGAACTGCGCGGCCTTGCGACGCACGCGGTTGAAGTAGATCGTGAACATCGAGCCGTCGACGAGGGGGAGGATGATGAGCGCGTCGCTCACGGCCGCGAGCGGCGGCGTGTCGAAGAACACGCGGTCGTAGCGCTTGCGCAGCTCGGAGATCATCACCTCGAAGCCCTTGCTGTTGAGGATCTGGGTCGGGTTCTTGGCGCGACCGCCGGCGGGAATGATGTCCAGGCCGGGGTGGTGGTTCTTGACCGTGACATCATCCAGCGACGCCGTGCCGGCGCAGACGTCGATGACGCCCTTGAGGTTCTCAATGCGGAACGATTTGTGGACGTTCGGCTTTCGCAGGTCGCAGTCGACGATGCACACGCGCTCGCCGTGGGCGGCGAACGTCAGGGCGAGATTGGTCGAGACGAACGACTTGCCCTCGCCGGGGATGGTCGAGGTGGTGAGGATGCACTGGGCATTCTTGCTCTCGTCCTTGAGGCGCAGGCTGGAGTGCAGGGCGAGGAAGGACTCGGCGACCTGCTTGTCCTGATTGTTGACGACGATCTGCGCCTTGTCGGGCTGCTCCATGCGCTTGATCTCGGGAATGATGCCGACGAGCGGGAGGCCGATGACGCCCTCGATGTCGAAGGAGGACTTCACGCGGTCGTCGATGTAGGCGACGAAGAAGGCGAAGGCGGTCCCGAGGCCCAGGCCGCCGAGAAAGCCGAGGGCGAGGTTGAGCGGGATGTTGGGCGAGTAGGGCTTAAGCGCCGGCGCGGCGCGATCGACGATGCGCGCGTTTTGCGTCTCGATGGTGCTGCTCATCGAGGTTTCCTTCATGCGCGCCAGGGTGTTCCCCAGCAGCTGCTCGCTGATGCGGAGATCGCGTTCGAGGTTCGAGTATTCGACGGCCGCGCGATCGAGCTCGAGCGACTCGGACTCCTGCTTGGCCAAGGAGGCGCGCGCCTGCTCGTCGCTGCGCACCGCCGTCTGGTAGTCCGCCTCAGTCATGGCGACGGCAGTGGCAAGGGCGCGGTTGAGCTCCGCCTCGGTCTGGTTGAGCGAATTGATCGCTTCGATCATCTTCGGGTGCTTGTCGCGGTAGCGCTCACGTAGCTGGGCGATGACGATCTTCTGTGCCGCGACCTGCTGGACGAGTTGGGCGATCAGGGACTGGCTCGAGATGAACGGCAGGTCGAGCAGCGCGGTGAGCGGTTCGCGCCGCTCCTGCACCTGCTTCCAGCGCACCTCGGCCTCCTTGCGCCGCGAATCGGTCTGCGTGACGTAGGTGTTCAGCGCCTTGAGCTTCTCGGTGACGATGTCCTTGCGCTGGTCGAGCGAGACGAGGTTGTTCTTCTCGCGATACCCCTGGAGCGAGAGGGCCAGCTCCTCGACCTTCTTCTTTTGCTGGTCGGCGCGGATCTTGAGTTCGTCGACGGCCTTCATCGATTCCTCGATGCGGAGGCGCGAATTGTGCGCGATGAACTCGTCGAGGAAGAGATTCGCGATCTTCGCCGCCACGAAGCGGTCCGGATGCATGTATTGCACCTGAATGATCAGGCTCAGGCGCACGGGGACGATCTTGCGATTAAGGAGGATGATGCCAGCGGGAGAAACCGGCTCGTCGCTACTGGATTTCTGGTAAGGCGCGAGAAACTGGCGGAGATCCTCTCCCTGCAGGCGATCCGCAACGGCTTGGACGATAGCTAGACTCTCCAGCACCTTGACCTGCGTATTCAAATCTTCAGCCGAACGAATCTCGTTATCGACGACGCCCTGCACCTGCATGACCACCGGATCACGGCGGAACACCTGCACGCTAGCGGTAGACTGGTAGAGACGGGTGCGGGTGAACGTGTAGACGCCGACCGAACTCAGAACGAGAAGGAACACGACGACGATATACCACACGCGTTCCCGGAGGATGAGCATGTAGTCCTGGAAGCCACGCTGGATCGTAGTCTCGGACCCGCCGTTGCCACCGTAGCCGCCGTAATTGTTACCGTAGTATGTGTAAGGATAGGCACCAGAGCCCGAGCCCTTGTCGAATTTGGTCGTCTGTTCCATGGGCTTAGAGGATGCGTTCCGGCACGAAGATGACGTCACCCTTCTGGAGTGCCCATTTTTCGGTGGAACTGCCCTTCATGAGATCGTCGAGATTGATGGTGTAGGTTTCGGTCTTTCCGTCCGGCCCCTCTCGGGTGAGACGGACCTTGCGGATGTCGGCGACTCGCGCCTGTCCGCCGGCTTTGGCGATCGCCTCCATAATAGTCATCTGCTGCTCCGGCGTAAACGCGATCGCCCCAGGCTGGTTGACCGCTCCCAGCACCTGCACGGTGCGGGGGGTGTATTCGAGAACCGTGATGGTGATCTGGGGA
>CAZWVG010000519.1:0-2384 GCA_964637355.1 uncultured Gemmatimonadaceae bacterium
CTTCAACTTTGGCGATCCGTACCGCGTGAGCGATCCGCGTGACGGGAGTGGCGGAGAATGGCTCGGAAGCTTTGTCGCCGGGCTGTACGATTCGTTCGTGCACGTGGACGCGCTCGGCGTCTCGCAGTGCGTGCAGTGCAACCTCACCCCGCTCGGCGCGTTGCAGCTGCTGGGGATGCCGCTGGAGCCACTGGTCAACCGATCGGTCCCGCTCTCCCTCGTCCTGGGAAAGGAGCTGAACGAGGTGACGGAGCGCATGCACGATGCGCCGACTTGGGCAGCCCGCTTCGCCGAGTTGGAGTCGTTCTGGTTGAGGCGCCTTCAGCGCTCGCGCCGTCCTTCGGCGCTGGTTGCCTCGGCGTGGTCGGCGCTCAGCGCTTCGCGCGGTCGTTCCGGCATAGCGGAACTCGCTGCCCAAGCGGGTTGCAGCCGGCGGCACCTCTCCGCGCGCTTTCGCGAGGAGACCGGGCTCGCGCCCAAGACGATGGGACGTATCCTGCGCTTCCATCACGTCGTCGACCGGTTGGTGTTGTCGAACGGTCAATCGCTGTCGCAGGTCGCACAGGAGTGCGGTTACTACGATCATGCGCACTTCGATCGCGACTTCCGCGAGTTCACCGGGCGCTCGCCGTCGGCCTACCTCGCCACGCGGCATCCGACGTTCGGGGCGGTGCTGGTGGGCGACTGAACACGTCTTCTGCGCGTGCGCGAGGTAGTGCGGACTTGAACGCCGAGGTCGCGGACGATCGCGGAGGATCGCGGAGATATCCGCCCGCGGACGCCGACTTCCCATTCGTACAAGACGTCTTGCGGGCGCGGTGATAGGATGAGTGAGTCTCCCTCATCCGCGAGTCTTGCCCATGTCATCCGAATCGAACGTCAAAGGCGACGCCCCGCCGGCGCTCCCACTCCCCACCGGCGTCGTCCCGGTCCTTTTCTATCGCGACGCGCCCGCCATGCTTGACTGGCTGGAGCGTGCGTTCG
Source organism: uncultured Gemmatimonadaceae bacterium (assembly GCA_964637355.1). GTDB lineage: Bacteria > Gemmatimonadota > Gemmatimonadetes > Gemmatimonadales > Gemmatimonadaceae > SCN-70-22. Next base: position 985 of record CAZWVG010000519.1, read on the forward strand.
GCTTCACGCGTCGCCTCGTCGTTCCGGGAGCCGGGGGGGCCGTCCGTCACTCCGAACTCACCCTCGGCGAGAGCGTGATCATGGTCTCGTCGTCGATGCCCGAGCGCAAGCAGCGAGGCCCTGCCGAACTCGGCGCCGCGACGGGGGGCGTCTGCGTGTACGTCGCCGATCCCGACGCGCACCACGCGCGCGCCGTCGCGGCTGGCGCCGAGGTGCTCTTTCCGCTCAAGGATTCGGACTACGGGTCGCGCGACTACACCGCGCGCGATCCCGAGGGGACCATGTGGACGTTCGGGACCTACATCCCGGGAGAGCACTGGTCATAGGTTCCGTCAGGCGAACAACATCGCCAAAACATCGAGGGAGACCCACGCCGGTCTCCCTCGAAGGTTTTGCACCTGACGACGCCGGGGGCGCAGCACGACGCGGGCGCGGCACGATGGGGGCGCGGCACGATGGGGGCGCGGCACGATGGGGGCGCGGCACTTTGGGCGCGCCTCACGCCATGTCGAATTCCTTGGCAAACGCCACCGCGAACGAGAAGGTCTTGGCGCGCGAGCGCGACTCCATCATGTCGGCCACGCGCTCGAGACGCGCCGGGATCGCGAGGATCCGTTCCTGCGCCTTCTTCCCCGCCTCATTGAGCCCGGTAATGGCGTCGATCGCCCAGTACTTGATCAGGTCCTGCACGATGCGCAGGTAGTCGCGAGGGCCGTAAATCCCCGCGCGCCGGATCACGTCGGCCATCTCCCGAAAGTGCGGCATGCTCACCCCGGGCATGTCGATCGACGGCATGATGTGGGCGGCGGACTCCAGCGCACGATTCGGGTCGCGCGCCAGCACGCGCTCGAAGATCGCCCGGTAGAAGACGTAGTGGCGCGCCTCCTCCTTGGCGACGTTCGACAGCACCTCACCGATCAGCGGCTCGTGCTCGCTGGCCACCCGTCCCGTGTTGGCGTGACTCACCTGCGTGGCGCGCTCCTGCAGCGACGTGTAGACGAAGACGCGATACGGGTCCTGATCCCACGTCGGCTCGAAGCCGGCGCGCACGTACTCGAACTGCATCCGTTCCATGACCGGATTGTCGAGGATCCGCGAGTCGCGCGTGTAGTCGTGGAGAATGGCGCCGTGCCGGTCCTCCTCGGCGGTCCAGAGGTTATTCCACTTGGACCAGATCGAGTCTGGACCCAGGTACTGCGAGATGAGGCGGTGGAAGTGCGGGAGCCCTTCCTCGGTGAGCGTGTTGAGGCAGAGGGCGACGCGGGCGGGGAGCGAGATCCCCTCGGCGCGACGGCGGAGCTGCCTAACGAACTCGTCGGGGTCAGTGTCGGGCTCGGGATTGAGCAGGTCGCTCGGGAACCAGAGCACCCGCTTGGATTCGTGCGCCTCCATGAGGATCG
>CAZWVG010000520.1:0-2374 GCA_964637355.1 uncultured Gemmatimonadaceae bacterium
ATGCCGATCGCGGCCCGTCAGCTGCTCATGGCGGGCGTGACGAGCGCGCGCGACCTCGGCGCGCGCCTCGACGACATTCTCTCCGTCAAGCGGAGAATTGCTGCTGGCGAGATCCCCGGCCCGCGCCTCTTTGTCGCCGGCCCGTTCATCCAGCATGAGCCGTACGAGGCGTACGAAAAGGACTTCCGCTGGGGAGTGAAGGGCGCCGACGACGCGCGCCAGAAGGTGCAGCGGATCATTGATGCCGGCGTCGATTTCGTGAAGCTCATCGACCAGGATCAGATGACGGACGCCGAGGTGCAGGCCGTCGTCGAGACGGCGCACAAGAACGGGAAGGTCGTCGTCGCCCACGCGCACCGCATGTCCGAGATCCGCGTGGGGCTCAAGTACGGAGTGGACGACTTCGAGCACACGGGGCTCGGCACCGCCCCCGGCTACCCTGAGGACATCCTGCAGGCGCTCCGCGAGCGCAACTCGTCGCTCTACTGGACGCCCACACTCTCGCCGCTCTTCACGCTGTACGAGGCGGGATCGGTCTTCCCCGAGCGCCTCGACGATCCGTCGTGGCGGCAGTTCATGCCCGACGACATGGCGCGCGAGGTTCGTCGCTCCCTCGACCACATTCCGCAGCTCCCGTACTACGCCCTCTTTCCCTCTCGCCTCCCCCTGCTCCCCACAAAATTCCGTCAGCTGCGCGAGACCGGCGTGCGCATGATGATCGGAACCGACGCGGGGATCCCGGCGATGTTCCACAACGATGCGACGTGGCGCGAGATGGCCAAGTGGGTCGAGTACGGGGTGTCGCCGATGGAGACGATCCAGTCGGCGACGCTGTGGCCCGCGCGTTTCCTTCGCCGCGAACAGGACATCGGTGTCCTTGCACCTGGTCGCCTGGCCGACATCATCCTCGTGCGCGGCGATCCGCTCTCCGACATGACCGTGATGCGCGATGTGCGCGTCGTGATCCAGGGCGGACGTCGCGTCAAATGACGAAGATCACAGCGCGAACGCGCGCGAAGCCGCAGCGTGAGCCCCGTCACGACGAGCGGAGTTAGCCCACGTGCTCCTCGAGGTTCGTGAAGTCTCTCGCAAGACCGCGCGCGACGGTCGGCTTGAAGTGACCGAAGAGAGCGCACGGCGGCTGCGCGTCATTGCGTCGCCGTTACCCGTGGCGCTGGGCGATGCGCAAGGTGAGGCGACGCTCATCGACATGACGTGCACCTGCTCGAAGGGGGGCGATGCCGGCGGACACCGGCACTACTTCGTGCAGTCCTCGCTCTTTAGCGATTTGCGGGCGGGGGAGACGATCGTGCTGGAATTGCTGGATGGGAAGACGCTCATGGTCGCTCGCCCGCACCCGCTGCGTCCCGATGATCCGGATGCCTAACAGTCGCGAGGGATCACGTCCCGCTGGCGACGAGATCGCGCTTGAGCGCGTGCAGCACGCAACGCACTCCGCCATTCTCGCGTATCTCACCGGGCCGGAGCCCCGTGTACCGCTTCATCATGTTGCGCAGCGACGTACCCGACGGGAACTCGAGCAGCAGCGCCACCTGTTCGACCGAGCGACCAGGATCCTCGAGCAGGCGCGCCGCAACCAGCAGTCGACACCACGCGATGAGCTGGCTGGGCGTGGGGAGATGCGAACCTTTCAAGCGCGCCACCAACGTCTTGCGATGCACGTTCAGCGCGTCTGCGACATCCTCGACCGTGAGATCGCGGCGGCCGTTCTCCAGGCAGTAGCGCAGCATCGGCATCACTGGCGCCGGAATGAGCCCGTCCAATTCTTCGAGAATGGTGTTGGCCGAGCAGTGATCGGCCGCGGTCGATAGCGCCGCGCGAAGCGAATAGCGCACGTCCGTCACGTCACGCAGCACGAGTTCGTTCACGCCAGCGCGAGCGAACTGCAGCATATCGCGAGTAGCGTCAGGCGACATGGCGAAGTACAGCACGACCGGGACGCTGGGGAATTCATCTCGGATGCGCCGGACCGTCTTGAGGGTTGACGTCCCCTCACGGTCTCGCGTGTCGAGGATCACAACCCCGGCCAGGTTGTTCTCGACGAGCGTCATCAATTCCGATTGCCGATCACAGAATCGAAGGCTGGCTTGCCCGCGCAGTGCATCCTGCAGCCGAGCCCGCGAAGCAGGGTCCCAGACGAGTGCCGCAACGATCATGCGGGAAACCAGCCTTGGAGGTTACACCGTGTATGGGGATTCCCCATACGGTGTCGGTGCCGTACGTGAGCAAGTGACAGACTTATTCCATCCCACCCACTTCCCCCTGAGGACACGCTTATGACCCGCGCCACCCGCTACGCCGCCTACATCATTGCCGCCGCCAGCCTGGCCGCTTGCTCCTCATCGCCGATGGG
>CAZWVG010000521.1:0-2349 GCA_964637355.1 uncultured Gemmatimonadaceae bacterium
CGAGCACGGACCGCACGGCCCCGTGTCGGCCATCTGCCAGAAGTTGTCGCGCTCGTCGAGACCGTAAATGCGCGAGTCGGGGAGCCCCGCGATTTCACGCCAGAGCGCGCGCGCCTCGTCGTCCTCGCGGAAGACGGAGACGCGCACATGTCGCGGATCGATGCCGAGGTTTCCCTTGTCCTGCGGTCCGGTGACGAACTCCCAGGCGAAGCGGATCGCGTCCGGCTTGAAGTAATCGCCGAACGAGAAGTTCCCCAACATCTCGAAGAACGTGTGGTGCCGCGCGGTGTGCCCGACCTGCTCCAGGTCGTTGTGCTTCCCTCCCGCGCGCACGCACTTCTGCGACGTGGTAGCTCGCCGTCCCGTCGACGGCACCTCGAGCCCGAGGAAGACCTTCTTGAACTGCACCATTCCGGCGTTGGTGAAGAGCAACGTCGGATCGTCGGCGGGGACCAGCGACGAGCTGGGCAACACGGCGTGCGCGTTGCGTTCGAAGTACCCCAGAAAGCGAGAGCGGATGTCGGATGCGCGCATGCGCGGGAATATACATCGGCGAGGTGGAAGCCCGAGGCATCGCCCCCGCTAGAGCCCCCCTCCCACCCGCGCCCGAGCTGCTACCCACCCTCGACGAAGATTCCGACTGGGCGAGACCAGTCGCCTTGGTGGGCTTTCGCGCAATGCACCGTCGCGAGACGGACCTGTCGTCGCCTTGCGTGCGCCCCCTCGACTATCGTGCGGCCGCCGCTCGACTCCCGCGCACCACCGGCACGTTGGGCCAGCGTTCACGCCAGGTCGCCGTTTCGCGGGGACGGCGCGCCATCGGGTTCTGGCCCACCGTGGCACGCACGCTCATTGGGCGGCGACCGACCAGCGCGATCGGCGAGACGCGCTCGAGAGCGTTTTCGCGGTGCACCGAAATCGCCGACTCACGCTCACGCACGCTCTCCGGCCGCCGCACGCGCTGCGCTGCGTCCTCCTCGTCCTGCCAAGCCTCGCTTCCCCAGCCCGCCAAGGCGCGAAGCGCCGACTCGCCGCCCGCGACCCGAGCAGCCATCGTCATCGGCCGAGCGGCGACCAACAGCCGCACCACCGCTTCTCTCCATTGAATGTCGCGTCCCATGTCTCCGAGCCCTCCATGCGTTACGGGAAGGATCGGGGTTGCAGCATGCGTTGTCGACTCGGGGAATTACGAGTTCGCGAACTCAGATGGTGTGATGCAGCGCACCACGACGTACGCTCGGACTAATCGTCGGCGCGCGCTTCGTCGAGCACATGCGCCACGACGCGCGCCACGATGTCGGGGTCGTAGCCTCGACGCGCAAGGAAGGCGTAGAGTCGCTGGCGCTGCTTGCGCGGATCGAGCCCTCCCATCGCGCGCATGCGCTTCCGCGCGATGCCTAACGCGGCCTCGCCCTCGTCCAGTCCCACATCGGCGATCGTCTCCGCGACCGCTGCGTCGACGGTAGCGCGGTCGACGCCGTGTCGTTGCAGCTCCTGCGCGATGCGCCGCCGCGACCGCCCACCCGACAACGCGCGTGAGCGCGCGACGGTGCGCGCGTACGCCTCGTCGTCGACGAACCCCAATCGTTCGAGTCGCTCGATCGCCCGTGCGATGGTCGGCGCGCTCGCTCCGGCGCGCCTGAGCCGCACCTGCAAGTCACGCGCACTCCGCGGCCGAACCGCCAGCAGGGCGACCGCCTTGTCGAACACCGCGAGCTGTGACGCCGCCTCGCGCAGCCGCTCTGCGGACAGTACGTCGACCTCCCCGCCGACGCGCAGCCCCAGGTCGGCGATCACCTCCACCGACACGGTGGCAACGACGCGATCCCCGATCTCGACCACGTAGCGCGAGCTTCCGGCTCGCCGCTCGTGCAGCGCCGTCACGCGCCCGGGCGCAATCTCGTCGACCTCGCCGAGTGGCGGCTTTGGCGCGCGAGAACGCGCGCGTTCGCCGTCGCGTCGCGAGGCAAGCTCGCCTTCCCCGCGCGACCGTTCCGCACGCTCGCGGTGCAACTGCTGATCGCCCTCTCGAGGCGACGGCTCATCGCCGTCGCGATATCCGCTGTGTGCTCCCTCACGGTCGCCATCGCCGCGTCGGCTTCGCCGCGATCGATGGCGCTCGTCGTGCAACTCTCCGTCGATCATGTTCGTCGGTTCCTCCTGCTTCACGCGCGACGCATGCTGGGCCGGCAGCTGGCGGCATCCCCGCCGAGACCCGTCCCCTCGCCCCACCGACTCGGATCGGCGCCACCTACCAGAGGCGCGAACGGCTTTGCGCTCGCATACCCTAAACAGCGAGAGGCCGGAGAGAGGCCCGCTGAGCAACGTGGGGTACCGGGCCCCAACATC
>CAZWVG010000522.1:0-2343 GCA_964637355.1 uncultured Gemmatimonadaceae bacterium
AGGACGAGGGCCAGGACGGACGAAGAACGACGCTGCATCGCTTGAGTCGGGTGAAGGACGTGGCAATACTATCCCCTTCCCGCCCCCCCGTCACGCGTCTCCGCGACTCTTCCGCCCCGATGTCCTCCGCCCCGCCGTTGCAGCTTCGGCTCAAGAAGGGAAAGGACGGGCGCATCGCCTCCTTTGCCCTTTCGAGAGCGAACGGGAGCGTCACCGTGCAGCGCAACGTGCAGTCGTTCTTTCCGATTCACGATCTCACGCACTACGCCGTGGAGAGCACGTTGCGGATGCGCCGAGGCTTCTACGGGATGGTCTGCGATGGCTGGAATTTCGAGGACTTCGGGTCGCCGTGGCCGCGCGGCCCGCTCCCGGCCGACCTCGATCCCGTCGAGGAAATTGTGGGGCTCTTCGACCTCGAGCGCGCGACGGGGCACGAGATCACGGTCGACGACGTGAACGAGCAGCTGGCGACCTTCTATGCCAAGCGTCCGGGAGCGGTGCCCCTTGCCCTCACGCAGGGTCAGCTCGATAGCATCCGTGCGCGGGTTCACGACTACTCGGCCCGCTGGCATTCGCTCCCGAACGGCGAAACGCTGGTGCTCGACTACGCGCCGGGCGAAGACCGGCAGCCGTAGCGAGCCTTCATCCCCTCGATCGCACTCGCCATGCGCGCTCGCATCCCATCGATGGTCCTTCTCCGCGCGTTGCCCCTCGCCGTCGCCTCACTCCCGGCGATGGTCGCTGCGCAGGCGCCGACGGGCGACTCGGCCACCGTAATAACGCACGCCACGATCATCGACGTCGCGAACGGTGCGTTGTCGCGCGCACAAACGATCGTCATCCGCGGCAACCGGATCCGCGTGATCTCGCCCGACGCCAAGGCGAGTGTGCCGCCAGGTGCACGCGTGCTCGATGCCACCGGGAAGTTCGTCATCCCCGGGCTGTGGGACATGCATGTCCACGCCACCGGCCCCGGGATCGATCGCCTCTTCCTCCCCCTCCTCGCCGCCAACGGCATCACCGGGGTGCGGGAGATGTGGGGGCGGTTCGCCTGGTACGACTCGGCGCGGGCGATGATTGCGCGCGGTACGATCGTCGGGCCGCGCATCGTGGGGAGTGGACACATCCTCGACGGTTCGCCGCCGATCTGGCCGGGCTCCAGCGGTGCAAAGGATGCGGACGATGCGCGCCACCTCGTCGATTCGCTCGCCGCTGGCGGCGCCGCGTTCATCAAGGTGTACTCCCGCCTAACGCCGGAGGAGCTTCGCGCGATCGCTGCGGAGGCGAAAGCGCGTGGGCTTCCGTTCGCGGGGCACGTCCCATCGCTCGTCGCCGTCGGCGAAGCGTCGGACCTTGGGATGAAGAGCATCGAGCACCTGCAGATGCTCACCAACGCCTGCTCGCGCGACGAGGACGCGATGCGTGCCGAGTATACCGCGGCGTACGCCTCGCCCAAGGGGTGGGATTCGGCGGCGGTCGTTGGGCGTGCGCAGGTACGTCGCATGCTCGACACCTTCGACCCCGAGCGATGCCGCGCGCTCGCCGCGCGCCTCGTGCGCAACGGAACGTGGATGGTCCCGACGCTCACGGTGCTCCGCAGCATCGCCTTTCTCGACGACACCGCGCTCGCCGCCGACCCGCGCATGGCCTACATCCCGCGCTGGTTCAGTGCGGGGTGGAATCCGCGCAACGACTTTCGTTTCCGGATGCTGACACCGGCCGACTGGGCGATGCGGAAGGAGGTGTTCGCCGAGCAGCAACGCATCGTGACGTTGCTGCACCGTGCCGGCGTGGCGTTCATGGCCGGCACCGACCTGTCGAACCCGTACATCTTCCCCGGCGCGTCGCTCCACGAGGAGCTGCGCAACCTGGTCGCGGCCGGCTTTTCGCCGCTGGAGGCGCTGCAGGCAGCCACGCGCCACCCGGCGCGCTACCTGCAAGCGATGGATTCGTTAGGTGCCGTGGCGCCGGGGATGATCGCCGACCTCGTGGTCCTCGATGCCAACCCGCTCGCGGACATCGGGAATACCGAGCGGGTGCACGCCGTCGTGCTCGACGGGCGCCTGCTCGACCATGCGGCGCGCGAACAGCTGCTCGAGCGCGCTCGCGCCTTCGCCGCCCCTCGTCCCTAACGTCCGGTAGCTTCGCCTCCGCCCACGAGCCGCTTCCCGTACTCCGGATCGATCTTGAGGAGCGCGGCGACCGCAAAGCCGGGGATCGTCGACGCCAGCACCCAGACGAAGAAGTGCGGGTAGCCGAGCCGCTCCTGCAGAGCGCCGGCGAACATCCCCGGGAGCATCATCCCGAGCGCCATGAAGCCGGTGCAGATGGCGTAGTGCGCCG
>CAZWVG010000523.1:0-2342 GCA_964637355.1 uncultured Gemmatimonadaceae bacterium
TCGCGCGTCGAACTCGGGGGCGACGCCCTCGCCGGCGTCTCCAACGCCACGCGCAAGTACAAGCAGGGCTCCGCGCTCAACCTCATCTTCTCCACCGCGATCGGGAAGTACTCGCTCACGTCGTTCCTCGACGCGCTTCGCGAGACCTCGCTCTCCGACATCCAGGCCGAGCCGAGCATCGTCACGCTCGACAACCGCGAAGCGCGCATCTTCGTCGGCCAGGAAACGCCGGTCCGCGTGATCGACGCCGGTTCCGCCTCGCAGATCGGGACGCCGGCCCGCGCCAACGTCCAGTTCCGCGAGACCGGTATCATCCTCACCGTCACGCCGCACATCACCAACAACCGGCAGATCCGCATGACGATGGAGGCCGAACAGTCGGACCTGAACATCGTCGGCGGTGATCTCGGCTTCATCATCAACAAGCGCAACGCCAAGACGCAGCTCCTCGTGAACAACGGCGAGACGGCGGTCATCGGCGGCCTCACGCAGACGCAGGTCACGAAGAACAAGTCCGGCATCCCGCTCCTCTCGGAGCTCCCGCTGATCGGACGCCTCTTCTCCCAGACCGAGTCGCGCGAGGAAAAGAAGGACCTCCTCATCCTCATGACTCCGCACATCATCGACGAGGGCGATCCGATCCGCCCACCCGATGGCAGCGCGAAGTAACCCATCCGGAGCCCACACGATGAAGACCATCATTCGTCGCGTCGCCCCGGCGCTGCTCGCGGCCCTCGTGGCCGCGGGCTGCGGCAGCACGGAGGTCGCGTCCACCTCGGCGGACAAGATCCTCCCGCAGCTGACCGTGGCGATCGACAGCAAGGTAGGATCGGGAGGCGTCGACTCCGTGTCGCTGCGCGTCCCGCTCCAGGTGGCCGTGAATGCGAGCGACAACGCCGCCCTGCAGTGGGTCGTGACCCGCGTCTTCGCGGACTCGGCCCTCGTCGGGCGCGACTCGACCGCCTTCGCCGTCGCCAGCAGCACGTTCAACAAGACGCTCAAGATCGCGCTCTCCGGCGTCCAGGCCGGCCAGCGCATCACGGTGCGCACCGCCGTCTCCGACGGCGCGGGGAACTCCGCGTCCAGCGAGGCCACGGCCATCGCCTTCGATCCGAACGTCCCGCGCGTCGGCTTCGTGCAGCCGCAGGCCAACGTGATCGTCGGCGGTACCTACAGCTTCGATGTCGGACTGACCGACACAACCGGCATCACGAAGGTAGGGTATCGCGCCACCGCGCCCGGCTTCTCCAAGGCCGACTCGACGCTCTTCCCGATTCCGTATCCGAAGAGCGACTCGGTTTCGTTCGCCTTCCAGGTGCCGGCCGGCATCGCCGCCGGTGCCACGATCACGATCACCCCGTTCGCCGAGAATCGCGACGCCCTCCGCGGGAGCGGCGAGGCGACCACCGTGCGCGTCGTCGCCGCCGGCCCCGACCTCCTCCCGCCCGTCGTCTACCAGACGGTGGCCCCGCGGATGGAGACGCCCGACTCGATCGACATCTCGGCGCGTGACGCCGACGGCCTGGTCCGCATCATCGGCTTCATCGCCAAGGACCTCACCGGGAGCATCGTCTATCGCGCCGCCGACACGCTGACCACACCGTCGCAGCAGGTCACGCGGCGCCGTGTGTGGGGTGCGCCGACCGCGCTCCGCGGCCGCGCGCTCTTCGTCACGGCCTACGCCACCGACGTCGCCGGCCGCACCGGATACGCGGTCCCGACAGGTGCAACGGTCGCGGTGACCAGCGACACGCTCGCCAAGCGCGACCCGACGGTCTACGCCTACGGTCTCACCTACGCGCTTCCCGAGGGGAGCCTCGGTGCCGACATCACCGTCGACACCGCGCGCACCCGCGTCTTCATCTCGAACCTGACCAAGAACGAGGTCGAGGCGTTCTCCTACTCCACCACGCTGCAGCAGCTCCCGCCCATCGCGGTCGGTGCCCAGCCGTGGGGGATGATGATCGACAACTCCAACTCGCTCCTGCTGGTCGCCAACTCGGCCGGTACGAACATCTCGAAGGTGTCGCTGATCGACCGCCTGGAGTTCGGGCGCGTCAAGACGTCGAACGAGTACGTCTACGACGTCACCTACACGAAGGATGAGACGAGCGGCGGCTTCAAGTTCAAGGTTCCCCCGCCGATCGACTACTCGGACCGCCCGCAGTACATCGCGCAGTCGGCCTCGGGCGCGCTCTACTACTCGACCCGCCCCACGTCGACGGCGACGCCTGGTACGCTGCGGCGCATCGACAACTTCCTCGACACCCGCGCCGAGCCGCGCCAGATCTGGCAGTACGGCGCCTACCTCAAGGGACACTACGTCATCATCAACGCCGACT
>CAZWVG010000524.1:0-2340 GCA_964637355.1 uncultured Gemmatimonadaceae bacterium
GTGGTATCGTCGACCACGTTGAATTGCACCTGACCGGCGTAGAAGCCGTAGTTCGCGCCGGGGTTCTTCGTGAAGTACGCCCCCACGTCCACGCGGCGCGATACGCCGGCGCGCACCATCAATCCGGGAAAGCGGAGCCCCTCACCCTCGAAGAGCCAGTGCGCCGAGTCGGGGTGCACGAAGGTGTCGTTCCAGGCGGCGTCGTGGTCGTCGATCGCTGTCTCCCACTGCAGCACCGAGAGCTCGACCTTGCCGCGCCCCATCGGCTTGGCGTCGATGAGCGGGCGGAAGTAGGTCACGAGCCCGGCCTCGCGCGTGAACTGTCGCCACGCCTCCTGCGTGAGTGACGCGTCGAGCTTGAAGGAGCACTCCTTCCAGCGTGGATCGACATGGAGCGTGGCGTGATTGCCTTGCGTTGACGCGGCGGACTGCGTCATCCGCACGGGGACGATGGCACGCTGCGCGTGCCCAACGATGGGCAACAGGACAAGTGCGGCGAGCGCGGCGATCGACGTCGCGCGCGTACGCCTGACGTGGGTGCTGAGTGTGCGATGCATGGGCGCCTCCCGTGGTCGTCCGGGCCCCAGGCCCGGTGGTCAGGGCGCTGGGACACGGTGCACGGTCGCAAGGGCATCGCCAGCGCGTGTTCCCTTGTACGGAAGTGACGCCGACGCGTTTTGACATCGCGCGCCAAGTTCGTGCCATTTCGCGACAGCTGCGCCGGCGCGCTACGCAGCAACCGCGCCCGCCCGCGGCCCGGTCGAAATAATACTTAGGTATTTACAGAAGTATTGGGACGATGTAGACTGGGGGCGTCCGATCGGATCACTCGAGCAGCGATGGTGCCGACCATGGTGCAGTCCGCAGTCGCAGACGCAGTCTTTCACGCCCTGTCCAACCCGACGCGGCGCAAGGTTCTCGAACGGCTCTCGATAGGGGCAGCGACCGTCAGCGAACTCGCCGAGCCGTTCGACATGCAGCTCCCGTCATTCGTGCAGCATCTCTCGGTGCTCGAAGAGAGCCGGCTGGTACGATCGAAGAAGCGAGGACGGGTGCGCACGTTCGAGCTGGCCCCCGAACGCTTCAAGGTCGCCGAGGAGTGGCTGGCCGAGCGTCGTCGGGAGTGGGAAGCGCGCCTCGATCGCTTCGATCAATACGTCAAACAACTCAAGGAAAAGGAAGCCAACACATGAGGAAGCATTTCGCGTTCGACCCGAAGCTCGACTTTGCCATCGAGCGGCACATCGACGCGCCCCGGCGACTCGTCTGGGAGGCGCTCACCAGGCCCGAACATATGAAGGAGTGGTACATGCCCAAGGCATGGGGGCGCGTGGCGAAGGCGGAGCTCGATGTGCGCCCGGGCGGGATGTTCAGCATCGACATCGCTGTCGCGGATGGACCCGATGTCCCCAACCTCGGGTGCTATCTCGAGGTCGTTCCGATGGAGCGACTCGTCTGGACCTCGATGCTGTTTCCGGGCTATAGGCCCGCCGTCTTCGACGACGTTCCCATCACCGCGATCGTCACGATGGAGAGCGTTGGAGAGGGGACGCGCTACGTCTTCACGGCGTTGCACCGCAACGAGGCGGATCTCGAAACCGACATGTCGTCGGGCTTCTACCAGGGGACCGGGATCGCCATCGACCAGCTCGTCGCGCACGTACTGGCGATGAAGTAGGGGCGCGAAATGGGGAGCCGCGCGCCGGCTCCCCGCTCGGCGTCAGGCCCGCTCGTCCGCGGGGGCGAGCCGGAACCAGTAGAAGGAGTGCGGACTAAAGGTGAGGAGATACGGGAGTTGCCCGATCGCGGGGAACGGTCGCGTGCTCCACATCTCCACGGGGACCCGTCCGGCGAATCGCGACAGGTCGATCTCGGCAGGCTCGGCGCTCGACGAGAGGTTGAAGGCGCAGAGGATTGTCTCCCCCGCGTACTCGCGCAGGTATACGAGGATCTTTCGGTTTTCGGGACTCAGGAATTCGATGCTCCCGCGTCCGAAGGCCTGCGAACTGCCGCGCACGGCGATGAGGCGTCGCATCCAACGCAGCAGCGAGGTCTGCGTACGCTCCGACGCGTTGACGTTGACTGCCTGGAATCCGTAGGGCGCGTCGACGATGACGGGGCTGTACAGCGCCGCGGCGTCGGCGTCGGAGAAGCCGGCGTTCCAGCTCCCGTTCCACTGCATCGGCGTGCGCACGCCGTTGCGATCGCCCAGGTAGATGTTGTCGCCCATCCCAATCTCGTCACCGTAATAGACGATCGGAGTGCCGGGCATCGACATGAGGAGCGCGTTCATCAGCTCGATCTGCCGCCGCCCGTTGTCCATCAGCGGAGCGAGGCGGC
>CAZWVG010000525.1:0-2335 GCA_964637355.1 uncultured Gemmatimonadaceae bacterium
CCACTGCCGAGAGCGGGATCCCGGCGCCGAGTGTCTTGGAGAGCGTGAGGATGTCCGGTGCGACGCCATCGCGCTCGAAGGCGAACATGGTCCCCGTGCGTCCGAGTCCCGTCTGCGCCTCGTCGAGGATGAGGAGCATCCCTCGCTCCACGCACTTCTGCTTGAGCGCGGCGAGATAGCCTAACGGGAGATCGAGGAGCCCGCCCGAGCTGAGGATCGGCTCGGCGATGAAGGCGGCGAGGTTGCCGCTCGATTGCCGGTCGACCAGGTCGAAGGCGTAGTCGAGCTCCGCACGCCAGTCTCCCTGCCCGCCGCGTTCGAAGCGCGGGCGGTACGCGTTAGGCGCGGGGATCGCCAGCGACCCCACCGCCGCGGGGCCGTAGCCTCGACGCCCCGCCGAATACGTCGCCGACGACGCGCCCCCCGTCATCCCGTGCCACGACTGCGCGAAGCCCACCACCTCGTGCCCCCCAGTGAAGAGCTTCGCCATCTTGATCGCCGCCTCGTTCGACTCGCCGCCGGTGCTCAGCAGGAGCACACGGTCGAGCCCCGGTGGCGTGACCTCGGCGAGCGCCTTGGCCAGCGACACCACCGGACGCGACAGCATCCCGCTGAAGAGGTGATCGAGCTTGCTCGCGTGCTCGGCGACGACGGCGGCGATCTCCGGGTGGCCGTGCCCGAGGAGTGAACTCATCTGTCCCGACGTGAAGTCGAGGATCGCACGACCGTCGGCGTCGTAGACGAAGCTCCCCTCAGCGCGCTCGATGATCAGCGGGGCGAACTTGGGGCCGTAGCGCACGAGGTGGGCGCGCGCATCGATCCAGAATTGCGGGTCATCGTTGCCGGACACGGCGCCCTCGAGGAGATGGGGTGAGATCCAGTGGAGCGTTTGTCGATCGGTCTTCACGGGCTACGGAACACGAACGCACGACGCGATAGAGATCAGGGGACGCGCGTCGCGGTGATCGTATTCGATCCCTGTCGTCGCACGAATCCCGGCGCGGGCGCACCGCTCGCGAAGTCGTAGCTCACGTCCTCGTTGTTGCCCTGCACAAAGTGTTCGTTGCCGACGTGCCGAAGCTCGATCGCTTGGCCATCTCCGACGTACACCGTGAGGTGTCCCCGCTCGACGGCCACGCGCACGGGCGTAGGACCGGCCTTGTAGTTCCCGGTGAATCGTTCGAGCGCCGCCGCGCTGATCGGGACAGCGGGGCGATCGACGATCCCCAACGCACGGCGCGCCACCAGGCGTTCGAGCGCCGGCGCGACGTTTCCTTCCACATTGGTCAGGACCACGGTGATCAGCGAATCATCGGGATAGTGATGCAACTCGGAGATGAAGCCGTTGATGCCGCCGTTGTGCTCCACCTGCCGATGCCCGCCGAGCGTACCGATGGAGAGCCCGAATCCATAGGTCAGGCGTTTTCCGTCGTTGAGTGTGTCAGGAGTCGTCATCAGCATGTACGACGCCGGGCTCACCACCTTCCCGCTCGACAGCGCGGTCGTCCATGTTGCGAGGTCGGTGACGGTCGAGCAGAGCGAACCGGCGGCGTAGGGCTGCGTCATGGACAGCGGCGTCGCGTTGGTAAACGTTCCGCCGGGACGCGGCGCGTATCCCTGTGCCCGGTGCTTGATGAGCGGTGCCTGGTCGCAGTAGTAGCTGCCCGTGAGGTGCAACGGCGTGAAGAACTCGTCCTGCAGGTATTGGGCGTACGTCTTTCCGCTCACCTTCTCGATGATCATCCCCAGGAGAAAGAAGCCGGAGTTGTCGTAGCGCCACTTCTCGCCCGGCTTGAAGTCGAACGGTTCTGGCGCGAACAGGGCGAGCATCGAGTCGGGGGGCATGTCCAGGCGCTCGAGCCGCTCCCACTTGGGGCCCATGCTCGTGAAGCTCCGGATCCCCGACGTGTGGTTGAGCAAGTTGCGCACGGTGACGCGATTCCCCTGCGCCGGATAGTTGGGGAAGAACTTCTGGAGCGTGTCGTCGAGCGAGAGCTTGCCCTGCTCCTTGAGGCGCATGATCGCTGCCGCCGTGAACTGCTTGGTGACCGACCCGATGCGGTAGACCGTCTGCGGCGTGGCGGCGACATCGTTTTCGAGATCGGCGAAGCCATATCCCTTCGCCAGGACGGTACGCCCGTTCCGGACGATCGCGATGGACACGCCGGGGGTACGGTGCTCGCTCACCGCCGCGTTGGCGACCGAGTCGACATACCTGATGAGTGCGCGCTGGTCCTGCGCGTGGGCAGGCGCGGCGGAAATCGCACCGACGACGAGCGCGGAAGCGATGAGGAGGCGCATGAGTGGGGGGGGTGAGGAGCGGCGCCTTGGCGTC
>CAZWVG010000526.1:0-2330 GCA_964637355.1 uncultured Gemmatimonadaceae bacterium
ACCGACGGCTGGATTTCCTCGAGCGCGGTGATGTTGATCGTCGGGACGGCGATCATGATCGTCTGCTCGGTCATCTGCGACAACGCGGTGGCCGCGTGCGCCGCCCCGATGTTCGCGACCTCGCGCAGCGCGTCCAACTGCATTGGCTTGAGACTCAGCAGATCGTACATGACTCGCTCCTAGAGCAGGCTGCTCACTTCGAGAATGAGCGCCGCGGATCCGTCGCCCATGATCGTGGCGCCGTTGAAGCACGTCGCGGCGCCACGCACCGCGTCGAACGGCTTCACGACGATTTCCTCACGCCCCATCAACTGGTCTACCACCAACCCGGCCTTGCGCTCGGCCACCTGCAGGATCACCACATGCGACGCGCGATCCTCCCCGCGCGGTGCCCCGACGATGTCGCCGAGTCGCAGCAGCGGGAGCACATCCTCACGTATGACGATCACCTCGCGTCCGCGTACCGTCCTCACGCGCCCGCGCGAGAGCTGGAGCGTTTCGGTGACGTGCGTCAACGGCAGGGCGTACGATTCGTCGCCAATCCGCGCCATCAGGGCGGGGATCACGGCCAGGGTGACCGGAAGGCGGAGGGAGAAGCTCGTCCCCTCCCCCTCGCGCGACTTGAGCTCCACCGTCCCGCCGAGCGCACGGATCTTCGCCAGGACCGCATCGATCCCGACTCCGCGCCCGGACAACTCCGTCACGCGCTCGGCGGTCGAGAAACCTGCCCGCGAGATCACCCGAAGGATCTCGTCGTCCTCGAGCGATTCGCGCTCCGCGTCGACCAGCCCTTCGTCGCGGGCGCGCTGCAGCACGCGCGCGCGATCCACGCCGCGCCCGTCGTCCGCCACGCGAATCACCACGGCATTGCGTTCGCGCACCGCGCTGACCAGCAGGCGCCCGGCCGCGCGCTTTCCCGCCGCCAGGCGTACCGCGGGTGACTCGATGCCATGGTCCACCGCGTTGCGCAGGAGGTGCACGAGCGGGTCGGCGACCTGCTCCAGGAGCGCGCGATCGAGTTCGATCTCGCGTCCCTCGACGACGAACTCCACGTCCTTCCCCAGCGTGTGCGCCGCGTCGCGCACAACACGGGGAAAGCGGTCGAACACCTGCCAGACGGGGACCATGCGTCCGCCGAGCACGCCGTCCTGCACCTCGCCGATGAGGCGCGAGGCGTCGGCGACCGCTTCGTCGAGGGCCGGGTCGCCCAGGGCCGCGGCGCGCTGCGTGAGGCGCCCGCGCACGATGAGGAGCTCGCCCACGAGCGACATCAGGTGATCGAGGCGCCGAAGGTCGATGCGCACGTAGCGCTGGAGAGGCGCCTTGAGGACGTCGTTCCCCCACGCCGCCTCGAAACGCGCGCCGGCATCGGCGCCGGCGGCATCGCGCGATTTGGGCGCAGCGCCGCGGGCTTCGTGTGCGCCGCTGACCGTCGATTCGGTCGTGGAGAGGGGTGCCACGCCGCGATCGACGCGCACCTCGGCGACGAAGCCCGCGGCACGCAGCACCCGCTCGACGGTCGCGTCGTCCTCGGTCGTGACGAGCCGCAGGGCGAAGCGCCCGTCGAAGGCGTCGCCGAGGAGCGCGTCCTCGGCGGGGCGAACGGCCGTGACCGTGCCTAACGACTTGGCGCGCGCGACCACGAGTTGCGCGCGCGCACCGGGGAGGATCGTCCCTGGCTCGAGCGCGAGGTAGACTGCGATGCCGTCACCCGGGGGGAGCGCGCCCCCTCCCGGCGCCTCGATCGACGCCGGTGCGGCGCCCACCAACGTGCGGCGTCCGAGGAGTTGCTCGACCAGCGACGAGACGTCGAGTGCCGATGGGTTTGCGGTCGATGCCCCTGACTCGCCGGTGCCAGCGATCGTGCGGCTACCGTCCTCGCCAGAGCTGTGGTCGTCGGCTGCAACCGTCGCTGCGGCGATCGACGCCTCCAGCGCATCGGCGGCGTCGAACAACAGGGCGAGCTGCTCCTCCGCGAGCTCCTGCTCGCCCGCGCGCACGCGCGCGAGCAGCGTTTCCATCGCATGCGAGAGCGCGCCCACGGCGTCGTAGCCCATCACGCCGCTCATTCCCTTCACCGTGTGGACGGCGCGAAAGAGATCGTCCACCGACTCGCGCCCGCGCCCGGTCGACACCGGGGCGTGCTCCAGCGCGATCAGCGCCTGGTTGATCGTGACGAGGTGATCGCGCGCTTCGGTGACGAAGAGGTCGCGGTAGCGTCCGGCGTCCATGCGCGTGCCGTCCTCCGCGATCGCGGGCGCGCGCCGCTAGCCGAGGACGCGCTGCACCGCCTCCAACACGCGCGACGGCTGGAACGGCTTCACCACGAA
>CAZWVG010000527.1:0-2322 GCA_964637355.1 uncultured Gemmatimonadaceae bacterium
AACCACCATTCGCAGATCCAAAGTCTGCTGTCCTGCCATTGGACGAAGGGCCAGTGAGCCCCCGAAGCTAGTCGCCCAGCACCACCGGCTCAACGTGTTCGGCGGTGCCCGTATCGACGAGCTGAATCGAACGAGCCTCGGGGAGCGACGGATCGATTCCGAATGCGATGGACACCAGGCTGTCGCCACCCGGTGCGTTGCTCGATCCCTGCAAGGCGAAGATCGTCGCCCCCGACCCGCTCATGAGCACGACGGGGAGCGATGGGCGAAGCTCCGGTTGGCGGAGACCGTCGAGTATCCCAGCGATCGCCGGCCGATGGGGAGCGACCACTCGCTCGAACTCGTTATACGCGAGTAGCTCCACGCTCGACCAGTTGTCGAATTGCTCACGCGAGTACACGATCGGACCAGCGGCCGCCGCGGGCGATTCGGAGAGCCAGCGGTATGCGTCCGCCGTGGGCACCCCTTCGGCGAACGTCACCAGGAGGCACGGGCGGGCAGGGAGGGCCGGAAGAGGGATCAGCCGGTCGCCGCGTCCCCACGCCAACGCCATCGGTGAGTCGTCCTGCGTCAAGAACGGGACGTCTGCGCCCAGGCTCGCCGCCAGCCGCACGAGCGCGTGCCGGCTCAGCGGGTTGGGTGCCAGGGCGTTGAGCGCGCGCAGCACGGCGCCGGCGTCGGCGCTCCCCCCGCCCAGTCCCCCGCCAACCGGAATCTCCTTCTCGATCTCGATCGCGAATCCCGTTGCCCACCCGGTCGCCTCGATAAACGCCGTCGCCGCGCGCCACGCCAGGTTCTGCTCGACCGCCCCCAGCCCTCCCTCCGGAATCACGTCGCCGCGGCAGTCGAGCGAGCGCGCTCCCGACGTCAGGCGAACCGCGACCTCATCGCCTAACGCGAGCCGGCAGAACAGCGTCTCCAACTGATGGAAGCCGCTCGACTCGCGGGCGAGGACGCGAAGAAAGAGGTTGATCTTCGCCTGCGCCACCACCCGCGCGATCGCCATCGATGCGCTACGCCGTCGCCTCGGCGGTCGGGCGCCGCGGCTGCCCGAGCTCGCCGAACTTCATCCCCAGTCGCAGGAAGTAGTACAGGCCGATTAGCGTGATCGGGAGGAACGACAGGAGGTGGAAACCGAGCGCCCAGCTCACCGCGAGGTCGCTCTGCACGCCGTACAGTGTGAGCCCGGCCAACGCAGCCGCCTCGAAGACGCCGAAGAAGCCGGGTGACGAGGGGAGGGCGACGCCGATCGCGATCACCCCCATCAGGAAGAGCGCGGCGGTGAACGGGGCGTGGATCCCGACCGCGAGGAAGCCGATCCAGAAGGCGAGCCCGTTGCACAGCCACATCGCGAAGGCCCACGCCATCACCTGCGCGAAGCGCACCGGGGAGCGGAGCGCCCCGAGCCCGGAGATGAACGACTCGAGCAGGTGCCGCCCACGCGCCGCGAGCTTGGGCGCCAGGCGCCCCATCACCGCGTCGTACACACGAAAGACAAACGCCGGAAAGAGCGCCATGGCCACCAGGGCGCCCAGCGCGCCTAACGCGACGACCGCGGCGAACGCCGCGAGCCGTCCCACCGGCTGCCCGCTGATCGTCGTCCCCGGCGGAAAGGCCGAGACGAACATCGCGAAGACGAGGAGGATCACCACCGTCACCGCGTCGACGATGCGATCGACGGCGAGCGAGGCGAAGGCGGCGGTGAAGCCGACGCGCCGGTCTTCCTTGGTGAGGGCGTAGGCGCGGGCGAGCTCTCCCGCGCGCGCCGGCACCACGTTGTTGACCATCATCCCGATCGCCGTCGAGCGCCAGAGCGCCCCAAACGAGATGTTGCTGGCGACCGGGTCGAGGATCACCCGCCAGCGCATGGCGCGGAGCGGGAAGATGATCGTCGCCACCGCGGCCGACAGGATGAACAGCGGGAGACTCGACTCGCGGAGCACCCCCCACACCTGCGCGAGCGACACCTCGCGCAGGGTCCACCAGAGGAATGCCGCACTCAGCACGAAGCCGAGTGCACCGCGCCAACCAATCTTCATACCGGGTTACTCCGCCTGGGCGAGGTCGAGGAGATCGAAGATCTCCTGCAGCGTCGCATCGTCCGTTCGGCCGCTGGCCCGCATCTCGTCGCGCACTGCGATCGCGCGACGGATTGCCGACTGCCCTCTGTACACCAGCGATTCGATCGGGACGATGTCGTCCTCGTCCAGACGAGCGGGGGCGCTCAACGGTTCATCCTCGAGCGTCCCGAGCCCGGCGATCCCTTCCTGCAGCAGGGTTTGCAGCTCGCGCCCCGACGGCGTCGCCGGCGAGCGCCGCGGG
>CAZWVG010000528.1:0-2304 GCA_964637355.1 uncultured Gemmatimonadaceae bacterium
TCGAACATGAACTTCACGTTGACCGGGAGCGCACCGGCCGCCGCCATGAACGACTCGGCGACCTTGATGGGGATGAGCATCGGTCCCTTGTCGTCGGAGACGCCGCGCGCATAGAGTCGCCCGTTGCGCACCGTTGGGGTCCACGGCGCGCTCTCCCACTTCTCGAGTGGGTCGGGGGGCTGCACGTCGTAGTGTCCGTAGACGAGGATCGTGATCGCTCCATGTGCTCCGAGCCACTCGCCGTAGACTACCGGGTTCCCACCCGTCTCGATCGTGCGCACGCCGAACGGTCCGGCAGCTGCAAGTTTGCGTGCGACCCACCGCGTGGCGCGGGCAACGTCGGCGGCGTGTGCGGGATCGGTGCTCACGCTGGGGATCGCGGCGAACTTGATCAGCTCTCCGAGGATTGCCTCGTGGCGCTGCCGAAGGTGCGCGAGGACGCGTTCGTCCGGCATCACTTCCCGCCGTCGATCGAGAGGACCTGCCCGGTGATCCAGCTCGCGTAGTCCGACGCGAAGAACAGGACGCCGTGGGCGATGTCGTCGGGAGTTCCAAGTCGCTTGAGCGCGATGCGATCGATGAGCGCGGCCTGTCCCTCGGCGCCGTACGATTCCCACTGCCGCTCGGTGGTCGGGTTCGAGCGTACGAAGCCCGGGGCGATGTTGTTGACGGTTATGCCGAAGGGTCCGAGCTCGTGGGCGAGCTGCCGCGTGAGCCCGATCTGCGCGGCTTTGGCCGAGGCGTAGGCCTGGATCCCGGTGAGCGAGATCCCGAGGCCGGCCCCGCTCGAGATGTTGATGATCCGCCCGCGTCCGGCGCGCTTCATCCCCGGCGCGACTGCCTGCGCCATGTAGAAGGCGCCGGTGACGTTCACATCAAAGATGGATTGCCAGTCGGCCGGGGAGATCTCCTCGAGTGGGCGACCGACCTGTCCGAGCACGCCGCCGGCATTGTTGACGAGGATGTCGACGGTGCGCGCCGGCGCGTCATGCGTCGTCGTCTCCGCGTTCTCCGCGGTTGAAAAGCTTTGAACCGCGGAGATCGCGGAGTCCGCGGAGTTCTCGAACGCAGCTGCGTTCGCGTTCGCATTCTTCTCTGCGTTCTCTGCGAACTCTGCGGTTGAAGGGCTTTGAACCGCGGAGTTCGCGGAGTTCGCAGAGTTCGTGATCGCTGCCGCGTCCGCGCCTGAAGCCGACTCCGCGCTCTCCGCGGACTCCGCGGTAAGAAAGCTTTGAACCGCGGAGATCGCGGAGTCCGCTGAAGAGTGCATTGCCGTCGTCCCGGCCGACACTTGGCGCACGAACGCGTCGACCTCGCTCTTGCTTCGCACGTCTACTACCCGTGACGTGCACGATCCGCGCATGCCCGCACACAACTTCTCCGTCACCTGCAATTCCTCGGCAACGATGTCGCAGGCCCACACGTGCGCACCGCGCGAGGCGAAGGCGAGGGCGATCACGCGGCCGAAGCCGTGGGCGGCGCCGGTGACGATGACGGTCTGGCCGGTGAAGTCGAGAGTCATGTGTGGGCGTGCTCGCGGGCGGTGGCGGCGAGGACGTCGAGCGTATCGAGCGACATGGGGCGGCGCCCTTGTTCGATGTCGTGAATCAGCTGCACCAGCCGAGCGGTGATCGGCGCCGGGACGCCCGCCTCGCTGCCTAACGTGACGACGATCCCCAGCTGGGCGTCGACTTCGGTGGGGCGCTTGCGGACGGCCAGGTCGCGCCAGATTCCGCTGTGTGTCTTGGCCGACTTGCGGTTGTGGACTACGAGCGCGTCGAGCGACTGTGCGGCGGCATCCGGCGCCGCGGTCGGGAGGTAGGCGCGCGGATCGAAGCCGTCGAACGCTTCGGGTGTCACGCCGCGCGCCGCGGCCACAGCGAGGATCTCACGCGCAAGGGCGATGTAGAGCGGGCGATACCCGGGGCGCGCGAGGGCGTCGGCGATCGAGTCGTTGGTGAGCGCGGTGGCGAAGAGCATCGCGCCGTACGCTTCCTTCCCCCAGAGATAGCCCCAGATGTTGGGTGTGACGATCGCGCGAGGGTCGAAGTCGCCCCACGCCTCGCGGAGCGCGGTGACGCGCGGCGTGATCGTCCCATCGATCTCGCCGAGCACCACGGCCCCGCGTCCACCGTAGTGGATCACCCCGGGCTCGAGGTAGTCGGCGCCGAAGTTCACGAAGGCGCCGACCGTGCGCGCCGCGCCCACCACCTCGGCGATCGCCAGCTCGTTGAGGCCGTTCTGGGCAGAGACAACACAGCCGTTGCCGGCAAGGTGTGGGAGGAGGGCGCGCGCTGCGCTCTC
>CAZWVG010000529.1:0-2283 GCA_964637355.1 uncultured Gemmatimonadaceae bacterium
GCGCGAGACCCTGCCGATCGCAGAGCGCATTGATGACGCTCGACTTGCCGACGTGGATCCCGGCGCAGCGCTCGCTCCGCATCCAGTCGGCGCAGGCGGCGCTCGTGGCCGCCACGTTGCGCGCTCGCTTCGACATCGAGGGGACGCGCTACGACGCGGATACCGCCTACACCCACGCGCTGGTGGCGCAGGAGCGCGCGCGTCTCTCCTCGCGCTCCGCCTCCGACGCCGACAGCCTCCTGACGCTCGCACGCCTCCGGCGCGATGCCGGCGACGGGAGCGAGCTCGATGTGCAGCTGGCGGAGCTCAGCGCCGGTCAGTTCGCCAACTCGGCGGCGCTCGATTCGCTCGCCGCGACCGGCGCGCTGTACGCCGTGCAGTCGACGATGGGGATCACCTCGTCGGCGATCGAGATCGCCCTCGCCGACTCGCTCGACCCGGGTACGCTCTCCACCATCGACTCGAGCGGCACGCCGTTGTTGGTGGCGGCCGCGCAGTCGGCGGTGCGTGCCGCCGAGCTGACGGTGTCGCTCGAGCGCGGGCGCCTCTTTACGCCGCCGTCGCTGTCCCTCGGATTCGAGCGCGACGAGCCAGGGGGATCCGGCAACCGAGTACTCCCCCTGGTCGGTCTCTCGCTCCCGCTCCCGCTCTTCAACCGCAATCGCGGCGGCGTGCTGGTCGCGCAGGCGCAGCTCGACCGAAGCACCGCACTCCTTCGCGTCGCCGAAGTGGAGACCAACGCCGCGCTGGCGGTTGCCCGGCGCGAGCAGGCGATCGCCCGCGAGCGCCTCGCCCGCACGCAATCGTTGGTGTCGGGCGCCGACCGGGTGGCTGCGCTTTCGCTGCTGGCCTTTCGCGAGGGGGCCGCTGCGCTTCCGTCGGTGCTCGAGGCGCAACGCTCGTCGCTCGACATCCGCACGCAATTCATCGAGGCGGAGGGCGCCGTGCGCGACGCCGCGTCGCGCCTTCGGCTCCTTCGCCTCACCAACAACCGCTCCGGGCGATGACACGCGCACCCGTGACCAGCACGCTCCTCCTGCTCGCCCTGATGACGGCGTGCAGCGACCAAGACGACGCGGCCGCCGGCGCGCCGGTTACCGCCCAGGTGGCCGCCACGATCGAGCCGGTGCAGACGCGTGAATTCGACGAGTCGATCGAGGCCGTGGGCGCGGTGACGCCACGCACCGGACAGGTCGCCTCGCTGGCCGCGCCGGCGCCGGCGCGCGTGGCGAAGGTCTTCGTCACCGCCGGGACGAGCGTGCGCGCGGGCGATCCGCTCATCGAGTTCGAGCACGCGCCGTTCGACGCGGCTGCAGCAAGCGCCGAGAGCGCGCTCCGCACCGCCGAGCAAGCCGCCGAGCGCACGCAGCGACTCTCCGAAGCAGGAGTCCTGCCGCGCAAGGACGCCGAGGCGGCGGCCGCCGAGCTGGCGAACGCGCGGTCGAATGCCGTGGCGGCGCGCCGCATCAAGGAACTCACCACGCTGCGGGCCCCGATCAGCGGCGCGATCACCCGGATCAGCGCGGTCCTCGGCGCGAACGTCGAACCCACGCAGCAGCTCGTCGACATCGCCAACGTGCGGGCCCTCGACGTCGTGCTCACGGTCTCGCCGGCCGATGCGGCGCGGGCGAAAGTCGGGCAGCGCGTCACGCTGTACGCGGGATCGACGGCAACCGGCGACTCGATCGCCATTGGGCGCATCGGCGAGGTGGCCGCGGTCGTGGACAGCGCGAGCGGTGGGGTCACGCTGCGCGTCGCGCTCACGCAGACAACACGCTCGTTGCGCATCGCCGAAGTCGTGATGGGGCGTGTCGCCGTGGCACGCCACGCCAGCGCGCTCGTCGTCCCCGAGGCGGCGCTCGTCCCGACCGGCGAGGGCTTTCAGGTCTTCGTCGTCGATTCGGTACGCGTCGCGCACGCGACGCCGGTCACGATCGGCGGGCGCTCGAAGGGGATGGCGTGGATCACCGAGGGGCTGTCCGGTGGGGAGCAGGTGGTGACCAAGGGAGCGTTCGGCATCGATGACGGCGCCACCGTCGTGGGCCCGAAGAAATGAGCGATGCATCGCGTGACGCCGTGAACACCCCCGAGGGATCGGCTGCGGGCGAAAGCGCCGCGACCGCCGCGACACCTGGACGCACGGCGCGCGGATGGGGGCTCTTCGACGTCCTCGCCCAGCAGCGACGCTTCGTCTATCTGGTCATCACGCTCCTGAGCGTGTCGGGGATCTGGGCCGCGTTGCGGCTGCCGAGCGCGATCTATCCCGAGCTCACCTTCCCGCGG
>CAZWVG010000530.1:0-2264 GCA_964637355.1 uncultured Gemmatimonadaceae bacterium
GGCGCGTCTGGCGGCGCTCGCCTCGACGGCAGCCGGTGCGGAACGCTCGCCGCGATCCTCCCGATCGCGTCCACGACGTCCGCCGCGGCGCCCGCGACGCCCGCCACGCTCCTCGCGCGCGCTCGCCCCCTCTTCATCGGCTGCCGGACGCCGTCCCTTGTCGGGCGTTGCGGCTGCCGGCGCGCTCGCCGAGGGACCGACTTCGAGCTGACCGTTCTCCAGCTTGGTGATCGTGACGAGCCCCTTCTCCGATGCATCCGACACGAACTTGGAGAACTTGGAGTAGCCGTAGTTCTTCTCGTCGAACGTGGCATCGATGTCCTGCATCACCTGCTTGAGGCGGTCGGAGCGCATCACGTCGCCGTTCTTCTTCATGCGGCCGATCGCCTCGACGACGAGTTCCCACGGATCCCACTTCTGCACATCCTCCTCGGTGTTCTTCACGAGGCCGGCAAGCGCGTTGTAGGAGTAGTACTCGTCGCAGTTCATGACGAGCAGGTCGCTCGACGACTCGCGGATCCCGACGCCGATGACGTACTTCCCGTACTCCTTGAGCTTGGTCACCATCGATGCAAAGTCGGAGTCGCCGGAGAGGAGGATGTAGGTCCCGATCTCGGGGCGGGTGAAGACGAGCTCGATGGCGTCGACGGCGAGGCGGATGTCGGTGGCGTTCTTCTTCGACGACCCGTAGGCCGGGGCCATGATCATGTCGATCGACGACTCGGCGAGCGGCACGATGTACTGCGGGTAGCGGCGCCAGTCGGCGTAGGCGCGCTGGACGGCGACCTTTCCCTTGATGATGTCCGACGAGAGGAGCGAGCGGAGCTCGCTGGCCAGGTCGGAGCGGATCCCCATCGTGACGTTGTCGAAATCGATGAGCAGCGCGGCGTTAGGCGCATGCTGGAACGGGCTGCCGTACGGGATCGCCGAGGGCGACGGAAGCGCCTGGGGGCCCCGGTGTAACGGGGCGACGGGCGCGCGCGGTGCCGCGTGCCGGGGAGTGCGAGCGTTCATGTGATCAAGCGGGCTGCGGGCGCTTCGGCGCCCCATGGTTTGGGTGCCGCACGCGGGCGCGCCTTGTCGCGCCCGGGGCGAGTACATCGGCGCCGGCGACCGCGCGCCTCTTGGCCGCGAATCGCTCCCTGCGCCTTGTCTCCCGGGTGGCGCCCCGCGCGCTCACCGACTCCCCACGACGACGCGGAGACACCGATGTCGCACGAACACGCCGGTACCACGCGGAGGGTTCGGATCCCTGGGATCCGCTGCGCCCCTCAAGCGGTACGACCGTCGGACGCGGTAATGTAATGCATTCCGGCGCAAACGGTTACCACCACCCCCTCTCGCCCCCTGCTCGCCCCCTACACACCCATGGCCTTGAGGATCACCCGCTTGGCGCGGCGCCCGTCCCATTCGCCGTAAAAGACGCGTTGCCACGGACCGAGGTCGAGGCGCCCCGCCGTCACGGGTACGATCACCTCATGCCCGATCGTGAGCGACCGCAGGTGCGCCGCGGCGTTGTCCTCCCCTGTCCCGCTGTTGTGCCGATAGGTGGCGGGCTCCCACGGCGCGATCCGCTCCTCGAGCCAGTCGAGGATATCCTGCCAGAGTCCCGGCTCGTGGTCGTTCACGAAGACGGAGGCCGAGATGTGCATCGCCGACACGAGGACGAAGCCCTCGCGGATCCCTGCCGTGTTCCGGCATTTCTCCACCTCGTCGGTGATGTCGATGATCTCCTGCCGCTTCTTCGTGTTGAAGGTGAGGTACGCCGTGTGGCTCTGCATCGCGGGCTCTGGTTGAAGGGGGAAATCGGCAGTTGGACGTGGAGGGGCTGATCGCCTCGCGAGGCGCACGCGAGCCCCGTTCGACAACTTCTCCCCTCGTACGGCGATGCTCCATGCCCTCGCCGCGAGGTGACCGGGTCGTACCTTTCCCGAAACCCCATCTCGTCCGCGTCGTACGTGAACTCACCCGGCTTCCGCACTCGGCTCTTTACCATCCTGTCGCTCTTCGCGCTTCTCCCGGCGTTGGCGCTGACGCTGGTGTGGGGGGTCGTCGCGTCCCGGGCACTCCCGCTCGTTTCGGGGAGCGCGGCGTGGGAGCGGCTGGCAGAGTCGGGGCGCCGCGCGGTTGGGGCTGCACGGGAAGGAACGCTGACCCCCGCGCAGCGGAGCGCGATCGACGCGCACGAACTCGAACTCGAACAGTCGGTGACCCAGGCCCGCCGTTTTCGCTTCCTCGCTACACGCCTCGTTCCGGTTGTCATC
>CAZWVG010000531.1:0-2226 GCA_964637355.1 uncultured Gemmatimonadaceae bacterium
GTGGAGGGCGCGGCTGGCATCGCGGTGGCAGGTCCCGCGCCGGACGCAGCGACGCCGAGCGCAGCGGCGCCGACCGATGAGGCAACGAAGAGGACGCGCAGCGAGAAGGGCGATCGCAGCGAGAAAGAAGAGAAAGGCGAGCGCGGCGCGCGCATCGCGTCGGGGGACGGGGTCGCCACTCGCGATGCATCCAAGCCCGAAACGATCACCCTCACCGATGCCGACATCCGCGAGTTCCTCGGCGTGGCACCCTACGATCCGGACGACCTGTCGCGCGAGGACAAGGTCGGCGTCGCGACCGGGCTGGCCTACACCACGGTTGGCGGCGAAGTGCTCGAGGTCGAGGTCTCGATCCTCCCTGGGCGCGGTCGCGTGCAGCTGACGGGAGCACTCGGCGACGTGATGAAGGAGTCGGCCGGAGCGGCGATCAGCTACGCACGCGCCCGCGCCGGCACGCTCGGCATCGATCGCGACTTTTACAAGACGCGCGACATCCACGTGCACATTCCGGCAGGCGCAACGCCCAAGGACGGCCCGTCGGCAGGAATTGCGATCGCGACGGCGCTGGTGAGCGCGCTGAGCGGGATCCCCATTCGCGGGACGGTGGCGATGACTGGGGAGATCACGCTGCGCGGGCGTGTGCTCCCGATCGGTGGGCTCAAGGAGAAGTCGGTGGCGGCGCTGCGCGCGCAACGCACGCAGGTGGTGATCCCCGTGCTCAATGCGCGCGAGCTGGAGGAGCTCCCCGACGACGTGCGGCAGGGGCTCACCTTCCATCCCGTCGCGACGATGGATGAGGTGCTGGCGGTGGCGTTGGCGCACCTTCCGCGCGGCGCGGAAGACCAACTGGCGAGTGCCAGCGAGGTGACGCAGTGACCGCGCGCGACGCCGGTGCCTCCGTGCCGCGCGTGGCCGCAGCGACGAAGCTGTCGGCCGCAGCGACGAAGCCGTCGGCCGCAGCAGAGGGAGACGACGCAGCGGTGGAGGAGACGTCGGTAAGCGCCGAGCGCACCACCGATCCGCTCGTGATCCGCAGCCTGGCCTTTCTCGGGGGGATGGCGGTGCGCGGCGGGTGGCGCCCGGAGGCGGTGCTCCCCGAGGTCGCATTCATCGGGCGCTCCAACGTGGGGAAGTCGTCGCTGCTCAACCTCCTCGTCAGGCGCAAGGCCTTCGCGCGGGTGAGCCGCACGCCGGGGCGCACGCAGGAGGTGAACTTCTTCCAGGTCAACGAGTCATTGGTCCTCGTCGACCTCCCGGGGTACGGCTACGCCAAGGTCTCGAAGACCAAGCGCCACTCGTGGCAGCCGCTGATCGACGGCTACTTGCGGATGACGACTCAGCTGCGCGGGATCGTGCTCCTGCTGGACATCCGGCGCGAACCGAACGCCGAGGACCTGGCGATGCTCGACTATCTCGCCGAGCTCGAGATCCCGACGCTCGTCGTGATCACCAAGGTAGACAAACTTGGCACAACCGAGCGCGCGCGTCGCCTGGCGGCGCTGGTCGCCAGCATCGGAGTGGACGAGGAGCAGGTGATTGCGTCGAGCGCGCACACGGGAGCGGGGCGCGATGCACTGGCCGAGGCGGTCGTGGCACTGGTCGCGCAGCCGGCGTGGCGCAGGGATGCGGGGAGGGAATGACCAGCGTCGGGCGTGGGCATCGCCTGAAGCGGCTCGCGGTGGCGGGAGCGATGGCCATCGCCAGCTGCAAGCCGACCGCGTCCCCCGCCCCGCCGCCGTCGCCGGAGGCGCAGAGCGCTCCGGTTGGCGCGCCGCGCAGCACAGGCGCGATCGCGCCCGGATCGACCGGGCAGGACAGCGCGGCGCTGCTGGTGCCGGCGGGGTACGGGTCGCTGCGCCAGGACGACATCGCCCTCCGCGTGTCGCAATTCGGGCTGCAGGTGCGCGCGATCCCGCTCGACGAGACGGTGATCCGCGTGCTCTCCCCCGACTCGTACCGGGCGATGCACGAGATCGTGGCGAGCCAGATCGAGCGGCTGACGGCGATCCAGCGGCGCACGGCGCTCCCGCGGCTCAGCCTGTGGTACGTCTCGTTCTTTGCGATCGAGCAAGGTGAGACGCGCTTCAGCCCGATGGAGTTCAACATCTCGAACGTGGGGCGCGACTTCCAGCCGATCGACGTGATCCCGCTCTCGCCCGGTTTCGGGTCGCAGCGCCTGCGACAGCGCGAGGTGCAGTCCGGGCTCTACGTCTTCGATGGGCAGGT
>CAZWVG010000532.1:0-2184 GCA_964637355.1 uncultured Gemmatimonadaceae bacterium
GCACCCCGGCGACGTGCTGCGCCTGCGTATCTGGCGCGAGCCCGACATGTCGGGCGACTTCCCGGTCGACCAGGACGGAGTCGCGACGCTGCCGCGGCTGGGCGCGACGCGCGTGATCGACATCCCGCGCGACTCGCTCCAGCGCATGCTCGTCGCCGAGTACGCCAAGTATCTCCGCAACCCGTCGGTAGAGGTGACGCTCCTCCAGCGCGTACGCGTGGTGGGATCGGTGCGGACGCCGGGTCTCTACACCGCCGATGCGACGATGGGGCTGCGCGACATCCTCGCGCTCGCTGGAGGTCCCAATCCCGATGGTCGCACCGACAAGGTGCGACTGGATCGCGACGGGACGTCGACGTGGCTGCAGCTCGACGGGACGCCGGCGACCGGCGAGTCGCGCCCGCGATCCGGCGACCAGCTCTTCGTACCGCAGCGCAACTGGTTCGCGCGCAACACGCCAATCGTGGCGGCGATCGCGAGCGTGTCGGGCGCGCTCCTCATCGCACTCTCCACCCGCTGAGGATCGTGACATGACACGCGACGTCGTGGATATCGGACGCCTGCTCGATGCTGCACGCCGGCACTGGCGCGGCGTCGCCGCCGGTGCGGCCATTGGCGCATTGATCGCCCTGGCCTACGCCCGCACCGCGACGCCGCGGTACGAGGCGACATCGACCGTACGCATCGACGTGCGCCCGAGTACGCTCCCGTCCATCTACGCCGATCAGGCCGCGCGCGACGAGATCTTCACCGAGATCGAGGTCCTGCGCAGCCGCACGATCGCCGCAGATGTGGTCGACTCGCTGGCGCTCGCGGTGGAGATGGAACAGCCGCGTCGCGTTCGGCGGAGCGATCTCTTTACCTCGGTGCGGCAGGTTGCCCCGTTCGATGTGGAATCGCTCCGCCTCGTGCGCGGGAAGGACGGGCTCTACCGGATCGACGAGACGGACCAGGTGGTGAAGCCCGGCGAACCGGTGACGACGCACGGCGTGCGCTTCGTCCTCGCCTCCAACGACCTGAAGCCCGGAGCGATCACCCTGCGCCTCCATCCTCGCGAGGCCACCATCGAGTCGCTCCTCAAGGATGTCGACATCGGACGCGCGGGGTTGCAGGCGAACATCATTGCGCTCCGATACGAGAGCGAGGACGCGGCGCTGTCGCGCGACGTGCTCAACGCCTGGACGTCCTCGTTCATCCGCAGGCGCCAGTCGGTGCAGCGCTCCGAGGCGACGAGCACCGCCGCCTTCATCCAGGCCCAGCTCGACACGCTGACACCGCAACTGGCCAAGGCTGAGGATCGCCTCCTCGCCTTCCGCAATGCGAACAAGATCGTCGCCCCCGAAGTCGAGGCTACCACGCAGGTGAACCAGCGGGCCGAGCTGCAGGCGACACGCAACGACCTCGAGGCCGAGCGTCGCGCATTGCAGCAGGCGATGTCGCGCGTGCGCATCCAGGCGGCGAGTACTGCGCCCAACGATCCATCGCCGTACCGCGAACTCATCGGGTTTCCCACGCTGCTGCGAAACCAGGCGGCCTCCGAACTCCTGCGCTCGCTCTCGTCGCTCGACGACCAGCGCTCGTCGCTCCTCATGCGGCGCACTGCGGAGGATCCCGACGTCGTCACGCTGACGGAGCGCATCAAGGTCGTCGAGGGGCAGCTGCAAGCACTGACGGCGACGTACCTGCGTGGCCTGACCGCACAGGTCGACGCCGCCGACGCCTCGCTCGCGACTTACGCATCGCGCATGCGGCAGATTCCGCGGCAGGAGGTGGAGTACGCGCGCCTGCAGCGCGCCCCGCGTGTGTACGAGGAGATGGTGAGCCTGCTGCAGACGCGCCTCAAGGAAGCGCAGATCACCGAGGCGGTGCAGGACCCGAGCGTGCGCGTCGTGGACATGGCGGTGCTGCCGGCGAAGCCGTCGTGGCCGAAGACGCCGCTCCTCCTCATGGCGGGGCTCCTTACGGGGATGCTGGCCGGTGCGGCGACGGGATTCGCCCGCGAAGCGCGCGTTTCGATGGTGCGCTCGCGCCGCGACCTGCAGGAGATCGCCGATGTCCCGGTGCTCGGGTTGATCCCGAGCTTCTCCCCGTCCGCGCGCCGCCTGGCGCAGCGCGCGCGGCACACTCCCGCGATCGGCGAGGCGCGTCCTGCGTTGCAGCTCGCGGAGGGCGGGGCGCGCCCGT
>CAZWVG010000533.1:0-2178 GCA_964637355.1 uncultured Gemmatimonadaceae bacterium
ACCGAGAACACCCGGAAGATCACGCGCACGCTCGAGATGGTTTCCACCTCGAAGATGAAGCGGGCGCAGGACCGGGTGCACGCGGCGCGTCCGTATGCGAACGCGCTCTCCGACGTCATCTCGTCGCTCTACACCCCCGAACTCGCCGAGCAGTTCCCGCTCCTGCGCCAGCCGGCCAAGCCGAAGCGCGCGGCGGTGATCCTGCTCAATTCCAACCGAGGCCTTGCCGGTGGCTTCAACGCCAACCTGATCAAGGAAGCGCGCGCGCAGCTGCAACGCCTGCGCGCGCAGGGGATCGAGACCGAACTGCACGTCTCGGGGCGCAAGGGGATCGGCTACTTCCGCTATCTGGGCGAGCCGCTCGCCGCCGCCCGCACCGACATTACCGACCGCCCGACGGCGGAGGATGCCGCGTCGCTCGTGGAAGGATTGATGGCTCGCTTCATCGACGGTTCGCTGGATGCCGTCTACGTGGTGTACGCGCACTTCAAGTCCGTCCTGTCGTGCCCGCCGACGACGACGCAGGTCCTCCCGGTCGTCCCGCCGGAACGCACCGGCCCGGCGCCGGACTACCTGCTCTTCCCGTCGGCTGCCGAGATTTTGACCGAACTCCTCCCGTCCTACGTGCGCAACACGATGTACCGCACGCTGGTCGAGACGGCTGCTGCCGAACACATCGCCCGTCGCACCGCGATGAAGAACGCCACCGACAACGCGACGGAATTGCTGTCGGTCTATCGCAGAACGTATAACCGCGCCAGGCAGGCGCAGATTACTCAAGAAATCGCGGAAATTGTGGGCGGCGCAGCCGCGTTGGAGTAGGCGTTAGGACGGGAGACGGGAGACGGGAGACGGGGGTGCCGCTTCGCGGCATTTGACCCGGCCCGAACGCCGAAACCCTCCGCACACCACCGCCGCGCCCCCGCAACCGAACTCCCGTCTCCCGTCCCCCGTCTCCCGTCCTGTTTCCCATGGCCACTACCGCCGCCCCCGCCGCCATCGGCCGCATCGTCCAGATCATCGGACCCGTGCTCGACATCGAGTTCGACGCGGATGCGCTGCCGGAGCTCTATAACGCGATCGAGATCGTCGGCACCACCGACACGGGTGACCCGATCCGCGTCGTCTGCGAGGTGCAGCAGCACATCGGGCGCAACCAGGTTCGCGCGGTCGCGATGTCGACGACCGACGGCGTGGTGCGCGGGATGGCGGCGCGCGATACGGGCGCGGCGATCTCGGTCCCCGTCGGTGCCGCCGCGTTAGGCCGCATCCTCAACGTCCTCGGCGAGCCGGTGGACAATGGCGCAGAGATCCCGGCGTCGGTCGAGCGCTGGCCGATCCACCGCAAGCGCCCCGACTTTGTCGACCTCGAGCCCAAGACGCAGATCTTCGAGACCGGCATCAAGGTCATCGACCTGATCGCTCCGTTCGTGAAGGGCGGAAAGATCGGACTCTTCGGCGGCGCCGGCGTGGGCAAGACGGTCGTCATCCAGGAGCTCATCAACAACGTCGCCAAGGGACACGGCGGGAAGTCGGTCTTCTGCGGCGTGGGTGAGCGTACGCGCGAAGGGAACGATCTCTATCTCGAGTTCAAGGAAGCGGGGATTCTCGACTCGGTGGCACTCATCTACGGCCAGATGAACGAGCCGCCAGGTGCACGTCTCCGCGTCGGACTGTCGGGCCTCACCGTCGCCGAGTACTTCCGCGATCGCGAGAACGCCGACGTGCTCGTCTTCATCGACAACATCTTCCGCTTCACGCAGGCCGGCTCCGAAGTGTCGGCGCTCCTCGGGCGCATGCCGAGCGCGGTGGGTTACCAGCCGACGCTCGCCACCGAGATGGGCGATTTGCAGGAGCGCATCACCTCGACGCGCAACGGCTCGATCACCTCGGTGCAGGCGATCTACGTTCCCGCCGACGACCTTACGGACCCGGCGCCGGCGACTGCCTTCGCGCACCTCGACGCCACGGTCGTGCTCAACCGCAAGATCACGGAGCTCGGGATCTACCCCGCGGTCGATCCGCTCGACTCGTCGTCGCGCATCCTCGATCCGCAGTTCATCGGCGAGCGCCACTACAAGGTCGCGATCGAAGTGCAGCGCATCCTGCAGCGCTACAAGGAACTGCAGGACATCATCGCGATCCTCGGCATGGACGAACTCTCCGAGGACGACAAGC
>CAZWVG010000534.1:0-2175 GCA_964637355.1 uncultured Gemmatimonadaceae bacterium
GGGGAGGGGGAGGGGGACAACAGGCGGTACGCGGCCTTCAGCGCGCTTCCAGCCTGCTTCTGACTCGACGAATTCTGTCGAGGGAACACGGACCGTGCGTCCGTGCCGCGAAGCCGATGCGCTTGGAGCCCTCACCAGTCGCGCAGTCGCATAGACGCGTGACCGCGACGTGACGGCGCCCCATATCGTTGTCGCCATGATTTCATCACCATATACTCGGCAGATGCCCGCAGCTGCGCCGATGACGTCAGAAGAGTTGCTGCAGCTCAACCTTCCGAACAAGCGCGCCGAGCTGGTGCGCGGCATATTGGTCGTGCGCGAACCGGCCGGGTTCCGTCACGGGGCGGTGGCTGTGCGTATGACGCTCCGCATCAGCCAGTTTGTCGAGGAGCGCCAGCTTGGCGTCGTCGTCGCCGCGGAGACCGGCTTCATGCTGCGACGCGATCCGGATACGGTACGCGCGCCCGGCATCGCCTTCGTCTCCCGCTCTCGATGCCCCGATCCGGAGTTCGCGAATTTCGCTGAACTCGCGCCGGACTTGGTTGTCGAGATTCTTTCGCCAAACGATCGTCCGGGCGACGTACTT
The DNA here is from genome assembly GCA_964637355.1 of uncultured Gemmatimonadaceae bacterium. Taxonomy (GTDB): domain Bacteria; phylum Gemmatimonadota; class Gemmatimonadetes; order Gemmatimonadales; family Gemmatimonadaceae; genus SCN-70-22. Next base: position 587 of record CAZWVG010000534.1, read on the forward strand.
GCGAAGTGCGCCGACTGGCTCGATGCCGGGTCCCGCCTGGTATGGATCGTGGATCCAGGGCGTCGAGAAGGGCGGGTATACCGGGGCGATGGAAGCGCCGCGTTCATTACCGAAGCGGGCTCGTTCGACGGCGAGGACGTGTTGCCGGGATTCAGTTGCACGCTGGCTTCGTTTGTCGGGAGGTAACGCCGCGGGGGCGTTGGCGGAGCGCGTGCAGTGATGGTGTTCCGCGCTCCAGCAAACACTGTCCACGAATCGTTGCGCGATGGGCTCTTTCAACGCAACATCCTCCCACGCACGCCTTCGCCGTATTGCCGCAAACTCGCCTCGTTATCGCTACTCTGCCCGTTCGTTCGTTGCGCGATGGATGTGAAATGCTGGTCTGGCCTCAATAACGAACACCGCAAAAGCTATGTCTCGTGCCTGACGTATGGTCCCCTGAGGAGGTTGCGGCCACCGTCGCGGATTATTTCGAGATGCTGGACCACGAGCTTCGCGGCGAGCCATACAGCAAGCGTGATCATAACCGGCGCCTTCAGGAGATGCTCCGAGGTAGGTCCGCTGGAGCAATCGAGTTCAAGCACGCCAATATCAGCGCGGTGCTCATTGAGCTTGGGTTTCCCTACCTCGACGGCTACAAGCCGCGGAGAAACTATCAGGAGCTCCTGAGAGACGAGGTGTCGGCTCGACTCGAGAAGGACCCTCGAGTCGCTCAAGCAGCGGACGACATCGTTCAGGCGACCGCCGAATTTGCGCCCGCAGTGCGGTCGCTAGCGGACATTCTCGTTCCCGCGCCAGTTCGCGAGCGCGGATGGAAGCGGGTCAATGAAGATCCGGCGAGAGTACGGCGCCCTGGCCGAGGAATCAACTACCTCGAGCGGGAGGCCAGGAATTCCTCGTTAGGCGCCGCTGGGGAATTATTCACGCTTGACGTCGAGCATCGGCGACTATGGGAAGCCGGAGAGCATCGCTTGGCCGAGCGGATCGAACATGTGGCGCAAACGCGCGGCGATGGTCTCGGATATGATGTCCATTCGTTCGAAATTGACGGCCGCGACCGACTGATCGAAGTGAAGACGACGAGCTTCGGAGCGATGACGCCGTTCTTTGCGAGTCAGCGTGAAGTCGCGTTCTCCGAAGAGCGTGCGCCAAATTTCCGACTTTATCGAGTGTTCAAGTTCCGCGACGCCCCGAAGGTATTTGTTCTTTCAGGCGCGCTTCGAGAGACATGCGTCCTGGACGCAGTGCAGTTCAGGGCAACGGTTGTCTGAGGTCCTCCGCCAGTGGCAAGTACGACGCGCGCACTATTGCCCGAGTCGTGGTACCGCGCGCAATTCGTACGTCGATCTCGCGACTACACTGCCGGACGGCCTCGATCAATCGGTTGAGACCGAGTGCTGCTAGCGTACGCATGTGCCGCTCGCATCGTCGTGCTCGTCCACCGTGCCTAAGTTGCAGTGGCCAATCCCTCGTGTCCCGCAACTCTACTCTCATGCCAACTGTTCGTAACCTCGCCGTCGTCGCGTGTCTGGCCTTCCCCATCTCCGTTTCGGCGCAGGCCAGTCTCTCTCGTACAGAGTCCAAGATTC
>CAZWVG010000535.1:0-2165 GCA_964637355.1 uncultured Gemmatimonadaceae bacterium
GATAGATGCTCCGAGATCCGCTCGGCCTCGGCGCGCGGAAGGGCGCGGGCCCGCATGAGGGAGTCGACGTAGAGGCGGTATGCGATGTCGGTGGGAATGCGCCCGGCGGAGGTGTGCGGGTGATAGAGGTACCCCTTGTCCTCCAGGTCGCTCATGGTGTTGCGGATGGTCGCGGGCGAGATCCCGATCCCGAAACGCTTCGAGATCGTGCGCGAGCCGGCAGGCTCCGCCGTCTCGACGTAGCTCTGAATCACGGCTTCGAGTACCCGCCGTTCCCGTTCCGACAACTCTGGGAGCGCCATAAGTCCAAACCTAGTAACGACTTCGATGCTCAGTCAAGGCGGCCACCAGCGCATCGAGACGGAGCCATCCCAATGGGGTCAGCCTGAGTCGATCACCGTCGATAGTCCCCCACCCCTCCGCAATCCAGCGGTCCACGATCACTGAGTCGCTCGGCGAGACGACGACCCCGACGCGCGTGCGCAGTCCAACGTAGGTCTCCTCGAGCCGGCGCTCCGCCTCGGACAACTTCTCCGCACCACCCACCGGATCCTCACCGACGTGGAGCAACCGGGTTTTCCACATGGCGTACTCGCGCTCATTCCAGCGGCGAGTCACGCCATCGAAACCGTGCGCGCCAGGTCCCACGCCGAGGTATGGGACATGGCGCCAGTACGCCGAATTGTGCTGTGACTGGCGGCCCGGACGCCCCCAGTTCGAGACCTCGTAGTGCAAGTATCCGGCCTTACTCAGTCGCTCGTGCGCCTCGAGAAAATCGGCTTCGAACCGCCCCTCGTCTGCGTCGTGCACTGCGCCGCGCTCGCGCCAACGGGCGAGTGGAGTGCCGCCTTCGACGGTCAGTCCGTACGCCGAGATGTGGGGCGGCTCGAGTGCGAGCGCCTTGTCTACGTCGGCCGACCACTCACGCTTCACTTCCGGTGGGAGGGCGTAAATCAAATCAAGTGACCAGTTTGCGATCCCGCCCTCTCGCAGGGCTTCGGACGCAGCATGGACCTGACCGACATCGTGCGTTCGGTGCATCCACGCCAGCACCGACGGCTCGAAGCTCTGAACGCCGAGCGACACGCGGTTGATTCCGCTCTCTCGCCAAGCGCGCACGGTCTCCACATCGACGTTTTCGGGATTCGCCTCGACTGTCACTTCGGCGCTCGCCGACAGGTCAAAGTGGCGCCGGACGAGGGAAATGACTGCCTGCACTCCATGGGCGCCGAGTCGGGACGGAGTACCGCCGCCGAGGTAGAGCGTCGAGAGCACGTCGCGCGCTGAGCGCTCGGCGAGGCGAATATCGAGTTCGCGCGAGAGGGCGTCGACGTACTCCTGCACCGGCGTCTCGCGCCGCACCGCGATCGCGAAGTCGCAGTACGAGCAGCGGCGGGCGCAGAACGGTACGTGGACGTAGACGTGCTGGTAGCGGGCCTCGACCGCCGGCCCGTGCGCATCAGCCGAATTCATGCTGGCTGCGGGCGCCGCCCGGCACGCCTGACGTGCGCCATCCCCGACGAGTCGACGCGGATCGCATCGATCACGACGAGGTTGGCGATCGCGATGCCGATGTCCCGCGGCGATATCGCGCAGGCGCGGACGAGTTCATCGGGACCTTGAGGACCGAACGACAGGACGTCCAAGACGCGAGATTCCGGCGACCCAGGGGCGAACGGGATTGGGGGAAGCGCGGGTAGTTCCGCGAGCTCGGAGAGTTCGAGCGGAACCTGTTCGTCGTGGTGCGTCGGGCGAAGGGTGGCAACACCGGCGCGCCCTCGCGGCGTGAGCGCGAGGAGGCCGAGGACGTCGTCGACCGAGGTGACGGCCTGGGCGCCATCGCGCAGGAGGAGGTTCGCCCCCATGGAGCTCTCCCGATCGATTGGGCCGGGGACCGCAGCGACCATGCGACCGAGCGCCACGCCGAGTTGCGCGGTGATGAGCGACCCCGACTTGGCCCCTGCCTCGACCACGACCACCACATCGGCGAGAGCGGCGATCAACCGATTGCGTCGCGGAAAGGCCCCGGCGTGCGCCGTTCGCCCCGGCGGAAGCTCGGAGAGGACGAGGCCCTCGCGCGCGACGCGTGCGTGGAGCGCGGTATTTGCGCGCGGATAGGGGACGTCGACTCCGGTTCCCTGCACCGCGATGGTCGCCCCGTTCGC
>CAZWVG010000536.1:0-2142 GCA_964637355.1 uncultured Gemmatimonadaceae bacterium
GGGATGGGGATTCCTCGTCCTGCTCGTCGTGGTCGTACCGTGGGGCGCCTACCGCAGCGCGCGCGCACTCGAGCGTCGCGCGCTCCCGCCACGCACGTCGTTTCTTCTCTCGCTGGTGTTGCAGCAGGCGGCGCTCGCCTGGCTCGCGCTGTGGGTCGCCACGCGCGAGTTCATCGTCATCGAATGGCGCGTCGGGCACCCGGCGCGCGACGCGGCGATCGGATTGCTCCTGACGGCGGCGATGGTGCTCGCGGCGCGCCCGCTCTGGCGCGAGGCGGTGCGACGCCGCGAACGGCGCGCGTACCTCACCATGCCGCGCACGCCGCTCGAGCGTGCGGTGTGGGTGGTCGTCTCGCTCGCAGCGGGTGTCGGCGAAGAGGTGGCGTATCGCGCGGTGCTCTTCGCGCTCCTGCTGCGGATTACTGGCGGGGCGATCCCCGCCGCGCTCGCTGCGGCGGTGTTCTTCGGGCTCGCGCACCTGGTGCAGGGGTGGAAGAGCGTGGTGATCGTCGCCGGTGCAGCGCTGGTGTTGCAGGGGCTGGTCTGGGTGACGGGCGGCCTGGCGGTGGCCATCGCAGTGCACGCGGTCTACGACGTGATCGCCGGTATCGCCTACGGCCGGTACGGCGAGCGATTCGACTATCCGATCGACGGGATCCCGCCGGTGATGGATGCGGTGCATGCCTAACCAGTCGGGCGGCGCTGCGAGTGGTGGCGCGGAAGTCGGTGCGCATCGCGGCTCGAGCCGCTCGGGCGCGGCGTGGACGATCGTCCCGCTGCGCGATGCCGCCGACGAGGAGTCGTGCGCGCGCATCATGTCGTCGAGCGAGCCCTGGATCACGCTGGGGCGCGACTATGCGAAGTCGCTGGCGATCGTGCGCGCCACGCCGCAGGACGCATTCGTCGCGCTCGACGAGGGCGGGACCGTGGCCGGATTCGTTCTCATCCTCATGAATGGCGCCTTCACCGGCTACATCCGGAGCATAGGGGTGAGAGCCGACTCTCGCTCGCGCGGTGTCGGCGAGGCGCTCATGTCGTTCGCCGAATCGCACATCTTTCGCCGATCGCCTAACGTCTTCCTGTGCGTGTCGGACTTCAACGCCCGCGCGCGGGCGTTCTACGCGCGACTCGGCTACACCGTGGTGGGTGAGCTCCCGGAGTACGTGGCCGCCGGCCATTCGGAGTGGATCATGCGCAAGACGCGAGGTCCGCTCGACGGCTACGTGCCGCTCGAAGGGGAGTAGGCGGAGCCGCATCGGCGTGCCGAGCGATCCGCGGTCGTCGGTGTCGCGCGCCTGGTCGTGCGGGCACGCAGGCGGTGAGAATCGTCCAATCCCATCCACCTCGGTTCGTGCGGCGTAGCATGGGCATGACGCCTCTCCCCCCGAATTTCGTCTTCGACCGAGAGCCGCCGCAGCAGCAGCGGGCGCGACGGGCGCTGGCGCCGGCCGCGCTCGCGGCAGCGGCAGGGTATCTCGCGCTGGATCCACTCCTCTCCTCCCTGCTGGGAGGGGTTTGGGGGGTGCTGGTGGCGTTGCTCCTGGTGTCGACGCCGCTCGGGGCGTTGTGGTGGGCGGGTGAGCGCGCGGTATGCGGCTGGCGGGCGTGGCGTGCGGGTCTCGTGCTCGGTGGCGCGGTCGCCCTGCTGTACGCCTGGCTGTTCATCGGTAGCGTCGCCTAGGGGCGCGCAGACGGATCGAGCACTTCCCCTGACCGATGTCGCGACCAATGGCGCGCCGTCAGCTGCCTCGATCGGCGTTATGCGGCAAGTGCCTGACGCGAAGCGTGTTACGCGGCTGCCTGACGCGCCCCCCGTCGCTGCCTGACGCGACGCACCGCATGCGCTGTTGGTGCATGGCCGGCGCGGCGCGCCCTCGGGCTCCCGAACGACCCGCTCGCCGGGTCGGCCGCCCCGAATCGCCACGGCGCGAGGGGAACGTGAACTTTTCGTGAGTTGACGCCTAGTGGGGAAAGGACGTACCGGGGGACGCCTGACGAGCGCCTGACGCGAATCTGACGCCGGCTGGCGCGGTGCCTGACAAGCGGCAGCGCGACGCACCGCTGCGGGTGCCTGACGGGGCCGCGTCAGGCACTCCGGAAGCGGCGAGTTTGTGACCGGAACGGCCTAACGGTAGTCCTGCC
>CAZWVG010000537.1:0-2120 GCA_964637355.1 uncultured Gemmatimonadaceae bacterium
TTCGCCGTCGTGCTCAAGGAGCGCCGCAAGGCCGAAGCCAAGCGCGACTCCGTCGTGCGCCAGCTCGAGATCATCAAGTCGATCGACAACGATCGCTTCGTCTGGCCGCACATCCTCGACGAGGTGTCGCGCGCCCTGCCGCCGTACACCTGGCTCAAGTCGGTCACCCAAACGGCTGGCAGCGCGGCGCCGGTTCCGGTCGCGCCGGCCGGCAAGGACGACAAGGAGAAGAAGCAGGATCCGCAGCCCAGCACCGAGCCCCTGCGCTTCCGCGTCGTCGGCAACACGGTCGACATCCAGGCGCTCACCCGCTTCATGAAGATCCTCGAGACCTCCCCGTTCGTGCAGAACGTGCAGCTCGCACGCTCCGAACTCGTGATGGTCGATGGCAAGGAGGTCACCGAGTTCCAGCTCGACGCCGAGTATGAGCGGCCCGAGAAGGGCGTGATCACCACGGCACCCGTCTCCCTCTCGGTGAGGTAACCATGGCCTTTCCTCCGAAGTCCCAGCGCGAACAGGCGATGCTCCTGGTGAGCATCGTGGCGCTGTCCCTCGTTGGCGTCTACTACACCTACGTCTACTCGCCGAAGGGCGAACAGGTCGTCACGCTCACCGAGCGCGTCGATACCCTCGAGTCGCGCAACATGCGCGCGCGCGCCGAGCTCGCGAAGGGGAACGTCGAGGCGATCAAGGCCGAAGTCGAGATGCACTCGCGCGACCTCGAGGTCATGCGCCAGCTCGTCCCGACTGGCAATGAAGTCCCGTCGCTCCTCGAGCAGGTGTCGACCGCGGCCCGCCGCGTCGGACTCGACCTCGCCGCGGTGCAGCCCGAGCCGGTCATCGAGGGCGATCAGTTCGATACCTACCGCTACAAGATCTCCGTCACCGGCGGCTATCACGAAGTCGCCGAATTCCTCACCAACGTCGGCTCGCTCACCCGCATCATCGCCCCGGTCAACGTGGCCCTGACGCCGGCGACGAGCTCCGTCGGGAGCAACGGGCGCGCGCGCCCCGCCGGCGCCTCCGCGCTCGACACGAAGTTCGAGATCCAGACTTACGTGGCCCGCACCGCGGCCAATGCGAAGGGAGGGAAGTCATGACCCGTACGCTCCTCGTGCTCGGCTGGCTGGCCGCGTCCGCCCCGGCGGCGCTCGCCCAGTCGGTGCCGAATATCATGAAGCCGAAGCAGGCCGCGCAGCGCGCCGTCGAGGCGACCAACCGACAGGTCGAGGCAAACTCGAAACTGCCGGCCGACACCGTCGCGCACCCAACACACGGGCAGCCGGCCGTCGAGCGCGTCACCTCGCGTGACAGCGCCGCCGGGTCGGCCGCGGTCTCCGAGACCCCCGCCGAGCGCCGCGCCGAGTCGGGGTTCGAGCGCGAAACGTTCGCCTACGACCGCAGCGGTCGCCGCGACCCGTTCATCTCCCTGATGAACACCAGCGAGCTCCGCCCCCTCGTCTCCGACCTCCGTCTGGTCGGCGTCACGTTCGATGAGTCCGGACGCGGTTCGATCGCCGTCCTCCGCGACCTCGGCACCAAGGACCAGTACCGGGTGCGCGTCGGGCAGTCGCTGGGACGCATGCGCGTCTCCGCCATCAACCCCCGCGCCGTCGTGTTCACGATCGAAGAGTTCGGCTACAGCCGCCAGGAAACGCTGGCGCTCGGTGATTCCAACAAAGAGAGGAAGCAATGAGGCGAGTCTGGACGCTGGCTGCGCTGCCGGCCGTCGCGCTGATTGTCGGCGCAACGCCCGCGCGCGCCGCGCACATCGATACGTCGGCCGCCATCGTGCGCGCCGACGCCGCAAGCGCGGTCACGGCGCTCTCACTCGTGCCGGGAGAAGGGCAGGCCGAAGTGGTCATCGCCATCTCCGGTCCGGTCGAGGTGCAGGACTTCACCGTCCCCACGCCGCACCGCATCGTGCTCGACCTGTCCGGCGCACGCCTCGGCCAGATCGGCCAGGGCTACGACCGCGTTGCCCGCGGCGGCATCACCAACATCCGCACCTCGCAGTATCGCAGCGACGTGGTGCGCGTGGTGCTCGACGTCGAAGGGCCGCGCAACTATGAGATCACCCGCCGCGACGGCGAGATCCGCGTCGCGATCCGTGGCGACGC
>CAZWVG010000538.1:0-2118 GCA_964637355.1 uncultured Gemmatimonadaceae bacterium
CCCGCCCGCCGGCCGACGCGGGGCAGGGGCCCCCGCCGCGGCACCCCGACGAAGCCTTCGACGGCGAGTGGGGCGACGAACGCAGCGCTCCCCCGCAGCGCACTGGGAGCCGCGACGATCGACGCCCGCCCCCGACCCCGCCGGCGCGGCGCGATCGCGTCGTGGCCCCAAATGCGGAGGAGTCGGTCCTGATCGCGATGCTCCGCTCCACGGCGATGCTGGAGCGCGTGCTGGAGCGGATCGACGAGAGCTATTTCGAGCATGCGCCGAGGCGAAGGATCTTCGAGGCATTGCGCGAGGTCGGGTCCGCCGACCACGTTGAACAGGTGGCGGAACGCCTGTCGCCGGACGACGTGGCCGTGCTCGACGCACTGCTCGCCGATCCCGACGCGATTCAGGCGCTGGAGCGCACCGTCGACGATTCGATCGCGTGGCTGGAAGCTCGCCGGCTACAGAAGCGCAACCGGGAGATCGACGGGCTGATGTCGCTCGCAACGCCCGGCGAGAAGGACGCGCTCCTGCGCGAGAAGGAAGAGAACAAGCGCCAGATGGTCGAGCTGCAGGCCTTGCGGACCCACTCGTAGCGGATCGCCTCGCATCCGCACGACGCGCCCCAACCAGGAGGAGATGTGCACGCACAGTTGGAAGCCTTGTTGCAGCTGCAAGCGGAGGACGACGTGGTCGACGCGATCGTAGCGCGCCTCGACGACATCGCCCCGCGTCTCGCCGCGCTCGACGCGGAGCGCGCCCGAGCGGCGCGGCAGCTGGAGCAGACCGTCGAGCAGCTGCAAATCGCCGAGCGCAAGCAACGCGAGATGACGCAGCTGGTCGACGAACATCGGCAGCGCCAGGAGCGCAACGTCGCGCAGTTCGACCTCGTCAAGAAGATGCGCGAGGCCGAAGCGGCCGCGGCGCAGGTCGAATCGGGACGCAAGCTCCTGCTCGAGGGCGAGCGCGACTTGCGCGACATGGGCCAAAAGGTCGAGGCGATTCGGCATGCGGCCGACGCCCAGCGCGAGGTCGTCGCCGAGTTCGACGCGACACAGGCCGACAAGCGCGCCGAGATCGAACGCGAGCGGGCCGCGCTCGATGCCGAGCTGGCCGCGGCGCGCTCCAAGCGCGAAGCCAAGGCCGCCGAGGTCCCCAACAACATGCGCACGGTCTACGACAAGATGCGTGAGCGTCGACGCAGCCAGGTCGTCTACCCCGTGGCCTACGGCGCCTGCAGTGCCTGCGACACCTCGATTCCCGTGCAGCGTGGCAAGCAGATGGCGCTCAAGGGGACGCTCGAGGCGTGTGAAGGATGCGGAATGTTGCTGTATGCAGCGGAATGATGCGGCTGGGGTCCCTGCCGCAGCTATCGTTCCGGCATGACTGCCCCGACCGCGCGCCCGCGCGCGAACATCGCGCCGCGCTGGCTCCCCTCACCTCCGGCCGACCCGAGCGCCGTACGCGCGCTCGCCGAGGCGCTGCACCTCCCGGCGCTGGTCTGCGAACTCCTCGTCGCACGCGGCTATCCTGAGGTAGGATCCGCCAAGCAGTTCCTCCGTCCGCGCCTCGAGCAACTCCTCCCGCCCAACGCGATGCGCGGGATGGACATCGCGGTCGATCGCCTGTCACGCGCCATTCGCAATGGCGAGACGATCCTCGTGCACGGCGACTACGACGTCGATGGCATTTGCTCGTCGGCGATCATGGTTCGCGTGATCCGGCACCTCGGCGGGCGCGCCGTTCCCTTCCTCCCGCATCGCCTGCACGATGGCTACGATCTCGGTGACGCCGGTGTGCGCGCCGCGCTCGACGCCAGGGCGAGCGTCGTCCTCACCTGCGACTGCGGAACGAGCGCGCACGACGCGATCGCGACGCTCGTGGGCGCCGGAGTCGACGTCATCGTCTCGGACCATCACCTCCCGAGCCGCCCGGTCCCCGAGTGCCTGGCCGTGCTCAACCCGCGGCAGCAGGATTGCGACTATCCGGACAAGGATCTTTGTGCAGCGGGAGTCGCGTTCAAGCTTGCGACTGCCCTCCTCGCCGCGATGGGGGGCGCCGAGAACGTGGCGTTGCACCTGCTCGATCTCGTCGCCCTTGCGACGGTTGCCGACGTCGCGCCGCTTCGTG
>CAZWVG010000539.1:0-2114 GCA_964637355.1 uncultured Gemmatimonadaceae bacterium
TACTCCTCGCGTGCGCTGTAGCCATAGCCGCCCAGGACTTCGCCACCCCGCATATAGTCGTGGCCGTAGCCGCGGCCGATGGGGTATTGATCCTTCGAGGGCTCCTGCTGCTGGTGCATGGCAGACCTCCGCCGGAAAAGGGGACATTCACATGGTTACACGAGCCGCAAGTATAGGCAAGAGCCTTGTACGGATACTCTCGCCCTGAGATACTTCAAGGCTATGGAAATCCGTAACATCGCCATCATTGCGCACGTCGACCACGGGAAGACGACCCTCGTCGACAAGATGCTTCGGCAGGCCGGCGCCTTCCGGGAAAATCAGGTCGTCGCCGAGCGCGTGATGGATTCGAACCCGCTCGAGCGTGAGCGAGGGATCACGATCCTCGCCAAGAACACCGCGGTCACGTGGAAGGACACCAAGATCAACATCGTCGATACGCCCGGGCACGCCGACTTCGGTGGCGAGGTCGAGCGTATTCTGCGCATGGTCGACGGCGTGCTGCTCGTGGTCGATGCCTTCGATGGTCCGATGCCGCAGACGCGCTTTGTGCTGCGCAAGGCGCTCGACCTCAAGCTCCTCCCGATCGTCGTCATCAACAAGATCGATCGCCCGGGCGCCGAGCCGATGCGCGTGCATGACGAGGTGCTCGATCTCTTCATTGAGCTCGAGGCCGACGACAGCATCCTCGACGCCCCGTTCGTCTTTGCCTCGGCGCGCGAAGGGGTCGCGTCGCTTTCGCTCGACGAGCCCCTGGTCGACCTGGCGCCGCTCTTCGACGCGATCGTGAGCCACGTTCCCCCGCCGCCGAGCGATGCCGCGGGAACGTTCCAGATGCTCGTCTCGACGCTCGACTATTCGCCGTACCTCGGCCGCCTCGCCGTCGGGCGGGTGGAGCGCGGGCGCGTGAAGCTGGGGCAGACCATCGCCCTCCTTCCCAACGATGTGTCGCTCCCGGTCGTTAACTCGCGCGTGACCAAGCTCTACACGCACCAGGGACTCGACCGCATCGAGGTCGACGAGGCCTTTGCCGGAGACATCGTCGCGCTCGCTGGACTCGAGGGCGTGGAGATCGGGAGCACGCTGTCGGATGTCGAGACGCAGGAGCGGATGGCGGGGATCACGGTGGAGGAGCCGACGATCTCCGTCGACTTCCTCGTGAACAACTCGCCGTTTGCCGGAAAGGACGGGAAGTTCGTGACGTCGCGGCAGCTGCGTGAGCGGCTCTACAAGGAGTTGGAGCGCAACGTGGCGCTCAAGGTCGAGGAGACGGATTCGACCGATACGTGGAGCGTGTCGGGGCGCGGCGAACTGCACCTCTCCATCCTCATGGAAACGATGCGCCGTGAGGGGTACGAGTTCCAGGTCTCGCGTCCGCGCGTGATCTCGCGCGAGGGGCCTAACGGAGAGAAGCTCGAGCCGTACGAGGAGCTGATGATCGATGTGCCCGAGGAGTTCCTCGGCGTCGTCATCGAGAAGCTCGGTCCGCGGCGCGCGGAGTTGATCGACATGCGCAACCCGGGGCAGGGGATGGTCCGAGTGCGCTATCGCATTCCGGCGCGCGGGCTGTTCGGATACCGGAGCGAGTTCCTGACGGATACCCGCGGGACGGGGATCATCCACCACCGCTTCCTCGAGTATGGCGCGTGGGCGGGGACGCTGGCGGGGCGGACACGCGGGACGCTGGTGTCGATGGAGCAGGGGAGCGTGGTGGCATTCGCACTCGGGAACCTGCAGGAGCGTTCGACGCTCTTCGTCCGGCCGGGCGACGCGGTGTACGACGGAATGATCATCGGGGAGAACTCGCGTCCGGGGGACATGGACGTGAACCCGACGAAGGAAAAGAAGCTGACGAACATGCGGTCGAAGTCGGCAGACGACGCGATCCAGCTGGAGCCGCCGCGGGAGTTGACGCTGGAAGGCGCGCTGGAGTACATAGAGGACGACGAGCTGATCGAGGTCACGCCGACTGCGGTGCGGTTGCGCAAGCGCATGTTGAATGCGATCGACCGAAAGAAGCTGTCACGAGAGGTGAAGCGCGAACGGGAACGCGCCTCGCCGTAACTTCATCCAGGAGACTAAAGCAATGTTGCCCGGGTTCGAGTCGTCGATGG
>CAZWVG010000540.1:0-2088 GCA_964637355.1 uncultured Gemmatimonadaceae bacterium
ACACGCCCAACGCCTTGATCGGCTCGTGCAGGTCGATCTGGCGCTTCTCGATGTGGAAGCCCTGCGCTTCGAGCTGCGCGGCGATGTCGGCCGACGTGACCGATCCGAAGAGCTTTCCTTCTTCGCCAACGCGCGCCGAGAAGGTGAGCGAAATCTGCTCGACCTTCGTGGCGTACTCCTCGGCGGTCTGGCGGCGCGCCGATTCGGCGGCTTCGAGGCGCGCCTTCTCGACCGCGATGCGGCGCTTGTTTCCTTCGGTCGCGGTGACGGCGACGCCGCGCGGAAGGAGGTAGTTGCGGGCGAAGCCCGAGGAGACCTTCACGAGGTCTCCGGGGTGCCCGAGGTTTTCGACTGCCTGTCGCAGGATGACTTCCATGGTCAGCTCCCTCGTTATGCGGCCGGGCGTGCGCGCCCGCGCCAGTCGATCCAGGTATCACCCAGCCCGAGGCCCAGCAGGAAAATGCTGGTCACAGGCCAGGCAATGGCGATCGCGATGAAAAACAGCACCCGCACGAAGCCGCGCGGGGCAAGAAACCAGTCCAGCACTCCAAGTCCGCGGAGTGCGTACAGCACGCCAAAGAATGCCACCAGGTTGAGCCCCAGGCCGCGCGCGTCGCTGAGGGTCGGAAGCACCAGCAGCGTGACGCCTACGACCATCCCCCAGATCAACTGGTCGTTGAACCGGAACTCGCTCAACGGACGTAGCGGGGCCCCGATTCTCGTTCGCGAGGCGCGGTGAAAGAGTGACCAGGCCAACGCCAACGCGGCGACCGACTCCATCGCCAGAAGCGCCGGGAAAAGCACAGTGGACGCCGTCAGGAGAGAACGCTTCAGCGTTCCCGCGAGCTGCTCCAATTGCGCCATCTCCTGCGGATTGCTTTCGGCCAACTCCTTCCATTCTGGCTCGCTGGAGCGTCGTGCCCAGTCATCCTCGGACTCGGCGAAGCGGCGCCCCATCTCGGTCGAGACATGTCCAGCAAGCGTGGCTGGCTGAACGCGAATCGCAACTATCACAGCCAGCGCCAACGCGAACGTCATACCGGTCGCTGCGAGCGCGCGTGTGAAGAATGGGTGACGCGGGGCAACGACGCTGGCGATGCCGAACGACGCCGCGAGCGCCGCTGCCCACCCCTTGCCCAGCAGCAGGAATGCGCCGCCGGATGGGAGACTGGTGGCGAGGATCCATCCCGCCAGTCCGATCCACACCGCCGCCAGCCACAACCGCCCTCCGTTTAACCATCCCAGAAGCGCGCACGCGGCCATAGCCGGTGCAATGAGGATGATGCACTGCTCGATCGGAACGGCGAGGTTCAGATAACGCATCGCCGGAATCGAGAGTGCCAGCAGGAGGGCGAGGATGGTCTTCAACCATCCTCGCTCCCGCGGAGCGGCCTGAACGACCGGCACGGTGGCCGGCGTCGACGGGGAGTTCGTACGTCCTCCGGTCAGCCGAGCGTCAGGAGGCGCTGACGTGACCGCGCTGATACGGCACGAGCGCGAGGTAGCGCGCCCGCTTGATCGCGGTCGAGAGCTGGCGCTGGTGACGCGCACAGACGCCGCTCAGGCGGCTCGGGAGGATCTTCCCGTGGTCGGTGATGAAGCGACCGAGCGTGCGATCGTCCTTGAAATCCACATAGTGCACACGTCCTTCGCAGAACGGGCAGGTCTTGGTCTGGCGTCGCATGGCTTAGTCCTCGTCCTCGTCGTCTTCGTCACGGCGACGGGCCAGGGCTGCCTCTTCCTCGCTGATCGGCGGGGCCCCGAGCTCGTGCTCGTACAGGGTGATCAGGTAGCGGACGACACCGTCGTCCAGCTTGAGCGCACGCTCGAATTCGGGGAGCACCTTCGGATCGGCGGAGAAACGGGTCAGGATGTAGTAGCCCGTTTCGCGACGCCCGATCTTGTAGGCGAGCTGGCGACGCCCCCAATGGTCGACCGAGATCTCTTCGGTCGCCTCGAGCAGCGCGTGGTGCTTGGTGAGTTTTTCCTGGATGACGGCATCTTCGAGCGTGGAGTCGAAGATGTATACCGCCTCGTATTGTCGAGACACGGTCGGCAATCCTCCCTTTGGCCGTGAACCGCCCCCCG
>CAZWVG010000541.1:0-2079 GCA_964637355.1 uncultured Gemmatimonadaceae bacterium
AACTGGCCCAGAAGTACTATCAGGCCGAAAACTTCCTGTACCTGGGGCGGTTGTACAACTTCCCGGTGGCGCTCGAAGGGGCGCTGAAGCTCAAGGAAATCAGCTACATCCACGCGGAAGGCTATCCGGCGGCCGAGATGAAGCACGGGCCGATCGCCCTCATCGACGAGATGATGCCGGTCGTCTTCATCGCCACGCACGACGCCGTCTTCGACAAGATCACGTCGAACGTGCACGAGGTGAAGGCGCGCAAGGGACGCGTGATCGCGGTGACATCGCGAAACGAAGATGCCCTCGAGGGTTTGGTCGACTACGAGTTCCGCGTCCCCGAGACGATCGACCTCCTCATGCCGATCCTTGCGTCGGTCCCGCTCCAGCTCCTCGCCTACTACGTGGCGGTGAAGCGCGGTGCGAACGTGGACCAGCCGAGAAACTTGGCGAAGTCTGTCACGGTCGAGTGATCTGAAGACGGCATTAGAAGACGAGAAGACGAGAAGACGAGAGGTAGCGTGTTCGATGACGAGGAGTGTGCCCACCGCGGCCCACTCCTCGTTCTCTTTTCTGAGCGTGCCCACCCCCGTCCTCTCGTCTTCTCGTCTTCTGACGTCTCGTCTTCTAGACTTATCCATTGACAAGCTTCGATATATCCCCTACCCTCATCCCATGCCGAAAGTCCTGGAGATCGTCGAGCGACAGTTGGGAGAGCGGTGCTGCGACAGCGGGGCGCGTCCGCGCATCGCGGCGCGGCAGGCGGATCGCCTCGCCGAGGACCTGCAGCTCCTCGGGCATCCCATCCGCCTGCAGTTGCTCGACGTCCTGGGGCGCAACGAGGGGCGCGTGTGTGTGTGCGACCTCGAGGCGGCGGTTCCGGTCAAGCAGCCTACCGTCTCGCACCACCTGCGCATCCTGCGTGAGGCGGGGCTGGTCGAGTCGGAGAAGGTGGGGCAGTGGATGTACTACCGCGTACGGCGCGACGTGTTTGGCGCCATGCGCGATCGACTCTCGGCCGAACTCTCGGCGCTGGCGTAGGGCGTCACCCCTTTTTTTCGGGAGTAATATCGATGGGTTTCGATGCAATGCCACCGGCAACCGAGAACGCGGCGCACGATCGCGAGATCTGCTGCTTCTTCGGGCTGCGCCTGCGCACCCCACCCGCCGACTTTCCGCAGCTGCAACCCACGGTCTTTCGCCCGAACGTGCAGCACCCGCGCCCGCAGGCGCACCCCAATCGCTGCTGTTGACCCACACGCGTGCTGCGCGATGCGCGGCGCACGCTCACCGTCCTTCAACGTCGACTCCCGCTGAGCCACAATGTCGAAGCGCGAATACGCCATCCGAACCGCGAGTGCGCAGGACCTGGCCGTTGTCCAGGCGCTCCTCGCCGATGCGCATCTCCCGACCGATGGTCTCGAGGAGCAGTTCGGCGACGGATACGCCGTCGCGGAGTGCGAGGGCGCGGCGATCGGCGCAGAGGGAATCGAGATCTACGGCGACGCCGGTTTGCTTCGTTCGGCAGTCGTCGACCCGGCGTGGCGCGGCACCGGAGTGGGCGACGCGCTCACACGCGACCGGCTCGCCTGGGCCGCTACGCAGGGACTGCGCGAAGTCTGGCTCCTCACCACCACCGCGGCCGACTACTTCCCGCGGTTTGGCTTCGCGCGCGCCGACCGCGCCAGCGCGCCATCTTTGATGCAACGCTCTCGAGAGTTTGCCGAGGCGTGCCCGGCCTCCGCGGTCGCGATGCGACTCTCGATCGACTCGTAAGCGCGCGACCCTCCGTCCAACACATCGATCACCCTCCGGCCCGAGCGGCCGCCAACGATCCGAGGAAGAAATGGCCGATACCAACGACGCCTGCTGCGCTCCCGGGTGCTGCAGCGATGAGAGCCCCACCGTAAGCACGATCGTGAGGCGTGAGCGGAGCGCCGTCATCTCGGCGACTGCAGCCGAAACTGCGCAGGCGTCCGCCACTTCCTCGTCAGTCACGGAGCAAGACTCCGCCGAGGCGCTGCGCGCCACCGTACGCGAGCGCTACGGCGAGGCGGCCCGCCGCGCCGCCGAGGGCGCGGCGGCGAGCTG
>CAZWVG010000542.1:0-2042 GCA_964637355.1 uncultured Gemmatimonadaceae bacterium
GGGAGAAGGAGTCGTTAGGCAACGTCGGCAAGATCAAGGAGGAGATCGACGCCGCCAAGACCGCCGCCGAGCAGGCGACACGGAGCGGTGACCTGGGGCGCGCCGCCGAGATCCAGTACGGCACCATTCCGCAGTTGGAGCGGCAGCTCAAGGACGTGGAAGCCAACCTCGCCTCGCGCAGCGAAGGCGGACGCCAGTTCCTCAAGGAGGAAGTCACGGCCGACGACATCGCCGAAGTCGTGTCGCGGTGGACCGGCATCCCCGTCACGCGGATGATGGAGGGAGAGCGCGAGCGACTCTCCAAGCTCGAGGACGAACTGGCCAATCGCGTCGTCGGGCAGCGCGAAGCGGTCGAGGCGGTGGCCAACGCCGTGCGTCGCTCGCGCGCCGGGTTGCAGGATCCCAATCGCCCGATCGGCTCGTTCATCTTCCTTGGGCCCACCGGCGTGGGAAAGACCGAGACGGCGCGCGCGCTCGCCGAGTTCCTCTTCGACGACGAGACGGCGATGGTGCGCATCGACATGTCGGAGTACATGGAGAAGCACGCGGTGGCGCGACTCATCGGTGCGCCGCCCGGGTACGTCGGCTACGAGGAGGGAGGGCAGCTGACGGAAGCGGTACGGCGTCGCCCGTACCAGGTCGTGCTCTTCGACGAGATCGAGAAGGCGCATCCCGACGTGTTCAACATCCTCCTGCAGATCCTGGATGACGGTCGCCTTACCGATTCGCAGGGGCGTACGGTCGACTTCCGCAACGTCGTCATCATCATGACGTCGAACGTGGGGTCGGCCTACATCCTCGAGCACGCGGGGACCGACTGGGCGCTGGTGGAGACGCAGGTGACCGCGGCGCTGCGCCAGCACTTCAAGCCGGAGTTCCTCAACCGCGTGGACGACATCATCGTCTTCCGCCCGCTGGGACGCGAGCAGATCGCCCGCATCGTCGAATTGCAGCTGGCGCGCCTGCGCACGCTCCTCGCCGACCGCAAGCTCACGCTCGAACTCTCCGACGCGGCGATGACCAAGCTGGCCGACGAGGGATACGACCCGGCGTTCGGGGCGCGCCCGCTCAAGCGCGCCGTGCAGCGCCTCCTCCAGAACCCGCTGGCGCTGCGCATCCTGCAGGGGAGCTTTGGGGAAGGGGATACCATCCGGGCCGACGTCGGCGCCGATGGCGAGCTGGAATTCACCAAGGTCGCGTAGCGTCGTGCCCCTCGCCGACGACGAACGCTTCATGGAATCGGCACTCGCCCTCGCCCGCCAGGCCGCGGACGAGGGCGAAGTGCCGGTCGGGGCGGTGATCGTGCACGACGGCGTGATCGTCGCGAGCGCCGCCAATCGCACGGAGCAGCTGCACGATGCCACCGCGCACGCCGAAGTGCTCGCGCTGCGCGAGGCGTCGCGCGTGCTCGGGCGCGCTCGGCTCGGCGGCTGTACGCTGTTTGTCACCCTCGAGCCATGCGCGATGTGCGCGGGGGCAATCGTCCTCGCGCGCGTCGATCGGGTCGTCTTCGGCGCGTGGGACGAGAAGGCAGGGATGGTGGGTTCGGTGGGCGATGTGCTCAGGCATCCCCGGCTCAATCATCGCCCCGAAGTGCTCGCCGGTGTCGCGGCCGAGCCCGCGGGTGAACTCCTGCGCGCGTTTTTCGCCTCGCGCCGCGTCGCGCCGCCGTCGCGCTCCGAGGAGTAGCGAGTCCTGTCGCACTCAGTCACGTGACGCCTATCGACACCGACGCGTCGTAGCCTCGGCCGGTTGGGGATGCGTTGACTCCCGTTTTGTCACCGGGTATGATTGGTGTCTGTCTTGGACAGGTGTCCGAGTGGTTGAAGGAGCCGGTCTCGAAAACCGGTGTGCCGGCAACGGTACCGTGGGTTCGAATCCCACCCTGTCCGTCCAGCAGCGCGCCGGGACATGTTTCCCCGGCGCGTTGTTGCTTGCACGACCCGCGGCACACAGCGCCGCGACGCGGCACTGGTGCGAGCGAAGTTCGAGGACGGGTGACCGAGTGGTTTAAGGTGCACGCCTGGAAAGTGTGTGTGCGT
>CAZWVG010000543.1:0-2033 GCA_964637355.1 uncultured Gemmatimonadaceae bacterium
CGCTGCGCGAGAAGAAGGTCGTGATCGACGCGCAGGAAGCGCGCCCGTCGATCGGCACCTTCCTGCTCAATTTCCTCCCGTACATCGTCCTGATCGGGATCTGGATCTTCCTCTTCCGGCAGATTCAGGCCGGCGGGGCGAAGGCCTTCTCGTTCGGGAAGTCGAAGGCGAAGCTCCTCACCGGCGACACGCCCAAGGTGACGTTCCAGGACGTCTCGGGGTGCGACGAAGCCAAGGTCGAGCTGCAGGAGATCATCGAGTTCCTCAAGGACCCGCAGAAGTTCACCAAGCTGGGTGGGCGTCTGCCGAAGGGCGCGCTCCTGATCGGGCCTCCGGGAACGGGTAAGACGCTCCTCGCCAAGGCGGTCGCCGGTGAAGCTGGACGTCCATTCTTCTCGATGTCCGGTTCGGACTTCGTCGAGATGTTCGTCGGTGTTGGTGCCTCGCGTGTGCGCGACCTGTTCGAACAGGGAAAGGCGCACGCCCCGTGCATCATCTTCATCGACGAGATCGACGCCGTCGGCCGGCACCGCGGCGCGGGGCTGGGCGGTGGGCACGATGAGCGCGAGCAGACGCTCAACCAGCTCCTCGTGGAGATGGACGGCTTCGAGTCCAACGACGGCGTGATCCTCATTGCCGCGACGAACCGCCCCGACGTGCTCGACCCGGCGCTCCTGCGCCCGGGACGTTTCGACCGCCAGATCGTGGTCGACGCGCCGGACCTTCGCGGCCGCGAAGGGATCCTGCGCGTGCACATGCGCAACAAGCCGATTGCCGAAGACGTCGACATCAACCGCATCGCCCGCGGGACGCCAGGGATGGCGGGCGCCGACCTGGCGAACCTCGTGAACGAAGGGGCGCTCCTCGCGGCGCGCCGCGGGCACGACAAGATCTACATGACCGACCTCGAAGAGGCGAAGGACAAGGTCATGCTGGGCGCCGAGCGCAAGTCGCTCGTGATGCGTGAAGAGGAGCGCCGCCTGACGGCGTTCCACGAAGCCGGGCACGCGGTGTGCGCGGTGATGGTCAAGGGGAACGACCCGCTGCACAAGGTGACGATCGTGCCGCGCGGGCGTGCGTTAGGCGTCGCCTTCACGCTGCCGGAGGACGATCGCGTGTCGGTGACGCGCGAGCAGCTCGAGGCTCGGCTGGTGATGGCGTACGGCGGGCGCGCTGCGGAGGAGATCGTCTTCGGGCGTGACCGCGTGACGACGGGTGCCGCCAGTGATATCCAGCAGGCCACCGCGATCGCTCGACGCTACGTCACGCAGTGGGGACTTTCCGAAGCGATCGGACCGATCCTCGTCGGTGACAACGAGCAGGAGGTCTTCCTCGGGCAGCAGCTCATGAGCCGCCGCGAAGTGTCGGAGAAGACGGCGCAGCTCGTCGATTCCGAGGTGAAGAAGGTGATCGATGGTGCCTTCGCGCGCGCCGTGCAGACGCTCACCGAGCATCGCGTCCTCCTGGACGCGGTGGCGGCGATGCTGCTCGAACGCGAGACGTTGACGCGCGAGGACTTCGAGATTCTCGTGCGTGGCGAGAAGCTCCCGCCGCGTGCGCCGCTCCCGCCGTCATCGATTCCGCAGACGCCGATCGCGCCGATCCCGATGGCGGCGCCCAAGCCGGCCCCGCCGCTCCTCGGCGGGCCCGAAGTCAGTCCGGCATAACGACGCCGTCCAGCACTCGCCTTTCGGCACAGGGCGCCGCCGCGATCAGCGGTGGCGCCCTGTTCGTCGTCTACGTCCTGACGCTTGCGCCCAGCGTCACGCTGTGGGACAGCGGAGAGTTCCTCGCGGCCGCGCACAGCCTCGGAGTTCCGCATCCGCCAGGGACGCCACTATTCATCTTCGCGGTGCGCGCCTGGTCATCCATCCTGTCGTTCCTGCCGTTCGCGTACGCGGTAAACCTGGCCTCGGCTGCGTCGACGGCGGCCGCCGCGGGGTGCTTCGCGTGGCTGGTATCGCGATGGTCGGGGCGCGGCGCGGCTGGAGTGGCCGCCGCGCTGGTCGGCGGCGCGATGGCCGCGGTCTGGC
>CAZWVG010000544.1:0-2030 GCA_964637355.1 uncultured Gemmatimonadaceae bacterium
GCGCGGCGATCATTTTTTCGGTTGGGGCAAGCGACGACGTCATGCCGGCAAGATAATCTGGAAGACCGCCCCCCGTTCGGTCGGCAGCAGCACGAGCGATCCGCCGTGCGACTCTTCCACGATGCGGCGCGTGAGGGCGAGCCCCAGTCCCCAGCCGTGCTGCTTGGTCGAGAATCCCGGCTCGAAGATGCGCTTCCGGATCTCGCGCGGAACTCCCGGTCCATCATCGGCGACCATCAGTTGGATCTTCTCCGGCGTTCGCTTCACGCCGATGCGCACGCGACCGCCGTTCCCCGCCAGGGCATCGATCGCGTTCTTGATCAACGCCTCGAGCACCCACTCGATGAGTACCGGATCGCCCTGCGCGATGAGTGGTCCCTCGTGAATGTACGACTCGATCGTGACCTTGTGCGCGAGCGAGGGGACGCGCGCACGGAAGTAGTCGGCGACGCGTTGCACGATGATGCCGACGTCGACGGCCTCGCGGTTCGGCGGGCGTCCGATACGTTCGAATCGATGCGCTACGCGCTCGAGACGTTCGAGATCGCCTTGCATGTGTCCGAGCGCGCGTTCGGTGAGCGCATCGGTGTCGCGGTCGCGCAGGAGTTCGATCCAGCCGCTCAGGCTCGAGAGCGGCGTCCCGAGCTGATGCGCAGACTCGCGCGCCATTCCTGCCCAGACGCGCTCGCGATCGGCATGCGCGCGCGTACGGAAGATGTAGAGCGCCGCGAGGAGGGCGAGTCCCAACGTTCCGGCCTGCACCAGCGGCACGATGCGCAGCTCCTTCACGAGCGGCGTGTGCCCGAAGTGCACGGTGCCGACGTTCGGTTCGCGCACCGGTTCGTTCTCGTTGTCGAGGCGCACGATCCACTCGGCGAGACGGGGATCGTCCGGGCGAAAGGTCGAATCGGGGTGAACGAAGGGAAGGTTCGCTGCCGCCGTCGGGCGCCCCGTGGGATCGGTCACGATCACCGGGACCCCCGACCGCCTGATGTGATCGGAGAGCTCGAAGAGCGCGCCGACCGGATTGCTCCCGGTATCGGTGAGCGCGCGATAGACCTGCGCGTACATGCGCCCTTCGCGCGCCGCCTCCGCACGCAGGCGATTGACGACGCGCTGGGTGAAGAGCACGAAGGAGCCCAGGAGCAGCGCCACCACCACGCCGAGTACGACGGTGGCGCGCCGCGGCATGCCTAACGAATCACGTCGGTCCCGACGTAGGCGCGCAGCGCCTCGGGGACGACGATGCTCCCGTCCGGCTGCTGGTACTGCTCGAGGAGGCAGGCGATGATGCGCGAGAAGGCGAGCCCCGATCCGTTGAGCGTATGCACGAAGCGTGGCTTCTCGCCCGGTGCGGGGCGATAGCGGATGTTGGCACGACGCGCCTGGTAGTCGGTGAAGCTCGAACAGGATGAGACCTCGAGCCACTTTCCAACGCCCGGCGCCCACACTTCGAGGTCCCACGTCTTCGCGCTGCTCTGCCCCGTATCGCCGGCCGCCAGCAGCACACGACGGTACGGGAGCCCGAGGCGCTCCAGCAGCGCTTCGGCGTGACCCGTCAGCCGCTCGAGTTCCGCAGGCGATTGCTCCGGCGTGGTATAGCGCACCATTTCGACCTTGTCGAACTGGTGGAGCCGCAGGAGTCCCCGCGTGTCCTTCCCGGCTGCACCCGCTTCACGACGGAAGCACGGAGTGTACGCGACGAACCCGCGCGGGAGTTCGCTCCCGTCGAGCATCTCGTCGCGGTACAGGTTCGTGACCGGGACTTCCGCCGTCGGGATGAGAAACAGATCGTCGCCGGCGACCGCGTACAGGTCTTCCTCGAACTTGGGAAGCTGCCCCGTGCCCGTCATCGATGCGCGGTTCACCACCGTCGGCACCCACACTTCCTCGTAGCCGTGCTCCGACGTGTGCACGTCGATGAAGAAGTTGATGAGCGACCGGGTGAGGCGAGCACCAAACCCGCGAAAGACGACGAAGCCCGAGCCGGCGATCTTGGCGCCGCGGGCGACATCGAGGATGCCGAGCGC
>CAZWVG010000545.1:0-2023 GCA_964637355.1 uncultured Gemmatimonadaceae bacterium
CGGGCGCCACGGTCCTGCCCGCTCGATGTGCGGGTGCGTGCTCAACGTTGAGCTTAGTAGCTGCCAACCTCAGCGAGCTACATCACACTCGGAGACCTAACGTGGAGTTCGCATCGTACGCCCTATCTCGAAAGGAATAGCGGAAGCTCGACCCGTATGAACGTTTCGTGACCGGGAACACGGGGCGCCGAACTCAGCGGCTATATTCACCCGCCCATGCCACTCTCCCTCAAGTTCCTCGGTACCTCCGCCTCCCGCCCCACCGTCGAACGCGGAGTGGCCTCGATCGCCCTCGTCCGCGAAGGGGAAACGCTCCTCTTCGACTGCGGCGAAGGGACGCAGCGGCAGATGATGCGCTACGGCGTCTCGTTCAGCGTCGAAGACATCTTCTTCACGCACTTCCACACCGACCACTACCTGGGGATCATCGGGCTGATGCGCACGATGGCACTCCAGGGGCGGACCGAGACGCTGCGGTGCTGGGGGCCGAAGGGGGCGGCGCGCGTGCTGGGAAAGTGCGAGGCGCTCGGCGCCGACCGCCTCACCTTCCCGGTCGAGGTGCGCGAAGTTGCGCCTGGCGAGTCGGTGCGGCGGAAGGACTATGAGGTGCAGGCCTTCCAGGTGGATCATCGCGGTGCGCTGGCGCTGGGGTGGGCGCTCGTGGAAGACATCCGACGCGGACGATTCAATCCGGAGCGCGCGCGGGAGCTGGGTGTGCCCGAGGGACCGATGTGGGGGAAGATCCACAAGGGCGAAGCGGTGACGCTGGATGACGGGCGCATCGTGCGCCCGGAAGAACTCGTCGGCGCGACTCGCCCCGGGCGCCGGATCGTCATCTCGGGCGACACGCGCCCGTGCGATGCCACCCGACTCGCCGCGCAGGACGCCGACCTCGTCGTGCACGAATCGACCTTCGGCGACGAGGAGGCGGAGCGCGCACTGGAGACGGGGCACTCGACCGCGCGCGAAGCGGCGACGCTGGCGCGCGACGCCGGTGCGTTGCGGCTGGTGCTCACGCACCTCTCGGCGCGCTACACGCGAGATGTCAGCGATCTCGAACGCGAGGCGCGCAGCGTCTTTCCGCGCACGCGCATTGCCCGCGACGGGATGGAAATCGACGTCCCGTTCCGCGATGCTAACGACGAAGAGACGTCGAACGAGGCGCAGGCCTAGCGACTAGATGCCGGCGGCGTGCGCCGGCATCCTCATCACGTCACGATTGTCCGATGACGTTCGTCAGGACGCGATGTAGGCGGGGCGATCGGCCTGGATCGGGAAGGACCGGCGGAAGAGGCGCGCCAGGTCGCGATCGGTGAGTCCGCCGAGGACTGCCGACGGGTCGAGGCGCGCGCGCGGGTCATTCACCTTGGGGCCGTGGGCGTTGAGCCAGGCGTAGCGATTGAGGCGCGAGGTGGCAGCAGGGTGCACGAAGACGATCATCGCGCTCGAGTGGCTGGGCGACTCGACCGCCACGTGCCATTCGGTGCCGTCCGTCGAACGAAAGCTGGTCATGAGTGGGAAGTGCGTACGCGGGGAAGAACGATTGCGCGGGTGCGCGATGCTCGGTGTAGACGATCAACCATGCACGCTGGAATCGAGAATCGCCTCGACCGGTTGCCGCCCGTTGTATCCCGTGTCGGCGTCGTGCCAGTGCGCGACGGTCGTTTCGCCGTGCTTCCAGCACCAGCAGACGTTGCGTCCTTCGACGTCCGCGGGAAAGTCGACGAGGCCCAGTTCGAAGCCCTTGAACTCGAGCCCAAGCCTGGTGAGCTCGCCGACAAACCCTTGAATGTCGCGGGCGAGATGCTGCGCGCGATGCTGCAGCGCTTCGGCCTCGGGCGTCGGCTTGTCGGATCGGCTGAGCGTCGCAGCGATCTCGAACGCCTCCACCGTGCGTTGCCACTCGCGATAGTGCTCGATGATGTCGCGCACGATGCGCGACACCAGCGGCAACATGCGGTTGGCCTCATCGATCGAGAATTTCTTCGTCATTCCGGTCTCCAGGTGCAACACGGGCCCGGCA
>CAZWVG010000546.1:0-2018 GCA_964637355.1 uncultured Gemmatimonadaceae bacterium
GCACGATCTCGACCTCGTGCTCGCGCGTGAAGGCGTAGCTCTTGGTCGACCCTTCGTGATCGTTGAACGACACGCACGGCGAGATCACGTCCACGATCGCGAACCCCTTGTGCGCAATCCCCGCCTTGAGGATCGGGACCAGTTGGCTCTTGTCGCCGGAGAACGAGCGCGCCACGAAGGTCGCGCCGAGCGAGAGGGCGAGGAGCACGGGATCGATCGGCGCCTGCTCGTTGGCCTCACCCTTCTTGGACGTGGAGCCGATGTCGGCCGACGCCGAGAACTGCCCCTTGGTCAGCCCGTAGACGCCGTTGTTCTCCAGCACGTACAGCATGTTGACGTTGCGCCGGATCGCGTGCGACAACTGCCCGAGCCCGATCGACAATGAATCGCCGTCGCCTGATATCCCGATGTAGGTCAGTCCGCGATTGGCCGCCGCTGCCCCCGACGTGACCGACGGCATGCGCCCGTGCACGCTGTTGAAGCCGTGCGACTGCTTCATGAAGTAGGCGGTCGTCTTGGATGAGCAGCCGATCCCGCTCATCTTGGCGGCGCGATGCGGCTCGAGCTCCAGCTCCCACGCGGCCTGTACGAGCGCCGCGGTCACCGAGTCGTGGCCACAGCCGGCGCAGAGCGTCGACATCGCCCCTTCGTAGTCGCGCACGGTGAGTCCGAGGGAATTGGTGCGCGAGCTCTTGTGCCGCACCAACGGCTTGGCAATGGACGTCATGCGGGGACTCCTGCGCGATGGGACGAGACAGCGTCGACCACCACCTTCGCGGTGAGCGGCATGCCGCCGTAGTCGAGAATGGGGATCATGTCGTCGCGACGAATGCCGACCTCGATGGCGAGCAGGGCGCGCAACTGTGCGTCACGATTCTGCTCGATCACGAAGGTCTGCTCATGCTCGCTCATGAATTCGCGCACTTCCTTGCCGAAGGGGAACGCTCGAATACGCATGATGTCGGCGACGATCCCCTGCTCGGCGAGACGGTCAGCAGCCTCGCGCACCGCCGCATCGCATCCACCGATCGTGACCAGCCCGACTTCGGCCCCTTCGCGCCGCACGATCACCGGTTTGGGCATCGCCGTCGCCGCGTGCTCGAACTTGCGCTTGAGGCGATCGACAACTTCCTGGTAGGCGTCCGAATCCTCGGTGTAGGCTGCATGCTTGTCGTGCCCCGAGCCGCGCACGAAGTACGCCCCCTTCCCTCCAACGCCCGGCAGCGTGCGCGCGGCGACGCCGCTCCCATCTGCATCGAGGTATCGCGAGAACTTCGGGAGCTGCGCGAGCGCCTCGGCGTCGAGGACCTTCCCGCGATCGGGGCGATAGGAGTCGTCCCAGTCGAAGCGCGGGACCATCCAGTCGTTCATCCCGATGTCGAGATCCGACGCGACGAAGACCGGCGTCTGGAACTGCTCTGCCAGGTCGAAAGCCACGACCGAGAGCTCGAAGCACTCCCGGGGGTTGGCCGGGAAGAGGACGAGGTGCTTGGTATCGCCGTGCGAGGCATAGGCGAGCGACATCAGGTCGGCCTGCTGCGTACGGGTAGGCATCCCGGTCGACGGGCCGCAGCGCTGCACGTCGAAGAAGACGGCCGGGATGTCGGTGTAGTACGCCAGCCCGATGAACTCCTGCATCAGCGAGATCCCTGGCCCCGAGGTGTTGGTGAAGGCGCGCGCCCCCGCCCACCCGGCGCCGATGGTGATCCCGGCAGCTGCAAGTTCGTCCTCGGCCTGCAGGATCGCGTAGTTGTGCGCGCCCGTCTCCTTGTCGACGCGGAATTTCTCGCAGAAGCCCTTGAACGCCTCCATGAGCGCGGTCGACGGGGTGATCGGGTACCACGCCCCCACGGTCGCTCCGGCGTACAGCGCACCCAGCGCGCAGGCCGTGTTGCCGTCGATCACCACCGAGTCGCGCGTCGCGTCCATCTTCTGCAGATGGATGGGGAGCGGGCACTCGAAGTTCGCCTTGGCGTAGTCGTAGCCGAGGTGGATCGCGGTGTGGTTGGCGTCGAGGA
>CAZWVG010000547.1:0-2000 GCA_964637355.1 uncultured Gemmatimonadaceae bacterium
CCCTCCTGGATGCTCTTGA
The DNA here is from genome assembly GCA_964637355.1 of uncultured Gemmatimonadaceae bacterium. Taxonomy (GTDB): domain Bacteria; phylum Gemmatimonadota; class Gemmatimonadetes; order Gemmatimonadales; family Gemmatimonadaceae; genus SCN-70-22. Next base: position 20 of record CAZWVG010000547.1, read on the forward strand.
GCTTGTCCAGGAAGTAGGGGAGCATGGCGACGTGGTACCTGTTGATCAGGTGGAAATCCTTGACCCCCTTCTCCGTTCCGCCGTGATGCGACGCCGGGTGGAACGGCTTGTCGGTGCCGCTCTCCGGATACGTACGGCTCGAGCCGTCGCGCCCCATCTTGAACGAGAAGACGCGGGTGATGTCGGCAGCGAAGGCGAGTGCCTGGATGTCGAACATCAGCTCGACATGCTCGGCGAACGAATCCGGAACGCCGGCCGGCGCCTCGGGAAGCTCGCGCACTTCTCCGCTGGAGTTGCGGGCCTCGATGCGCTGGATGCGGCGCTCCACCTCGCGAATGTCGGTGAGATAGCGGTCGAGCCGGCGGTTGTCGTCGGGCCCAAGCGCGCGTTGCAGCGACGTCATCTCGCTGGCGACGAAGTCGAGGATGCTGCGGCGCGAACGACGACGCATCGCCCGCTCCTCGCTCGTCCCGCCGACGCCGAAGAGCTTCTCGAACGCCACGCGCGGGTCACGGATGACGGGGAGCGGCTCGGTCGGCGATGCCCAGGAGATCGAATCGGTGTAGACGCAGGCGTACCCGTAGGCGCATCCCCCCGCCTGGTCCACGTTCTCGATGCAGAGCTGCATCGAGGGGATCGGCGTTTCCTGCCCGTAGCGCTGCGCGTAGAGCTGATCGAGCGAGGTGCCGACGCGCACGTCGGAGCCCTCGGTCTGGCGCGGGTGCATCTGGGTGAGGAAGACCGCGCTCGAGCGGAAGTGGTCGCCGCCGATCTCCTTCGGGATCACCGGCTCGGCGCCGCGCGCGTCGGTGTTGCTGATGATCGTGAGGTAGTCGCGGTACTTGTCGAGCGAATTGAGGGCCGACGGCGCGAGGTCGAAGTCACGCCCCGCCGCGGCCGGCGACCAGAGGTTGAGCTTCGCCCCCAGTTCGTTGCAGCCGGCGGCACCGTGCACCATCTCGATCGCCACGAGGCGCGTCGGGTCGGCAGGAGCCCCGCCACGAACCCGGCCCACCGGGACCATCGCGTCGAGGAAGGGGATCGCGACCGTCGCTCCCATGCTCTGGAGGAAGGTGCGCCGCGGAAGGGGCTTGCCATTCAGGAATTGCATCTGGTCGGCGTCTCCGCTCTCAATCGTTGGAAGGACTGGTGGCGCTCGCCACCGCGGCCCGCTTCGCCCTGAAGGCGTCGCTCATCACCACCCCGTTCACAAACTCCGAAAAGCGATACCCCTTGGCCGCGGCATCGCTGGCGATGCGGCGGATCGTGGGCATGTCGTAGTACTCCATCCGCCGCCCGACGGCATACGCCATCAGGTTCAACGTGAAGTTGCGCACCAGTGGAACTGGACGCTTCATCAGCGCTGCCTGCAACTCGGCGGGGTTCGTCACCGGTGTCCCGTCGTAGAAATCGCCCCGCGTGTCGAGCGGCATCCCGTTCTCGCGAATGCGCCAGGCGCCGGTCACGTCGAAGTTGTCGAGTGCCAACCCGATCGGGTCCATGAACATGTGACACGACTTGCAGGTGGCGTTGGCGCGGTGCATCTCCATCCGCTCGCGCGTCGTGAGCATGCGCCCTTCGCGTGCGTCCTTGGTCTCCTCGAGGTCCGGGACCCCAGGCGGCGGAGGTGGCGGCGGCGAACCGAGGAGGACTTCCATCACCCACTTGCCGCGAAGCACCGGCGAGGTGCGGTTGGCGTGCGAGGTGAGCGTCAGCACGCTCCCCTGCCCCAACAACCCGACGCGCCGGTTGTCCGGGTACTGCACCTTCCGGAACTCGCGTCCGGTCACGCCGGGGATTTCGTAGTGCTTCGCGAGCTCCTCGTTGATGTAGGTGTAGTCGGCGTTGAACAGGTCGAGGACGCTCTTGTTCTCACGCACGATGTGGGTGAAGAAGAGCTCCGTCTCCTGCCGCATCGCGGCGCCGAGCTGCGCGTCGTAGTCGGGGAACTGCAGCGCATCGGGGTGCACCTTGTCGATGT
>CAZWVG010000548.1:0-1995 GCA_964637355.1 uncultured Gemmatimonadaceae bacterium
CGGTCGGCTTCGTCCTCCTGATCGCCTGCGTGAACCTGGCGAACCTTCTCCTCGTGCGCGGCGCCGGTCGCACGCGCGAGCTCGGCGTGCGCGCCGCGCTTGGCGCCGGGCGCGGACGCATCGTGCGACAGCTCCTCGTCGAGAGCGCGGTACTGGCGATCGCCGGCGGTGCGTTGGGACTGGCGGTCGGCGCCGCCGGGAGCGGGGCGCTCGCCACGCTCGTCCCCGACAACATTCGCCGGCTGCTGACATTTGGGATCGACCGGAGTGTGGTGCTGTTCACGATCGCGCTCACGGTGCTCGCCGGGCTCCTCTTCGGACTCGCGCCGGCGCTCAGCGCGGCCGGCGCCAACCTCATGGAGGCGCTGCGGAGCGGGACACGGGAGATCGGTGAACGCGGCGGAAGGGTGCGCGCGTCGCTCGTCGTCTCCGAGATTGCACTCGCCGTGGTTCTGCTGGTCGGCGCGGGGCTTCTCATGCGCAGCTTCCTCCTCCTGCAGCGCGTCGACCTCGGCTTCCGCACCGACAACGTCCTCGTGAGCTCGGTCTTCTTTCCGCGGACGCGCTATCCTGAACCGCAGCGGGCCGTGCAGAGCTTCGACGATCTCCTCGGGCGACTTCGCGCCAATCCGGCCATTCGTAGCGCGGAGTTGTCGGACATCACGCCGCTGGGTGGGGGAGACCAGGACGTCACCGCAATCGCGATCGGAGAGCCGCCGCGGACCAACGGATCGGCCTCGGTCTGGTATCGCGCGGTTAGTCCGGGCTACCTGCAGGCGATGGGAATGCAGCTCGTCTCGGGTCGGTACTTCACCCCGGAAGACCGCGCCGGCTCGGCACCCGTCGCCATCGTGAACGAAGAATCGGTGCGCGCCTTCTGGGGCGGGAAGAGTCCGATCGGTCGTGTGCTCGCGACGAGCGAGGACCCGAAGGATCCGCGCGCAACGATCATTGGCGTCGTGCGCTCGGCGCGACACGATGGGCCGAACCAACCGTACAAGACCGAGATGTTCACGCCGATTGGACAATTCCCCACGCGAGCTGCCAATATCGTGATCATCCCGGCGCAGGGGCGCGAAGCGGCGACCGACGCGCTGCGCGCCGCGCTCCGTGAGGTCGATCCACTCATCCCGCTCAACAGCCCCACAGCGCTCGAGCAGCTGGCCGGCGATGCCGTCGCCCTCCCCAAGCTGTACGCCACGCTCGTCGGGCTCTTCGCCGCGGTGGCGATCCTGCTGGCGATGCTTGGGGTGTACGGCGTGATGGCCTACACCGTGGCCCAGCGACGCCGGGAGATCGGCGTGCGTCTCGCCATGGGGGCGTCACCGGCCGGCATTCGGCGCCTGGTGCTGGGCCAAGGGGGGCGGCTCGCGGTGATGGGGGCGGTCGGAGGAATTCTTCTTTCGCTCCTCGCGGGACGCGTCCTCAGCTCGCTCCTCTTCGGCGTGCGCCCCTACGACGTTCCGACACTGGCAGGGGTGACGTTGGTGCTCGGCGCGATGGCGCTCCTCGCATCGTGGCTCCCGGCGCGACGGGCGATGCGGGTCGATCCCCTGGAGGCGATGCGCGACGGCTAGCGGTCATCGCTCATCGGGGCGACGCCCTCCGGCCGACGCTGGGCGACGGCGCGACCGGAGACCATTCGTGTGACGACGTGTCGTCAGCCGGGCGACGCTAGAGCGAGCGCCACTCGGCGGCCATGCGATCGCGCACATGGCCGTCGGGGAGGCGCCCTGTTGCTGCGGCAAGGTTGTCTGCCACGTGCGTTGCGTTACTCGTACCGGGAATCGCACAGGTGACCTGCTCGTGCGAGAGGATCCACTTGAGCATGAACTGCGCCCAGCTCGTGATGTCGTAATCGGCGGCCCACGCAGGGAGCGGCTTCCCGCGCGCTCGGGCGAACGAACTTCCGCCACCGAACGGGCGATTGGCGATGAATGCCACGCCGCGCTCGGCGCACACGCCCAGCATGCGCTGCGCTGCCTCGGGTTCGTC
>CAZWVG010000549.1:0-1990 GCA_964637355.1 uncultured Gemmatimonadaceae bacterium
AGATCAACTACGACATGGTCGAGCAGATCCACGGGATGGACATCACGTTCGTCACGACCACGGACAAGGACGACCAGTCGTTCGCCCTGCTGCGCGAGCTGGGCATGCCGTTCCGCGGCGACGAGAAGCCGATCGTCGTCGCCTTCACCAACTGATTCAAGCGAGTCGTTAGGCAGCCATGGCCAAGACGTCGAAGATCGTCAAGAACGAGGAGCGCAAGGAGCTGGTCGCGCGCTACGCCGAGAAGCGCCGCGCCCTCCAGGCGACCATCAAGAATCCGAAGACCTCGGATGAAGAGCGCACGGCCGCGTACTCGAAGCTGCGCAAGCTTCCCCGCAACAGCTCGCGCGTGCGCATCCGCAACCGCTGCTCGATGACCGGGCGTTCGCGCGGCTACGAAGGCTACTTCGGCCTTTCGCGCATCGCGCTCCGCGAGATGGCGCTGAACGGGCTGATTCCGGGCGTGCGTAAGGCGTCGTGGTGAGTAAGGCGGACGGGAGACGGGAGACGGGGGACGGGAGTGCGGCGGCCTTTGGCCGCCGCGAATCTCGACTCAGACAAACGTGAGCCGCGCAGCGGCGAACACCCCCGTCTCCCGTCCCCCGTCTCCCGTCCAATTTTCTACCCTTTATTCCTCCACGTCCGCCACAACGTTCGCGGATACGAGAGGAGAGCGAGAGTTCCGTACATGAGCATGACTGACCCGATCGCCGATATGCTCACGCGCATCCGCAATGCCTGCGGATCGAAGCACCGTCGCGTGGACATGCCGGCATCGAAGGTGAAGACCGAGATCGCGCGGATCCTGAAGGCGAACAACTACATCCAGGACTACCGCCACGTGGAGAACGAGGCGGGGCACAAGCTCCTGCGCGTGATCCTGCGCTACGCCGGCGGGCAGCCGGTGATCCGTCAGCTGCAGCGTGTGTCGACGCCCGGGCTCCGGAAGTACGTCGCGGTGAGCGAGATCCCGCGCGTGCGCAACGGGCTCGGCATGGCGATCCTCAGCACGTCGCGCGGCGTGATGTCCGATGCGGATGCGCGCAAGGCGCACACCGGCGGCGAACTGCTCGCCCTGGTCTGGTAAGGAGATTCCACGATGTCGCGAATTGGCAAGCAACCGGTCGCCGTGCCTGCGGGCGTGACGGTGACGTTGAAGGGAACGACGCTTTCGGTGAAGGGGCCGAAGGGTGAGCTCACCCGCACGCTCCACCCGGAGATGATCCTCGGCTACGCCGACAACACGCTCACCGTGAAGCGTCCGTCCGATGAGACGCAGCACAAGGCGCTGCACGGACTCACGCGGACGCTCGTGGCGAACATGGTCGAAGGGGTGACCAAGGGTTTCACGCGTCAGCTCGAGATCACGGGCGTCGGCTACAAGGCCGAGGTGAAGCCGTACGGGCTGCTCATGTCGCTCGGGTACTCGCACACGATCGAGGTGAAGGCGCCGGCGGGAGTGAAGCTCACCGCGCCGCAGCCGACGCAGGTCGTGGTCGAAGGGGCCGACAAGGAAGTCGTCGGCCGTATCGCATCGGAAATTCGGAAGCTGCGCAAGCCGGAGCCCTACAAGGGGAAGGGCGTGCGCTACGCTGGTGAGGTCATTCGCCGGAAGGCCGGCAAGGCGGGAGGCAAGTAATGCGTAGCAGAGGAATCCCGAAGACGCGCCAGGAGCTCCGCTATCGCCGGCACCTGCGCCTTCGCAACCGTATCAAGGGGTCGGCCGAACGTCCGCGCCTCGTCATCTTCCGTTCGCTCAAGCACATCTATGCGCAGCTCGTCGACGACGTCGCGCAGCGCACGTTGCTCACGGTCGGAGATGGCGAGCTGACGGGGAGAAAGTCCGAGAAGGCAGCGCTGGTCGGGAAGGCGCTGGCCGACGTGGCGAAGGAGCGGGGAATCACCAAGGTGGTATTCGATCGCGCGGGGTACCGGTATCACGGCCGCGTGAAGGCATTGGCCGATGGCGCCCGTGAGGGCGGTCTGGAGT
>CAZWVG010000550.1:0-1966 GCA_964637355.1 uncultured Gemmatimonadaceae bacterium
GGGAGTCACGAACAACTATCACACCGACGTCTTCGCGCCGATGCTCTCGGCGATCGAGGCGACGGTCGGTCGACCGTATGCCGGCGTTGCGCCTGACGGACGCTTGATCCTCGGCGATCATTCGGCGTCGTATCGCGTCCTCGCCGATCATGCGCGCGCGGTCGGGTTCCTCCTCGCCGACGGCGTCTTTCCCTCGAACGAAGGACGCGGCTACGTGCTGCGACGCATCCTGCGTCGCGCCGTCAGGCACGCGTACCTGCTCGGGCGGCGTGAGCCGACGCTGGTGCATGTGGTGCAGGCGGTGATCGACACGATGGGAGGCTTCTTCCCCGAGTTGCAGCAGCGCGCCGCGCACATCCTCGAGACGACGCGCGCCGAGGAAGAGCGATTCCTCGCGACGATCGAGGGCGGGATGTCACGCTTCGACGCCCTCGCCCCCGCCGGCGGAACGACGCAGGGCTCCACGCACCTGCGCGGGACGATCGGCGGCGACGACGCCTTCCGCCTGTACGATACCTACGGCTTCCCGATCGACCTCACGGAACTCATGGCGCGCGAGCGCGGCTACGCGGTCGACATCGCCGGCTTCGAGGCCGCACTCGGCGCGCAGCGCACGCAGTCGCAGGAAGAGCGGAAGTCGCGCAAGCTCGGCGTGGTTGCTGACGAGCTGTCGGACATGGAGCGCTGGGAGCGCGCCGAGGGCAATGGTGCAAGCGACGGTTTGTCTACGCCGTTCGTCGGCTACGACGCCGTGGAGATCGAGACGCAGGTCGCTGCGGTGCGTCGCCTCGAGGGAAACCGCGTCGCGATGCTCCTGCGCGAGACGCCGTTCTACGCGGAGTCCGGGGGACAGGTCTCCGACCACGGCGAGATCGTGGGGAACGGGTGGCGCGTGCAGGTGGACGACGTCAAGAAGGTGGATGGACGGATCGCGGCGATCGGAACGCTTTCGGGGACGCTGGTCTTCGGCCCGGCGGTCGCGCGCGTCCCGGGCGATCGCCGCCGTGACACGGAGCGCAATCACACGGCGACGCACCTCCTCCACGCCGCGCTGCGCGCCGCGTTAGGCGATCACGTCCACCAGGCGGGGTCGCTGGTGGCGCCGGACCGCCTGCGTTTCGACTTCACGCATCACGGCCCGATCAAGCCGGAGATCCTCGACGACATCGAGCGCACGGTGAATCGCGGGATCTGGGCGTCGGTCGACGTGCGCACCGAGGAGCGCGCGTACAAGGAGGCCGTTGCCGAAGGGGCGATGGCGCTCTTCGGGGAGAAGTACGGCGACGTGGTGCGCGTGGTGAAGATCCCCGGGCTCTCGGTCGAGCTGTGCGGCGGGACCCACGTGCGCAACACGGCGCAGATCTCCCTGTTCAAGATCGTCAGCGAGACCGGTGTCGCGGCGGGGGTACGCCGCATCGAGGCGGTGACCGGTCCACGCGCGTATGAGTTGATGCACGAGCATGAGCAGACGCTGTTGCGAGTTGGGGAACTCCTCAAGGCGACGCCCGATACGGCGCTCAAGCGCGTGCAGGGGTTGCTCGACGACCGCCGACAGCTGGAGCGCCGGCTCGACGAGGCGCTCAAGGGCGGGGGAGACGCAGTGCGCTCGCTCCTGGCATCGGCCACGACGGTCGATGGGTTGCGCCTGGTGTCGTCCACGCTCTCGGCGCCCGATGTGAAGACGCTGCAGGCGATTGGTGACGCCTTGCGCGAGCAGCTCGGGAGCGGGGTCGCGGCGCTGGGCGCGACGTTGGATGATGGAAAGAGTACGCTGCTCGTGGTGGCGACCGACGACGCGCGCGATCGCGGCGTGCGTGCCGACGCGGTGGTGCGCGAGCTGGCGCAGCTGGCGGGGGGGCGCGGGGGCGGAAAGCCGCACATGGCGCAGGCAGGAATTCCCGATGCGTCGCGTCTCCCCGAGGCGATGCTTCTTGCATCTGGCGAGGCCTTGCGCCGCCTGCTGCAC
>CAZWVG010000551.1:0-1961 GCA_964637355.1 uncultured Gemmatimonadaceae bacterium
TACGATACGCACGATAACATGCGGCTGCAGGAAGATCTTGTCAGCCATATCGTGGCTCGTGTGGTCGAACGTCGTGCAGCTGAGCTGGCCGAACTCGAGCGCGACGTTTCCAAGCTGCAAAAGGTCGTCGCGCCGTTTCCGCGTATCGACTACAGCGATGCGGTGAAGACGTTGCAGGAGCGCGGGAGCTCGATCGTCTGGGGCGACGACCTTGGCGCCGAAGACGAGGCGATTCTCGTCGCCGATTACGACACGCCGATCTTCGTGTGCAACTATCCCAAGGGGGCGAAGGCCTTCTACATGAAGGAGAACCCCGACGATCCGCGTACCGTGCTGTGCGACGATTGCCTCGCACCCGAAGGATACGGCGAGATCATCGGCGGGTCGCAGCGCGAGGACGACTACGACAAGCTCCTCACGCGCATTCACGAGGAGGAGCTTCCGGTCGACGCCTACGGCTGGTACCTCGACCTGCGGAAGTACGGGACGTTCGTGCACTCCGGCTTTGGCATCGGACTCGAACGCACCGTCGCCTGGATCTGCGGGACGCCGCACATTCGCGAATGCATCGCCTTCCCACGCCTCATGCACCGTTTGCACCCGTGAGCTTCGACCCCGCTCTGCGCTTCATCGAGCGCTCCCGTTACTATCTGGGTCTCGAGTATCCGGCCAAGCTCCGGACGGCGATCCTGGCGTTCCCTTCGGAGCGCATCTGGTGGCGGGCGAACGAGGAGTCGAACAGCGCGGGGAACCTGTTGTTGCATCTGGCGGGGAACGTTCGGCAGTGGATCGTGAGCGGGGTCGGCGGCGCGGACGACCATCGCGAGCGCGACGCCGAGTTCGCGGCAACCGGCGGGATGAACGCCGCCGAATTGCTCGAGCACCTGGAGAAGGCGTTGAGCGAGGTGGACGCGGTACTCGCGCGACTGACGCCGGAGTCGTTAGGCGAAGTGCGCATGATCCAGGGGCGCGAAACGACGGTCTTCTCGGCGATCTACCACGTGGTCGAGCACTTCTCGACGCACGTGGGGCAGATCATCCTGCTGGCCAAGCTGCACGCGCCGGGAGAGATCCGCTTCTACGAGGATCGAGGCGGGCTGGCGCGCCCGACGTTCCTTGGCGATGGGCGGAGCGACGTGGACTAGGGCGTTGCTCCGCGGCTGAGGCGCTGCCCCGTTAGGCGCCGCGCGTCTCCTTCGCCGCCCGCTCCCCCGCCTTCACCTCGTCCCACAACTCGTCGAGCTTCGCCAGCCCGGCCGACTTCACGTCGATTCCGCGCTCGGCCGCGAGGCGCTCGATTGCGGTAAATCGCCGGGAGAACTTCGCGTTCGCCCGGTCGAGCGCGAGCGACGCGTGCACCCCCGCCTTTCGACAGAGATTCACGACCGCAAAGAGCAGGTCGCCCAATTCGTCCTCGACCGCGTCGTGCGCCGCATCGTACTGCGGCGCGCCGTGCGCTGAGCGCTGCACCGGCGTCGCGGCGATCTGCTCCCGGACTTCGCGCAGCTCCTCGGCAACCTTCTCCGCGGGACCGTCGACGTCGTCCCAGTCGAAACCCACTCCCGCGGCGCGGTCCTGCAGCCGGTGGGCGCGGTGCAGCGAAGGGAGACCTGCCGGGAGCCCCTCCTCGATCGATGTACGCTTGCGCGCCTTCAGTGCCTCCCAGGCGATGCGTTCGCCGTCGCCGTACAGGTGCGGATGCCGGGCGTGCATCTTGGCGATGAGCGCCGCGGCCACGTCGCCGATGTCGAACTCCCCCGCCTGCTCGGCGACCACCGAGTGAAAGAGCACCTGCAGGAGAACGTCACCCAGCTCCTCGCGCATGTGGGGGACGTCGCGGTCGCGGATGGCGTCGTCGAGCTCGTGCGCCTCCTCGACGAGATAGGGGCGGAGGGACTCGTGCGTTTGCGCCGCATCCCACTCGCAGCGGGCGCGAAGGTCCCGCATGAGAGTGAGCGTAT
>CAZWVG010000552.1:0-1960 GCA_964637355.1 uncultured Gemmatimonadaceae bacterium
GATACTGCAATCCCACCTGGATCAGCAGCTACACCTTCACCGCGGTGCTCAACTACCGCGCGTCGAACCCGTTCGTGACAGCCGCGTCGTACGCCGCGGGCTACGCCGACAACACGCCGCGTCGCGGACTCCTCGTCTGGGGGCGCGTGGAGCACGGGAAGGTGATCCTCGAGCCGACATTCGAAGTCACCGCTCCCCCCGTCCTCCCCACGCGCCGCGGTCCCAATCGCCTGCAGGGCTTCGGGGCGCTCGGGGAGACGCTGTTCGACCTGTCGTTCGATGGCGATCACGTGGCCGACCACCCCGATGGCTCGGCGCAGAATTTCGCCTACGTCATTCCGTTCGACATGATGCGCGGGCAGGAGCCGACGCGCGTGCGGGCGGCCGTGGGTTCGGCGCAGGCGGAGTTCCGCTCCACCGCCTCTGGGGCGCTGACGGCGGCCGACGCGCCAATTGCGGAGCGCGTGAACGCGCGGGCCGTGCGCATCCGCTGGAGCGGTGGTAGGACGCGCGGCGTGCTGGTTCGCGACCCGGCGACGCAGCAGATCCTCGCGTTCGGGCGCGGGGGCGAAGCGGTCGTCTTCACCAGCCAGACGTCGCTCGACGTGGTGACCTCGGACGGCGTGCACAGCGAGCGTCGTCGCATTGGCGTGGGCACGTCGCCCCGTTCTCCGCTTCGCTAGGAAGGAGCCGGCGAAAACGAGAGGTTCGCATCTCATCGGCGAACCGGAGCGACTCGCGGGGCGAGCGGGCGGCTGGGTAGATTAGGGGGTGCGGCGCGCAGCGTGCGCCCCCTTTTCTCGCCTCCTCCCCCATCTCGTCATGGCTTCGTACGACGTCATCTTCCTCGGCGGCGGCCCCGCCGGATATGTCGGCGCCATCCGCTGCGCCCAGCTCGGTCTCTCCGTTGGCGTCGTTGAGCGCGAAGGGCTGGGCGGCACCTGCGTCCTCTGGGGGTGCATTCCGGCCAAGGCGCTCCTCGAGAGCGCGTCGATGGCCAACAAGGTGCGCCACGCCGGTGACTTCGGCGTGATGGTCAGCGGCGAGGTCGGCTTCGACTACAACGTCGCCATGAAGCGCTCACGCGCCGTCTCGACGCAGAACTCCAAGGGGGTCGAGTTCCTCTTCAAGAAGAACAAGATCAACTGGATCAAGGGGACGGGGACGCTGGTCAAGGCGGGCGCCGGCGCGGCCGCGAGCGTCTCGGTCAAGGGGAGCGACGGGAAGGAAGAGCGTCACGATGCCAAGAAGGGGGTCGTGGTCGCCACCGGCTCGCGCGTGCGCGGCCTTCCGCAAGTCGGCCTCGAACTCGACAAGACGACGGTCATCTCGTCGGACGAGGCGCTCACGCTCGAGAAGGCCCCCAAGGCGATCGCCATCGTCGGCGCGGGCGCCGTGGGATGCGAGTTCGCCGACGTCTTCAACGCCTTCGGGAGCGAGGTGCACCTCATCGAGGTCCTTCCGACCCTCCTCCCGCTGGAAGATGCCGACTGCTCCGCCGAGTTGGGGCGCGCCTTCAAGAAGCGCAAGATCAACGTGCACCTCTCGGCCAAGCTCTCCAACGTCAAGGTGTCGAAGGGGGGCGTGAAGATGTCGCTCGAGTCGGGTGGGGCGAAGGAGGAGCTGAGCGTCGACTGCGTCCTGGTCGCCGCCGGGCGCGCGCCTAACGTCGAGAACATCGGCCTCAAGGAGCTCGGCGTGCAGCTGACGGATCGTGGCTTCATCAAGGTCGACACCACCACCTACCAGACGAGCGCCAAGGGCGTCTACGCCATCGGCGACGTGATCGGCGCCCCGATGCTCGCCCACAAGGGGCAGCGCGAAGGCTACGTCCTCGCCGAGCTGCTCGCCGGCGGACACCCGCACCCCGTGAACTACGGCAACATCCCCAACGCGACCTACTGCCATCCCGAGGTTGCCTCGATCGGGCTCACGGAAGCGCAGTGCAAGGAGAAGAAGC
>CAZWVG010000553.1:0-1946 GCA_964637355.1 uncultured Gemmatimonadaceae bacterium
TCCAGAAGGCGCGCGAGGAACTCCTGCACTTCGACGGGATCAAGCCCGCCGATGCGCCGGAAACGTTCGTCGGGACGTTGCGCCCGTACCAGCGTGAAGGGCTGGGGTGGCTCAACTTCCTTCGGCAGTTCGGCTTTGGCGGGTGCCTCGCCGACGACATGGGGTTGGGGAAGACGGTGCAGGTGCTGGCGCTCCTCGAGGAACGGCGCGCCGAAGGACAGGGCACCTCGCTGGTGGTCGTGCCGCGCTCCCTCGTCTTCAACTGGGAGCAGGAGGCGACGCGCTTCACCCCCAGGCTTCGCATCCTGGTACACGGGGGGCCCGACAGGCGGCGCGGGATTTCGCATCTCTCGGACTATGACCTGGTCATCACGACGTACGGCACGCTGCGGCGCGACGTGGCGTCGCTACGCGCCTTCGAGTTCGACTACGCGGTGCTCGACGAGGCGCAGGCGATCAAGAACGCCGGGACCGAAGGGGCCAAGGCGGCGCGCCTCATTCGCGCGAAGCACCGGCTGGCGATGTCGGGGACACCGATCGAGAACCGGTTGAGCGAGCTCTGGTCGCTGCTGGAGTTCCTCAATCCGGGCTTGTTAGGCAAGGCCTCGGTGTTCGGGACGCTGGTGCGACGCCTCGAGGGGCCGGGGAACGCCGAGGAGCGCGAGCAGTCGCGCGCGATGCTCGCCCGCGCCGTGCGTCCGTACATCCTGCGTCGCACCAAGGCGCAGGTGACCCCCGAACTCCCCGAGCGCCTCGAGCAGACGCTCGTCGTGGAGCTGAGCCCCAAGGAGCGCGCGCTCTACAACGAGCTGCGCGATCACTACCGCAATTCGCTGTTGGGGCGCATCGCCACGCAGGGGTTGGCGAAGAGCAAGATGCACGTCCTCGAGGCGCTGTTGCGCCTCCGTCAGGCGGCGTGTCACCCCGGATTGGTCGACCCAGGGCGCCGTGGCGACTCGAGCAGCAAGATCGACATGCTCCTCACCCGCGTCACCGAGGCGACCGAGGAGGATCACAAGGTCCTCGTCTTCTCGCAGTTCACCTCGCTCCTCTCCATCGTGCGCGACCAGATGGATGCGGCCGGGATGCGCTACGCCTACCTCGACGGCGACACCCGCGACCGGCAGCGCGTCGTTGGGGAGTTCCAGGAGGATCCCGAGTGCCGGATCTTCCTCGTCTCGCTCAAGGCCGGCGGCGTGGGGCTCAACCTCACGGCCGCCGAGTACGTGTACCTGCTCGACCCGTGGTGGAACCCGGCGGTCGAGGCGCAGGCCATCGACCGCGCCCACCGTATCGGGCAGACCAACCGCGTCTTCGCCTCGCGCCTCATCGCGCGCGACACCGTGGAGGAAAAGGTGCTCGCGCTGCAGGAGAGCAAGCGCGACCTGGCCGAGGCGATCGTGCGCGCCGACAATGCGGTGGTGGCGAGCCTGGGACGGGAGGAGCTGGAGTTGCTGCTGAGTTAGGGCGTGGCGGCGCGCCGGTGCCGCGCGCCGCGAGCGGCGCGGATTCCGCGCGCCGCTACCCAAACACCAGGTGCATGCGTCCGTCGCCCTTGTCGTGGCGCACTTCGGGGAGGATGCCGAACGCCTCCTGCACGAGCGCCGGCTGCAGCACGTCCTGTGGTGCGGCCGCGGCGAGCACCTGCCCCTTGCGCATCATCACCAGGTGATCGGCGAAGCGCGCAGCGAGGTTCAAGTCGTGCACGATCCCGACCACGACGAGATCACCCGGTGCCATCAACTCGCGCACGCGGTGCATGAAGTCGTATTGGTAGCGGATGTCGAGGAAGGTCAGCGGCTCATCGAGCACGAGATAGCGGAGCGCCCCGGGCGTGGGATACCAGACCTGCGAGAGGACGCGCGCGAAGTGCACGCGCTGCCGCTCGCCGCCGCTCAGCGTGAGGTAGTCGCGATCGGCCCAGTCCCACACGTCGAAGAAGCGCA
>CAZWVG010000554.1:0-1944 GCA_964637355.1 uncultured Gemmatimonadaceae bacterium
GGGAGAGACAGGGCGACACTTGTTGCGTGCCTCGCCTCGTCTACTACCTCCCCATCGTCACGACGATCGTCGCGACGCTCTTCACCGCCGAACTGCTTCGTCGCTATCGCGCGAAGGGGGGCGGGACGCACCTCCTCTGGTGGGCGCTCGGCACCATCACGTACGGTGCGGGGACGCTGCTCGAGTCGTCGATCACGCTCTTCGGTTGGCACGAGGTGCTCTTCCGGCTCTGGTACATCTTCGGCGCGCTCCTCGGCGGCGCCCCGCTCGCCCAGGGTTCGGCGTACTTGCACCTGCGTCGTTCCACCGCGAACAAACTGACGATTGCGCTCGTCGCGGTCGTGCTGTTCGGCGCCGTCGCCGTGATGCTCACGCCGATCGACTACTCGCTCGTGGAGGCGACGCGTCCGGCGGGGAAGGTGATCGAGTGGCACTGGGTGCGCCTGATCAGCCCCTTCGTCAACATCTACGCCTTCATCCTCCTCGCGGGGAGCGCGGCCTGGTCGGCGTGGCGCTTCGCACGCGTTCCCGGCCAGCGTCACCGCGCGACGGGGAACGTGCTCATCTCCGTGGGTGCCATTCTCCCCGGGATCGGCGGGTCGTTCACGCGCATGGGCTACGTCGAAGTGCTGTACGTGACCGAACTCCTCGGGCTACTCCTGATCTACGCCGGCTACCGCCTAGCGACGCGCGAGCGTTCGAGCGAGCCGGCGTCCGTGCTTCAACCGTCTTCCGTGCCTTCTCATGCCTCGTTCGTTCGCTAGCCGTTCACTACTCGTTCTCGCCACGCTTGCCGCTGCGGCGTGTGGCAGCGATGGAACCACCGCTCCCGTGATCACGCCAGTGACGGCGCAGCTCACGGTCGATGCATCGACCAACTACGCCTACGTGCACCTTGGTACCACCGCGACGACGGTGACGCCGGGCGATCCGGCGACGAGTTCGGCATGGGATCTCGGCTTCTTCGCCACGAACGTGATCGTCAACGGTGGTGCTGTCGGCCCCGGCGGCGTGACGGCGTACTGCCTCTGCCAGAACGCGGCGGTGAGCGACGCCGCGTTGGCGGGGCTCACGGCCTCGGGTGAGCTGGCCGGCTTCGAGGCGGTGACGGCGACGCAGGTTCCGGCGACGAGCATGTTCACCAGCGACACGCTGACGCCGGCAATCGCCGGTTGGTTCGACGGGAGCGGGGCGACGGCGACCGCCAAGGCCGACCGCGCCTGGCTCCTGCGCTCGGGGACCTCGACCGTGACGTTAGGCAAGTTTCGCGTGACGTCGCTGGCCAGTGCGAGCGCGGCGAATGCGGGGCAGGTCACCTTCGAGTACGCGCTGCAGACGACACCGGGCGGGACGTTCGGCGCGTCGCAGACCAAGACGGTCGACGTACGGAATGGGCCGGTCTATTTCGACCTCACGGCGGGCGCGGTGAGCAGCGCCAGCGGGACGTGGGACCTTCGTTTCTCGGGCTTCGAGATCCGCTCGAACGGTGGGGTGAGTGGATCGGGGAGCATGACCGCGCTGGTCGACAACGGGACGCCATACGCGAACATCACCGCCGCGTATGCGGCGACGGCGCCGGCGCAGGTGTTCAAGAAGGATGCGTACGCGGGGGTCTTCGTCTCGAAGCCCTGGTATCGCTACAACATCACCGGGACGGACAACCAGATCTGGCCCACTTACAATGTCTATCTCGTGCAGCGTGGCACCGAGACGTACAAGGTGCAGCTGACGAGCTACTACGGCACCACGGGGACGTCGCGGCAGATCACGATCCGCTACGCCCGCCTGAAGTAGCCGGGAGGCGACCATGAACGGCGCGGTGGTGGGACGCGCGATCGGTGCTCGCGGGCGAGTGTTCGCCCGCGGCACCGTTGCGCGCAGTTGGGGAGTCGCCGCGCCGGTGCGCGTGCTCGCCCTCGCGGCGGCGTTGCTGCTGGCGGCCAT
>CAZWVG010000555.1:0-1931 GCA_964637355.1 uncultured Gemmatimonadaceae bacterium
TGCACGAAGGGATGAGCGCCTGGACCGACGCCGCAATCCTCAACGACGGCGGGATCCCCGCCATCTGCTACGGCCCCGGCGATATCATGCTCGCGCACGCCGATGAAGAGTACATCCCCTTGGACGAGGTGGAGCGCTGCACGCGCGTCCTCACCCGCCTGGCAACCACCTGGACCGCCAGCCGCACGGCTGGCGCGGAGCGATGATGGCCGAGTTTACCACGGCACAGTACGACGCACTCGAAACGGCGATCAGTCGAGGGAGCCGCCTGGCGGTCTACCGACGCGGAACAGAATACGTGGTGATCGCCACGCGCCTCTTCCTGCGCGACGGGCGCGAGGCGATCGAAGCGGTGCACCCGACCACCGGCGACCGCATCGTCCTCGTCCTCGACGAGATCGACTCGTTCGAGGTCGTGCGCTGATGGCGTCGAACGATGCACCGCTTGTGGCGATCTACGCCGACGAGTCGTGCCTTGGCAACGGACGCGAGGGAGACAACCCCGGTGGTGCAGGCGTGCTCGTGGAGTACCGGCGGCCGAACGGCGAGATCGTGCGGCGCGACATCTGGGTATCCGAGCCGGCGACGACCAATAACCGAATGGCGCTCCGTTCGGTGATCGAGGCATTCCGCGGAATCGCCAGCAAGGGGAGCTACTTTCGCGTCGTCTTCACCACCGACTCGCGCTACATCGTCGACGGGATGTCGCAGTGGGTGCACGATTGGGCGCGCCGTGACTGGAAGCGAAAGAGCGGTCCGATCGAGAATCTCGCGCTCTGGCGCGAGGCGGTCGCCGCGGTGAACGGGCACGCCGTGGAGTGGCGCTGGGTGCGCGGCCACAACGGGCACGCACAGAACGAATACGCCAACCACCTGGCGATTCGCGCGGCGGGCGACCAGTCGAACGCTGGCGGACTGGTCGACTCCGGGTACGATGCCTGGGCGGCGAAGGCGAGCGGCGCCGCCAGCGCGCTCCGGCTCGAACCGTTCCCCGAGTCGCGCAGCTTCAAGGCAGCCAAGCAGTTACCCGGCGTCGAAGCGGGGCGTCCGTAAGGAGACCCCGCCCCGTCCGAGGAACCGCCATGTTCAAGATCGTCCTGCTCCTGTTGGTCGGCTTCGCTGCCGGCTATTCGTATGGCTTCAAGGATTCGAAGGAGCACGACGAGGATGTCGTGACGCGCACGATCGAGCACATCGGAGGCTCGGCGCGCGGCAAGTACAACCAGGACCTCGATGCGCAGATGACGCGGCTGGAGAATCGTTAGGTGGACCTCGCGTTGCCCGCGTTGCCTTCGTGTGCGCGCACCGTGCTGACCCGGACCTCATCCTGATGGACGAGCTCGACCGACTGTACCGCCGCGTCGTCGACAACATCCGCGGCATGTTTCCCGAGCTGCTCTCGCGGGGCTTCGAGGTGTCGCAGCTCTATCAGCAGATTGTCCCGTATCGCACCAACCGGCGCGAGCTCGGCTTCGACTCCAACGAGGAGTACGAACTCGCGCTCATGCAGCTTCTCGCCGGGCTGCGCGGCTACCTCACGTCGGACGACGAGCTGCAACGCGCGATGCGCACGGAGCTGTCCTCGTCCAATCCTGATCTCACCGCCTTCCGCATTTTCGCCACCTCGACCGTCGCGCTGGCGCCCGAGCCGCTGCGCGCGCTCGAGCGCCGCCTCCTCACGCACGACTCGGGGCGCGCCACGCCTAACGCGCTGAGCGCCAGCGAGCAGGCGTCGCTGGCGGGTCGTGCGACCGAATCGCTCGACGTGACCAGCGAATCACCGGCCGTCGCGACTCCGCGCGACTCGGGCACGTCTCCCGGAGCCGCGGGAGCAGTGCGCGCAGCGCCGCGGGCTCCAACACCGGCCGCGCCCCCTCCGCCACCCTCTCGCCCAGCCCCCGCTCCGCCTCGCGCACCCTCCAGCGTCCCGC
>CAZWVG010000556.1:0-1920 GCA_964637355.1 uncultured Gemmatimonadaceae bacterium
CTCGTGTCCTGCATCCGCCGAGTTGTCTAGCAAAGTTTCTGAGTCCGCCGAACGCAAATGTTGAGCTGCGGCCGAAGGAAATAGAGCGCGCGAAGCGCGCAATCACTAGCTCGGCCGTCTGCTCCAACAACTGTTACACCGAGGAGCACGGGAGCCGCGGTGCCTCCTGGCCCGGCCGACGCCGTTTGGGGTTTGGGTGGCGCCGTGCAGGGCACGGACGAGGTAAGGAGGCACCTGCGGAATGTGTGGCGCAACAGTCGCCGCCCTCCCACGTGAAGCATCCCGCGAGTCAGGCCATCGCGCATTGTTCGCCCCAGAAGCGAGACGCGACGCGCATTTCCGGGAACGCGGAGGGCGCAGGCGTCGACTGGTCCGGCGAAAGCCCAGGGCAACCCAAACCGCGTCCCAGCGACGTCCCGCCGAGCGCTGCGACGCACGCCGTGTGTCCGAGAGACCCTACAATCGAATTGCCAGCTTCCGCGGTGTAACGCTGGTGTTCACCTGCAGACACTCAAATAGAGCCGCCGCCCGCGCCGCGTTCCGAATTGCACAGCGCGGCGCGGGCGGCGGCCCTCCGCAACGTGGCTGTCAGGTGCAACACTCTGTTATGCCGCGCGCGGCGCGACGACACCCTGCCCAAAGCGCATGAACTCTTTGCTCCAAGTCAAGCCATCGAGGAGCGCGTATTCAAATGGATTGCCGTCGATTCGCGCCTGCTCTAGGAGCGACTTCCGAACAGTCTGGAAGAATATGCTCAGCGACCGATGCTTGTGCTTCTCTGAGCCGCGCTCCATGGACAACTGGTGCCCCCACTCCCCGTCGCTTGCCTTCCTCAGGATGAGGATACCGCGGTCGAGGGCGCACACTGCGTAGGGGTACGAAATGGGCTCGTGACTGAGGCTCACACTGCGATACCACGTATCCAGGCGCTTGGGCGTCCACGGTTCGCTTTCGAACGCAAACAGCAGAGTAAACGGATCGTGCTTCGCTTGTGTGACTCGACGGAACGACGCGAGATTGCTTACGCCGTCAAGGAATGCACGCATCGTTAAGCGTGTCTTGACTTCCACGACGCAGGCGACGGCCGAATGCTCGACGATTGCAAAGTCACCCTCGCGATAGAAGTACGCGTTCGCGTGATGCTCGTCGACGATTAAGATGTCGCCTTGCCGTGACGCACCAGTCGCGTTGTCATAAACGAACCCGCTGCGCATAGAGAACCGAGAGCTAAGCAGCGGAGTGAGGACGGTACGTAGCGCCTGCTCGTGATGCGCACCAAGGGACGGCGCGTGCGTCGTGAACGACTTGATTCGTCGGAGTTTCGACGCAAGTTCGGCCGCCACGCCCTCGTAGAATGGTGTGTCCATGTTAGTTCATGACGGCATAACGCTTAGCTCACCTGCGGGCGAAGGAAATAAGAGCGCGCGGCAAAGCCGCGCGCTATCCCCCGCTCGCCCGTCTGGTGCAGCGCCAGTTGGGCGGCGCGCGCCGCACCGGCCCGAGCGGCGGACTGCGCGCCCGTGCGGTGGCACGCGTCGCCCTTGGCAAGGTAGCATCGCTGTGCTACTCTGCGGACATGGTCCGTCCCATCAAGCTGCGCCGCGTCGGAGGCTCCGTCGGCGCGACGCTCCCGAAAGACATGGCCGATCGCCTGCATCTGGCGGTCGGGGATTCGGTGCTCGCGGTCGAAACGGAGAACGGGATCCTGCTTACCCCGTACGATCCGACGCTCGAGGCGGGCCTGGCCTTGGCCGCTCGCGCCGCCAAGCGGTACCGACACGCCCTGCGCGAGTTGGCGAAGTAGCCGGTGGCGCGGAGCGAACCGCGGTGGGTCTCGCGTCTCCTGGTCGAGGCGATGCATTTCGATCAACTGCGGGCGCATGGGGGCATGCCCGGCCTGCGCGACGACGGGGCGCTGGA
>CAZWVG010000557.1:0-1905 GCA_964637355.1 uncultured Gemmatimonadaceae bacterium
ATCGAGGCGCGCGAGTTCACCCAGGCGCGCATGGCGCTCCCCATCGCGTTAGGCAAGGACCTCGAGGGGAAGGTCGTCGTCGCCGACCTGGCGAAGATGCCGCACCTCCTCATCGCTGGTGCCACGGGATCGGGAAAGTCGGTCTGCGTCAACACGATCATCACGTCGCTGGCGTACCGGCACACACCCAAGACGCTGCAGTTCCTGATGGTCGACCCGAAGATGGTCGAGCTGTCGGTCTACAACGACCTCCCCCATCTCCTGCACAAGGTCATCACCGACAACCGCGATGCTGCCTACGTCCTCAAGTGGGCGGTGATCGAGATGCAGCGGCGCTACGAGATCCTCGCGGCGAACGGATCGCGCAACATCCAGGAGTTCAACAAGCGCGTCCTCGACGGCGCGTCGCTCGTCCTTCCCACGCGCTCCGACGTCGCGTTCGAGCGGCGCGAGTACACGGAAGGAATTCTTCCGTACGTCGTCGTGGTCATCGACGAACTCGCCGACCTGATGATGACGGTCCAGGCCGAGGTCGAGACGCCACTGGCGATGCTCGCACAGAAGGCGCGCGCCATCGGGATTCACATCATCCTCGCCACGCAGCGTCCGAGCGTGAACGTCATCACTGGGCTCATCAAGGCGAACTTCCCGAGTCGCATTGCCTTCCGCGTGGCGTCGCAGGTGGACTCGCGCACGATCATCGACGGGATGGGGGCGGAGTCGCTGCTGGGGAATGGCGACATGCTTTTCATTCCGCCGGGAAAGTCGGAGCCGCAGCGACTGCAGGGCGCGTTCATCCCGGGCGACGACACCGAGCGCCTCATGCAGTGGTTCGAAGGGCGCAAGATCGCGCGCCGCGCCGCGCGTGCGGCTGCGGGGATGGCGGACGACGAGTTGGCGCGCACCGACATCATCGCCGAACTCAAGGCGCAGGAAGCGATCGATGATGACGAGGGCGACGAAGGTGAGGGGGGAGGGCGCGAGGACCGCGACCCGCTCTTCCGCCGCGCGGCCGAAACGTGCATCCAGCACCAACTCGGCTCCACCTCGCTCCTGCAACGCCGGCTTGGGATCGGTTACGGTCGCGCCGCGCGCATCATCGACCAGCTGAACGCCGCCGGGGTACTCGGCCCATCCAAGGGATCGAAGCCGCGCGACATCATGGTCGGTCTGGACGACCTGGACCGCATCGCCGGCCCCGACGCGTCGTAGTACGCGCCCGTCAGGGGCGCGACCCGCGGTCCGCGCCTGCGCCTGCCTAACGAGGCTCCGGCGTCACCGCAATCGTGCGAAACTGCGGCGAAGCGCGGAGCAGGTTGCCGCCATCCGAGTCCGCCCCGCCCTCGCCGATCGCAGACGCGTCGCGGCGAAATCGTTGGCTCTACGCTCGCCCGCGCTTCGACATCCGCTGCTGCTCGGCCTCCTGTGCTGCACTGCCAGGATGACGGGTGCAATGGAATGGTGCGAGGGGTGTCAGGGGGGCGTGGCAGATTGCTCCTGTGACGAGCGAGCGGAGCGAGTTCGGGCGTGAGGGGGAGGTGCTCGCGGAGCGCTGGCTACGGCGTCGCGGGTGGCGCGTGCTGCATCGTCGCTTCCGGAGCGGGCATCGGGATATCGATCTGGTCGCCGAGCGAGATGGGACGGTGGCGTTCGTGGAGGTGAAGGCGCGTCACGGGGGGTGGTTCGGGGGGCCGATCGAAGCGGTTAACTGGAAGAAGCGCAGGGAGTTGGTGCGTTCGGCGTCGGTTTGGATCGACCGGCATGGGCGCGTGGGGGAGGTGTATCGCTTCGACGTAATTGGGGTGCTGGTGGATGGGCGTCAGGTGCGCGTTCGGCACGTGGAAAATGCGTTCGGGATTTCATCGCGTGCTTGAAAGCAAGCGGGTAGTTTCGTAGTTTGTTCGG
>CAZWVG010000558.1:0-1893 GCA_964637355.1 uncultured Gemmatimonadaceae bacterium
GTCAATCGCCAGATTCGCATCAGCCCGGTCCGCGTGATCGGCGCCGATGGCAGTCAGTTGGGAATCATGGAGGTTGACCGTGCCTTGGCCCTCGCCGAGGAGTCGGGGCTCGATCTGGTGGAGGTGGCGGCGACCGCGCGCCCGCCGGTGGTCCGCGTGATGGACTACGGCAAGTTCAAGTTCGAACAGGCCAAGCAGGCGCGGGTCGCCAAGAAGAAGCAGCACGTGATCGAGCTCAAGGAAGTGAAGTTCCGCCCTGGCATCGAGGAGCACGATTTCGACACCAAGGTCCGACATGCGCGCCGCTTCCTGGGGGAGGGGAACAAGGTCAAGGTGACGTTGATGTTCCGTGGTCGGCAGATCGCCCACCCTGAACTCGGCTTCGCCGTGGTACAGCGGGTCTCGGAGCAGCTGGCGGATGCCGGCAAGATCGAGAGTCCGGCGAAAATGGAAGGCAAGTCCCTAACGATGATCCTGGCACCGAAGTGAGCTGACGATGCCCAAAATGAAGACCCACAAGGGCGCGAAGAAGCGCTTTTCCGTCACGGGGACGGGGAAGGTTCGCCGCCTGAAGGCCAACAAGAGCCACATCCTCACCAAGAAGGACGCCCGTCGGAAGCGCCGGCTTCGTCGTCCCGCCATCGTTGGCACGAATGGCGAGACGAAGGTGATCAAGCGCCTGATCCAGGCGTAAGGAGAGAGATCAATGCCACGCGTCAAATCCAATGTGGTGCGCCTGAAGCGCAAGAAGCAGGTGATGAAGGCCGCGCGCGGCTACTTCGGCGCGCGTTCCAAGCTGTGGCGCCCGGCGAAGGAGTCGGTCGAGCGCGGATGGCGCTACGCCTACCGCGACCGTCGCAACAAGAAGCGCGACTTCCGTCGCCTGTGGATCGTGCGTATCAACGCCGCGGCTCACATGAACGGGATGAACTACAGCACCTTCATGAACGGACTCGCCAAGGCCGGGATCGAAGTCGATCGCAAGATCCTCGCGGACCTCGCGGTGCACGACGAGGCCGCGTTTACCGCGCTCGCCGAGAAGGTGCGCGCGGCGCTGGCGGCAGCCTAACGGCTGCTTGCGGCGAGACCAGTAGAGGCACGTCGCTCTCACCGGTCCGATCGAATCCAGTAGCGGCAGCGCGACCTTCCGGTCGGCTGCCGCTGCGTTGTTTCTACCCCCTCGTCTCCCGTCCCCCGTCCGCCCGCATGTCCCTCGACGAATTCCAGCAGGCCTGCGCGACCCTGCGCACCGACGCGCCGCCACGGATCGCGGCGGTTCCCTCGCTCGACGAATGGCACGAGCTGCGGAACGCCCTCGTCGGGCGCAAGGCCGGTCGCCTCACCGAGCTCATGGCGCTCCTCCCGCAGCTCGAGCGCGAGTCGCGCCGCGAAGCGGGTGCCGCGATCAACGCGCTCAAGCAGGACATCGAAGCCGCCCTCGACGCCCGCAGGGCCGAGTTGGAGGCCGCGAGTGCACCGTCCGTGCAGCGCGACCTCACGATGCCCGCGCGACGCCAGTGGCAGGGGGCCGTGCACCCGGTCTCGCTCGTGATCGACGAGATCTGCGATATCTTCCGCGAGTTAGGCTTCACCGTCGCGCTCGGGCCCGAGGCCGAGTCGCCGTGGTACAACTTCACGGCGCTCAACTTCCCGGATAACCATCCGGCGATGGACATGCACGACACCCTGTACCTCAAGGACGGCGGTGTCCTGCGGACGCACACCTCGCCCGTGCAGGTGCGCACGCTCCAGTCGTATCCGCCGCCGGTGCGCATCCTGGCGCCCGGGAACGTCTTTCGTCGCGACTTCTTCGACGCCACGCACGCGCCAGCCTTCGCCCAGCTCGAAGGGCTCGCCGTCGACGAAGGGATCACCTTCGCCGACCTCAAGGCG
>CAZWVG010000559.1:0-1863 GCA_964637355.1 uncultured Gemmatimonadaceae bacterium
AGCCGCAGTAGCCAGCGGTTGGCGCCGCGGCGAGCGCCTCAGGGGCGCCTTCGGTATGCTGAAAGAGGAGCCCGCGCCAGGCGAGCTCGTCGAGGAAGGGTCGCGTCATGCGTAGAAGATAAGCGCTGCCCGCTCGCAGAGATGCGCCGCCCCGCGTCGAATTGCCGCCCCTCAGGGCGACGATTAGCTTGCCATCCCTGCAGGTGGCCGACGCGCGCGCCGAGGTGTATCAGCGTCCGTCCCCACCGCCAGGTCTCCCTCACCCTTCCGCATGGCGAGTTCGCCTCCCCGCGCAAAACGCGCCTCGTGGTTCACCCGGCATCCGCGCCTGGTGCGCTGGACGACGCTCGGGATGACCTTCGCGATTGCGGCCGGACTGGGGGGAGCGTACGGAATGTGGAGCCTCATCTGCCGAGGCAACCGCTGCCCGTCGATCGCGGTGCTGGAGAGCTACCAGCCCAAGCAGACATCGAAGTTGTACGCCGTCGACGGTCGCTTTGTGGCCGAGCTGGGACTCGAACGGCGCACACTCGCCCGCATCGAGGACATTCCCGAGGTCGTGCGCAACGCCTTCGTCATCACCGAAGACAAGCGCTTCTACTCGCACGCCGGGATCGACTGGCTGCGCATTCCCGGCTCGGTGCTGAGCAACCTGCGCGCCGGCTATTTCAAGGAAGGCTTTTCGACGATCACGATGCAGCTCGCGCGGAACATCTTCCCCGAGCACCTGTCGCGCGAGAAGTCGCTGATCCGCAAGATCAAGGAAGCGCGCGTCGCCCGCGAGATCGAGCAACAGTATTCGAAGGATCGCATCCTCGAGCTCTACCTCAACCAGATCAACCTGGGGAGCGGGGCGTACGGCGTGGAGACGGCGTCGCAGCGCTACTTCGGGAAGAAGGTGGCCGACCTCAACCTCGCCGAAGCCGCCACGCTGGCGGCGATGCCCAAGGCGCCCGGGCGCTACAACCCGCGCCGTTTTCCGGAGCGCGCGGTGCAGCGCCGCAACACGATCATCGAGTTGATGCGCCGCGCCGACGTGGTGAGCGATGCCGATGCCTCGCTGGCCAAGGCGTATCCGTTGCAGCTGGCGAGGCGCATCGAATCGGGAGAGATCGCCCCGTACTACGTGGAGTGGGTACGGTTGCAGCTGGAGAAGAAGTTCGGTGCCCGCCTCTACGACGAGGGGCTCAAGGTCTACACCACGCTCGACCTCGACATCCAGCAGGCCGCCGACCGCGCGCTGGAGAACCAGCTGCGGGCGATGGAGAGCGGGAAGTACGGCAAGTGGAATCACGTCACCTACGAGCAGTACCAGGCCAAGGCCGCCTCGCGCGACGACGCCTCGAGCGGCGAATCGCCCTACATTCAGGGTGCAGCCGTGGTGGTGGACCCGCGGTCGGGGGCCGTGCGCGCCATGATCGGCGGGCGCGACTTCGACGACTCCAAGTTCAACCGCGCCACGCAGGCGCTCCGCCAGCCCGGCTCCACCTTCAAGCCGATCGTCTACTCGACCGCCGTGCAGAACGGACGCTCGCCGGCGACGATGATCGACGACGTCCCGATCTCGCTCCCGCAGGTCGACGGGTCGATGTGGACGCCGCAGAACTACGACCTGAAGTTCGAGGGGCCGATGCCGATGCGGCGCGGCCTCATGCAGTCGCGCAACATCATCGCCATCCGTGTCGGGATGGAGATGGGAGAACAGGCCGTTATCGACGAGGCGCGCCGCTTCGGCCTCACCACGCCGATTCCCCCGTATCCGTCGATCTTCATCGGCTCGGCCGACGTCCTCCCGCTCGAGCTCATTTCCAGCTACGGAACGTTTGCCAACCTCGGCTCGCGCGTGGCCGCCAACGCGATCGT
>CAZWVG010000560.1:0-1816 GCA_964637355.1 uncultured Gemmatimonadaceae bacterium
CACGAAGAAGGTGGCCAAGAAGGCCGCCAAGAAGACCAAGAAGCGCTAGGTCTTCCGGTCGCATTGAACACAAGAAAGCCGGCGCGAAGTTGCGCCGGCTTTTTTGTGTTTGCGTCTTTCCCTTCGACTCCTTCGGTGGCGTGCTACGCCGCCTTCACCTCGGGCGCAGATTCATCGCCCTCGGGCACCGGGCCCCACACGTACGCCCACACGCGTGGCGCCGGTTCCGCGCGGCTCCCGCGCGAAATGACAATGCCCATGGGTTCTTCCACCTGGACGCCCTGACGACTCGTGGTCATGCGTCGCCCTCCTCGCTTCTATATGTAGATGTGCGCGTCGGCCACGCGGCCGATGCATCGCGCCTGCTCGTGCAGCACCAACGAGAATCCCGCCGTGCGATACGACTCCGGCCACAGTTGGCGAGAACGGTTCGCCGACTGCGGCCGTGAGGCGTGGCCAGACGCGCTCTACCACGCGGCGCCTTCTAAAGCACCGCTTGTGCCACGACGTCCGCCCATGCAAATCGTTTATTTACAGCGTGTTGGGGAGAGTGCGGTGGGTCGTGAGGTCGCATGCTGTCGCGGAAAGACACGTGCAATTTCGACACGACGTTTCGCGGTGCGTCGCCGAGCTCGGCCTTTCTGCCTCTCTTGGCCTGACGATCTATCGACCGAAGCATTGGTGGGGGCGCGGTCGCCGAGGGAACGCCACGGGGGCGTCCCCTCGGCTTGTTCGACGCACGTTTGGGTGGTGCGTTTGCCCGGCTTCGGAGCTTCGGTTCGCTCTGTCGAGCGTTGTTGGGGGCGCGGTAGCCGAGGGGACGCCGCGGGGCGTCCCCTCGGCTTGTTCGACGCGGGTTCGGGTGGTGCGTTTGCCCAGCTTCGGAGCTTTGGGTTCGCTCTGTCGAGCGTTGTTGGGGGCGCGGTAGCCGAGGGGACGCCGCGAGGCGTCCCCTCGGCTTGTTCGACGCAGCTCGAGAGGAGCCCTCGCGCGGCTGCGGAGCTTCGGGTTCTTTCTGTCGAGCATTGGTGGGAGCGCGGTCGCCGAGGGGACGCCGCGGGGGCGTCCCCTCGGCTTGTTCGACGCGGGTTTGGGTGGTGCGTTTGCCCGGCTTCGGAGCTGCGGGTTCGCTCTGTCGAGCGTTGTTGGTTGCGCGGTAGCCGAGAGGACGCCGCGAGGCGTCCCCTCGGCTTGATCGATGCGGGTTCGGGTGGCGCGTTGCTCGGCTTCGGAGCTTCGGGTTCGCTCTGTCGAGCACTGTGGGAGCGCGACAGCCGAGGGGACGGTCCCCTCGGCTTGGTCGATGCGGACTCGTGTGGCGTCGCCTGAAGAGCGGGGCTCAGGTTCGGAGCGAGGGGCGCCTCGTCGTCAGGCGCGCGGTGCTACTCGACTCGTCAGGCGACGTTCTTACGCGCGAGGAAGGTGCGCGATGCGCTCTCGTCGCGCACGATCGAGATGTCCCACCCGCGATAGCGCTGCCGGAGTTCGTCGAGCTCCACTGCGGTGTGGCCGGCGACGAGCGTCTGAACCAGATGGACGCCGCCGTCGAGTGTCGCGCTCTTGAGAATTTCGATCACTCGGTCGCGCTCCGCAGGCGACAGGCGCTCGAACGCAGCAGGGGAACAGACGACTGCGTGGAGCGGCGCATCGGGATACCAGGCTCCGAGCCCGGTCGCGCAACCGTTCACTCGCGACGTGAGCCCCACGACGCCAGCCGCGGCGATGACCTTCTCCACCACGTCGGGATCTTCCTCGACGGCGGTGACCTGGCATCCGTTCGCCGCGAGGTACAACGCGGTACCTTCCTGCTGCGCAC
>CAZWVG010000561.1:0-1812 GCA_964637355.1 uncultured Gemmatimonadaceae bacterium
GGCGCTCGACCTCGTCGATCTCCTGCGGCATCGAGTCGATCTCGATGCGCAGGCGCGACGCGGCCTCGTCGACCAGGTCGATCGCCTTGTCGGGGAGGAAGCGGTCGCCGATGTAGCGATTGGAGAGCGTCGCCGCGGCGACGATCGCGCCGTCGGTGATGCGCACGCCGTGGTGCGCCTCGTAGCGCTCCTTGAGGCCGCGCAGGATGGCGATCGAACTCTCGACCGACGGCTCGCCGACGAAGACAGGCTGGAAGCGGCGCTCGAGCGCCGGGTCCTTCTCCACGTGCTTGCGGTACTCGTCGAGCGTGGTGGCGCCGACGACGCGCAGCTCGCCGCGCGCCAGCATTGGCTTGAGCATGTTGCCCGCGTCCATCGACCCTTCGGCCTTCCCTGCCCCAACCAACGTGTGCATCTCGTCGATGAACACGATGAAGAGCCCCTCGGAATCGGCGATCTCCTTGAGCACCGCCTTGAGGCGCTCCTCGAACTCGCCGCGGAACTTGGCGCCGGCGATGAGCGCGCCGAGGTCGAGCGAGATCAGGCGCTTGTTCTTGAGCCCCTCGGGCACATCGCCATTGACGATGCGCTGCGCGAGCCCCTCGGCGATCGCCGTCTTCCCGACGCCGGGTTCACCGATGAGGACCGGGTTGTTCTTGGTGCGCCGCGAGAGCACCTGCATAACGCGGCGGATCTCCTCGTCGCGCCCGATGACCGGGTCGAGCTTCCCCTTGCGGGCCTGCTCGGTGAGGTCGCGGGTGAAGCGCTGCAGCGCCTGATACTTCTCTTCAGGAGTCTGGTCGGTGACGCGGTGTGTCCCGCGCACCGCCTGGAGCGCCGAGAGCACTTCCTTGCGATCGGCTCCAGCGGTCTGCAGCAGTCCCTTGCTCTCGGTTCCCTTGACGTCGGTGAGCGCGAGGAGGAGGTGCTCGGTGGAGACGAAGTCGTCGCCCAGGGCGCGCGCCTCCTCCTCCGCGCGATCGATGATCTGGTTCATCTCGCGCGACAGCGAGGGCTGCGCTCCGCTCTGCTTGGGGTAGCGCGCCATCTCGCGCTCGACCGATTCGCGCAGCGTCGGGAGGTTCACCCCGATCTTCTGCAGGACGGGAACGACGATCCCCTCCTCCTGCCCGAGCAGGGCGAGGAGCAGGTGCAAATCGTAGACGAGGGGGTTCCCCGCCTTGCGGGCGAGGGCAAGCGCCTCGTTCAGCGCCTCGGTGGATTTCACCGTGAGGCGATCGGGATTAATCATCGACGCATGGGGTCGGTGTGAGCTTCGCTATCGTCCAATCCAACTCAGTCACCCCTCGTGGGGCAACTGGGATGCCGAACACAAATGGCCGGAATGGCGCGACGAGTCGCGCGAGCCTGCGCCACCGTCAGCGTTCATGCCGACTTGGCGGCGCGATAGCGCGGTAGCCGACGAGCAGTGCTCTTCAGGGCGCGGTGCACGCACGCGCGCCCGTCTATCTCCCACGCTCTGCTCGTTCAGCGGGCTTCCACTCCGCACGTGCTTCGAGCATGCGGACGGTGCCAGTCCGCGCGCGCGAAGCATGTGGACCGTGCTAGTCCGCGCGGGCGATGCGCGTCACACGAGAGGGTGAAAAGACGAACGCCGCGGCCCCCGAAGGAAGCCGCGGCGTGCGCGGTGGTTTACTTCATCACGATCATCTTTCGAATGATCGCCTTTCCATCGACCTCGAGGCGGTACATGTAGACGCCGGAGGCGAC
The DNA here is from genome assembly GCA_964637355.1 of uncultured Gemmatimonadaceae bacterium. GTDB lineage: Bacteria > Gemmatimonadota > Gemmatimonadetes > Gemmatimonadales > Gemmatimonadaceae > SCN-70-22. The sequence goes on from CAZWVG010000561.1 coordinate 1,732, forward strand.
TTCACGACCGTTGTTCAGGTACTTGCCGTCCCAGTACGCCGTGTACTGGCCACACGTGAGTAACACTCCTGCCAGCGGTTG
>CAZWVG010000562.1:0-1727 GCA_964637355.1 uncultured Gemmatimonadaceae bacterium
CGGTTCACGTGCACGTTGAAGACGTTCATGAAGATCGAGATGCGGAGCGCGCGCCCGTGGATGAAGGCAGGTTCGTCGACCTCGGTGATCATCACCACACGCCCGTCGGCCGGCGAAATCACGACGTCGTCGCCGCGCTCCCCGGTGCGTTCGGGATCGCGGAAGAAGTACGCGACCCAGAGTGCGATGATCGTGAGACAAAAGGCGAGCAGCCAGAGCGGCCAGCTGCGACGTCCCAATGCCGCGATGTAGGCCCCGACCGCGATTGCGGTCGAGATGAGCATGAAGGGATACCCTTCGCGGGCAAAGTTCACGTGAGCGCCCCCAGTTCGAGGGACTCGCCGGTGATGCGGCGGAAGGCGTCGAGGTAACGGGCGCTGGTCGCGGCGACCACCTCGTCGGGGAGCGTCGGCGGTGGGGCATCGCCGTTCCAGCGCCCCGCCTCGCGCTCGCCGTTCAGGTAGTCGCGCAGCGGCTGCTTGTCGTAGCTCGCCTGTCCGCGCCCGGTCGCGTAGTCGTCGGCCGGCCAGAAGCGCGAGCTATCGGGGGTGAGCACTTCGTCGATGAGGAGCGTGCGCCCATCGACCTGCCCGAACTCGAACTTGGTGTCGGCGATGATGATCCCGCGTGGCTCGGCGGTCTTGCGCGCGAAGTCGTAGATCGCGCGCGAGAGCCCTTCGAGTTCGACTGCTGTTCCATCGCCAACGATCGACTTCATCGTGGCGATGGTGATGTTCTCGTCGTGCCCCGATTCGGCCTTCGTCGCCGGGGAGAAGACCGGCGGCTGCAACCGGTCGCTCTCCACCAGCCCGAGCGGGAGCTTCTCGCCGGCGAGCGTCCCGGTGGCGCGATATTCCTTCCACGCCGAGCCCGAGATGTAGCCGCGCATCACGCACTCGACCGGGTACGGCGAGGTGCGCCGCGAGACCATCATGCGCCCGCGGAGAAGGTCGCGATACGGCTCGAGCCTGGGAAACTCCTCGACCAGCGGATCGACCGCCGTCCCGAGCATGTGATGGGCGACGATCGGTTGCAGCTGGCGAAGCCACCAGGCGGTCATCTGCGTGAGGACGATTCCCTTGAACGGGACCGTCTCGTTCATCACGACGTCGAACGCACTCACCCGGTCGGTCGCGACGAGCAAGAGCCGATCGGGACCGAGCTCGTACACGTCGCGCACCTTCCCGCGCCGGTGCACCGCGAGGGGGAGGGCGGTCGTCGAGATCGCGAGCGTCATACGCGCACCTCCTCGCGCGCCCCGCGCGCGTCGGATGCGGTGAGGATCGGCTCGACCACTTCGGCGAGGAAGTCGTCGACCTGTTGCGGCGCGCGCCCCACGAAGCGTTCGGCGTCGAGGGCGGCGTGCAGGTCGTCGAGTCGGACGCCGAACTCCGGATCGGCGGCGAGGCGTGCAAGCATGTCGTTAGGTCTCCCTTCGTCCTTCATCGAGCGGGCGGCGGCAATGGAATGCCGACGAATCACCTCGTGTGCGTCCTGCCGGCTCGCCCCTGCACGAACGGCACGAACGATGAGTTCCTCCGTGGCCATGAACGGCAGCTCGTCGCCCACGCGCGAGGCGATGCGCGCCGGGTGCACCTCGAGTCCGCCCACCACGTTGGTCAGGAGGACGAGGATGGCGTCGGTGGCGAGGAACGCCTCGGGGATCACCAGGCGGCGATTCGCCGAGTCGTCGAGCGTGCGCTCGAAGTACTGGACCGCGTGCGTCT
>CAZWVG010000563.1:0-1723 GCA_964637355.1 uncultured Gemmatimonadaceae bacterium
CGATCGAGGGAATGCTCGCGGCCAAGCCGACGATGATCCTGCGCGGCGGGCCGAATAACATCGGCCCCGAGCACGTGGTACAGCAGCTCGAGGCGCTCAAGATCCCGATGAAGGACTTCAACATGCCGAGCGACGACATCGACGGCGCGAAGGCCTTGATCCGCGACATGGGGAGCTACTTCCACCGCGAGTCGCAGGCCGACTCGTTATGCGTTCGCCTCGACGCCGACATGGCCGAGGCGATGGCGGCGGCGAAGACGGCCACTGACACGCCGAGCGTGGCGGTGATTCACTACGGGCAGGCGAACAACGTGTACCTGGTCATGAGTGCGCGCAGCACGGCCGGGAAGATGGTCGCCTGGGCCGGCGGGCGCATGGCGATCAACGACTCCGGCGCCGGGATGCGCCCCCTCACCTCGCCCGAGATCATCGCCAAGTCCAACCCCGACGTCATCCTCCTCACCGACTTCGGCTACGACCGGCTCGCCGGGCTCTCCGACATCCTCGCGCTCCCCGGCGTCGGCTCCACCAAGGCGGCGCGCGACGGGCGGATCTTCCGCGTCGAGGAAAACGACATGGTCTACATCGGGCCGCGCACCGGGGCCAACGTCCTCAAGCTGCGCGCCCTGATCCGCCAGAAGGGGACGGCCGAGCAGGGAACGGCGTCGTGACGGTCCGGTAGTGGTTCGGCTCGAGCGACAATACGCGGGCGTTCTCCCGGTCCTGGCGGTGGTGCTGGTACTGGTGACGCTCGCGTCGATCCGGTGGGGGGCAGTTCCCATCTCGCTCAGCGAGATGGCGTCTGCGTTAGGCAGCGGGTGGGGCGACCACACCGGTCGTCCGCTCAACGAACGCATCTTCCTCGAGATCCGCCTCCCCCGCGCCCTCCTCTCGGCGCTGGTGGGGGCGGCGCTGGCGATGGGGGGCGTGCTGATGCAGGCGCTCTTCCGCAATCCCATCGTCGAGCCGGGGCTGGTGGGGACGTCGAGCGGCGCGGCGTTCGGTGCCGCGCTCTACTTCGTCCTCGGCGCGGCCTTCAAGTATCACGCGGGGCCGTGGACGTTGCCGCTGGCGGCGTGCGCCGGCGGCATGCTCGCCACGTGGCTGGTGGTGACGCTCTCGCGCTCGGGCGAGGGGGCGCGCTCGTCGGTGATCGCGTTGCTCCTGACGGGGATCGCGGTGAATGCGCTCTTCATGAGCGGGGTCGGCTTCCTGTCGTACATCGCCCGCGACCCGCAGGCGCGTTCGATCACGTTCTGGAACCTGGGGACGCTCTCGGGTGCGAGCTGGGCGTCGGTGATCATCGTGGGGATCTCCACCGCGGCGTGCGCCGTCTTCGGGCTGCGCTACGCTCGCCAGCTCAATGCGCTCATGCTCGGCGAAGAAGAGGCGCGCTACCTGGGAATCGACGTACGGCGGCTCAAGGTGACGATCCTGGTGATCAACGTGATCATGGTGGCGATCGCGACGGCCTTCACCGGGGTGATCGCCTTCGTGGGGCTCATCGTCCCGCACCTCCTCCGCCTCCTGCGCGGCGCGGACACCCGCTTCCTCATGTTAGGGGGGATGCTCACCGGGGGGATCATCCTCGGGGCGGCAGACCTCGTCGCGCGGCTCCTGCTCGCCCCGGCCGAACTGCCCATCGGGATCGTGACGTCGCTGGTGGGGGTCCCGGTCTTCATCGTGTTGCTGCGCAGCCGGCGCTACTACTTCTGATGCGCGC
>CAZWVG010000564.1:0-1716 GCA_964637355.1 uncultured Gemmatimonadaceae bacterium
ACACCGTCCTCCTCATCGAGCACAACCTCGACGTGATCAAGCTCGCCGACTGGGTGATCGACGTCGGACCCGAGGGCGGCGCCGGCGGCGGGACGATTGTCGCGATGGGGACCCCGGAGGAGGTCATGGCGACGCCGGGATCGCACACGGGGCACGCCTTGCGCGACGTCCTCTCCTCGTCGGCGGCTCGCGAACGACCGCGCGCGGCGCCGAGACGCGTCCGCGCGCGCTAACGCGACGCTGCCGTGCGCTCGAGCTGGATCCGCCGGACCACCGCGGCGGATAGCGCGCGTGGGAGGTAGCGTCCGAGCATCGACGCGATGCGGTTGCGCATCCCGGTGAAGACCACGCCCTTCCCCCGCTTTGTCCCCTCATAGGCGATGCGCGCCACCTCGCGCGACGTCATCGGCGGGGCCCCGCCGGAGCGCGCCCCCGTCTTGATCCCGGCCTCACGCTGAAATCCGGTCACGGTCGGCCCGGGACAGACGGCCGTCACGCTCACGCCGCTCCCCGCACACTCGTTATGCAGCGCCTCGGCGAACGACAGCACGAACGCCTTGGACGCATAGTAGACGGCCATCAGCGGCCCGGGCTGGAACGCCGCGACCGAGGCGAGCTGCATCACGTGCCCGCGCCCGTTCTGGCGCATCCAGGGGAGCACCACGTGCGTGAGGTACACGAGCGCCGTGACGTTCACGTCGATCTGTGCCTCTGCCCGCCCCCACTCCAACTCGTGAAACCATCCGACGGCCCCGAGCCCGGCGTTGTTCACCAACGCGGCGAGACGCGCGCGTTCGGGGGCGATCGCGGCCACGAGCGCGTCGCAACCGGCGCGCGTGGCAAGGTCCGTCGCCACGACGATGCACGAGACGCCGCAACGCGATTCCAGCTCGTGGGCCAGGGCTCGCAGCGCCTCCGCGCGCCGCGCCGCCAGCACGACGTCGTAGCCGTCCGCCGCGTACAGCTCGGCGAAGTCGCGGCCGAGTCCTTCGGAGGCGCCGGTGATCACGGCGAGCGGGCGTGGCGGCATGATGTGGCGAAAGTGAAGGTGCGAACCGGGCGAGTCGTGCTCCAACCATGGGAAACGCATCGGCGTCACGTGCCGACCGAGCAGCGCGTTCCCCGGCGCAAGCTGTCCCGCATGCCTTCGCGAAGGAAGCCTCCCCCGCGGCAAGTGAAGCCCCTGCTCGCGCCCGACGACTGTCGTGCGACGTCATCTCCCCAACCGTCGCCGCTCGCCCTCGCACCAGGCGACGGCGCCCTGCCCGGCCGAAGGGCGTCGACTATTTGTGAGGTGACCTCTAGCTTGGCGTGACTCCGTCGACCACTCGAGCCATCCATGTCTCGCGCACCGGCAGTCCTCGTCGCCCTCGCGACTTCCGCCTCCCTCATTGCAACCGCCGGATGCGCATCGTCGTGTGCGCACACGACGACCGCGACATCGCCGTCGTCAACGACCGGCGCGCGTGGCGAGGCGGGCACGTTCACGATCCTCCACTTCAACGACGTCTACGAGATCACCCCGGTCGAGGGAGGGCGCGCGGGGGGGCTCGCACGGGTGGCCGCCTATCGCAAGCACCTCGCCGACTCCGTCGGGACGGTGCTGACCACGCTCGGCGGCGACTTCGTCTCGCCCTCGGCGCTGGGGACGGCGCGGGTCAACGGCGAGCGACTGGCCGGGCGGCAGATGGTCGCGGTGCTCAACGCGCCCGGCGT
>CAZWVG010000565.1:0-1699 GCA_964637355.1 uncultured Gemmatimonadaceae bacterium
GGGGGACGGGGGACGGGAGTGCAAACGGCGCCGCGATGCGGCGCCGTTTGCGTTTTCGGCGTGCGTGGCGAAGGCCACTGCACAGCACCTGCTTGGTTCGGGCTGCCGCCGGCGCGCGCAGCGCGCCGGCACTCCCGTCCCCCGTCTCCCGTCCCCCGTCCGCAGTTTACGACCCTAACGCCTCGAGCTCGCCAACGACCCGCCCCAGTTCTGACATGATCGGCGCGCTGAATCCGAGTGCCGTCAACCGGTCGTGGACAGCGCGATACCACGCAATCGTCCCTTCCTTCCCGAGTTTGAAGCGCCCCCAGACGGTGTCGGGATCGACGGTGCGGCGCAGGTCGGCGACGATCGTGGCAGCATTGTGCAGCTTGTCGGCGGCGCAGACCCAGCGCGCCTGCTCCGAGGCCTGCGCCAGTCGGTCGAGATAGTCCTGCTTGCGATCCGCGGGTGAGAGTTCGACATCGTCGTCGTCCACCAGGCGGTGCGTCACCTGATGCACGGTGGCGAGGATCCCGTCGCCGAACTTCTCGCGAATGCGCTGCTCGAGCATCTCGCGCGTGTACGCCTGCCGCACGGTGTCCTCGATGACGTCGTGCAGGATCCCGGCGATCACCGTGTCGTCGTCCTGCCCGTATCGCGTGAGAATCAGCGCGACGTTGGCCGGATGCGTGAGGTAGGGGAGCCGCGTTCCCTTGCGGACCTGCTGGTCGTGATGCTTGGCCGCGAACGCCAGCGCGTGGTTGATGCGATCGGAGTAGCCGATGACTGACATGCAGGAGCGACCGGGATGGCGGGGGCGCGGGCCGGGAAACTTAGCCCGCGAGCAACGGCCGCGCGAGCAACGGCCGCGCGAGTAGCACGCGAACGCTCCTACGCGGCGGGCGTCTGGAGCGCGCTCGCTTCGTCCCGCGGAATCGCCGGCGGCGCACCCGCCCACAGCACCACCCCCCGTACCCGTGCCCCCTCGTCCACCAGCGAGGCGACGGTGCGCGCGAGCGTCGAGAGGCGCGTGCGCGTCTCGGTGGCGCAGACGACCACGTCGTCCCCTGCACGATATCGTTTGACCATGGCCAGCGGTGCGACCACGATCGTCGCGTCGTGGCGCCGCGCCGCCCGCTGGATCTCCCCCACCAGCGCCTGCGACTCGGCGGGACCGAGTGGTGCCGGACGAACCCCTGAGGGGAGGATGTCGAGCGTGCGCCCGCGCCCGACCGGAACCCCAAGGAGCGATTCGGACCAGCGGCGCCGATTCTCCAGCACCGCCACGAGCCCCGGTGAACGCGGCAAGGCCAGCATGGTGCGCACCGGCTCCTGCGCGAGGTCCGCGTCGATGAGGAGGGTGACGCGCGCGTCGTTCGCCATCACCGCCGCGAGGTTCGCCGCGACGGTCGCGGCGATCGTCATGTCGTCGCCGGTCACCGTGACGATCCCGTCCTTCGGCCACTGCGCTGCCAGGTGCCAGGCCACCACCCGATAGCCGTCGAACGTCGGGTCGAGCGACGCAGGGACGGTTCGGTCGGCGGCGCGGCGCTGGCGATCGGCCGGGACGATGCGCTGCCGAGCCACGCCAAGCACGCGCAGGTCCGTCAGGCGCTCGGCTTCGGCGCCGTCGGCGACGCGCGGACTCCGCATCTCGTCGAGCATCGACACCCCGAAGGCGAAAGCCGCCGCCAGAATGATCGCCGCGACGAGGAGG
>CAZWVG010000566.1:0-1686 GCA_964637355.1 uncultured Gemmatimonadaceae bacterium
GAAGTGGAGTAAGAAGCGCAGATGCGCTTCTCCTCCCCGAACCGGACTTGCACCTTTCAGCGCATACGGCTCTCTATTCAAGCTTGGCCCATGGCCATAGCAACATCATGATAGTTCGACGTGACGGTGCTGCGGGTTTCGATCCGGAAGATGTATGGGTTTTCCTCCGGATTGCGCCACCGGAACTGCGCCTTGGGGCTTGAGACAAGCCGTTGCAGCGCTTTACCAATAGCACCACCGCGTTCATTCCGACCGTAGACGAGCCAGGTTTTCGCCTTGCCCGGTGCTGGAGCCCTGTACCATTTCAGCATCAAAGGCTTGATGCGGGTCCGATATTTGTGCCCCAGCCAGTGCGCCATTTTCCAGAATACGACATGGTCGATGCGCCGGAAGACGTACGCCGTGAAGTCGGTGAACTTATAGAACGCCGCCCAGCCCGCCAGTTGGCGGTTCAGGCTGGCGATCATATCGACCGTACTGACACTATGATTGCTGGAAAGGGTTTCGGTAAGTTTGCGAACAAACCCCTTGGCCTTTTCCTTGGGTATGGTCGTGACGATGGACATGCGTCCATGCGCCCCTCGCTTGCGAATGATCCGGTGCCCCAGAAAGACAAAGCCGTCGTTGACGTGGGTGATATGGGTCTTGGCCATATTCAGCGTCAGCTTCAGTTCGCCTTCCAGAAAGGTGCCGCATTCTTCGCGGATTTCCTCTGCCTGAGCCTTGGTTCCTTTTACGATCACGACGAAGTCGTCAGCGTATCGGCAATAGGCGACGGCCGGTTTCCATTGCCGGTTCTCTCGAACCGTAATGGGGCGGCCCTGCTTGATGCCGAAGTTCCATGCCCATCGGTCCTTGCGGGCCTTGTCGCTCAGGTATTTCGCCTCCAGCCACGCATCAAACTCATGGAGCATGATGTTGGACAGAAGCGGTGACAGAACACCACCTTGCGGAACACCTTCGCTTGAGGCCATGAACAGGCCACGATCAATGTGACCCGCCTTCAAGAGCCGCCAGAGAAGATCGACAAACCGTCCGTCCTGCACCCGTCGCCGCACACATTTAAGAAGCAGCCGGTGATGGACCGTATCGAAGTAGCTTGCCAGATCACCTTCGATGATCCAGCGGCCCCTCGTCGTATCGGCTCCATCCTGAAGCTGTATCTTCACGGTGCGGACGGCATGATGTACGCTCCGCTCTGGCCGGAAGCCATAGGAAAGGCGGTGGAAATCGCTTTCCCATATTGGCTCCATCGCCATCAGCATGGCGCGCTGGACAATACGGTCGGCCAGGGTCGGGATACCCAGTGGTCGTAGCTTGCCGTTCGGTTTCGGGATATAGATGCGCTTGACCGGCTGGGGACTATAACTGCCTTCCAGCAGGCTTATCCGCAGGTCATCCAGATGCTGATCCAGTTTGACCTGCAGTCGGTGCTTATCCATTCCGTCAATGCCCGGTGTTCGTGCGCCGCTTGACGCCAGAACCCTCCGCGCAGCCTCGGCAAGCCATTCCCTATTGGCAATAAGCCGAAGAAGCCGGTCGAACCTTCGGTTCGGATCGCTCTCGGCCCATGTTGCGAGCTTGTGCTGCATTTCGCTGATTATCAAAGGTCTTCACCTCGCTTGGTCAGATAGTTTGCACTTCAAGCAGTTTGAACTGTTCCCCTTCGCCATGTGGCAGGCGTTC
>CAZWVG010000567.1:0-1683 GCA_964637355.1 uncultured Gemmatimonadaceae bacterium
CGATACCAGTCGAAGCGCTTGACCTCGGTGTACGGCGACTCCTCGTCCTTCACCCAGTAATCGAGGTTGGTCTCGTTGAGCGGGTAGTCGCGCTTGAGCACCGGGTAGTGCTCGATCATCTCCTGCGTGCGACGTCCGCGGTGGGGATACTCCCACGGCCCCTTGCGGGCGTTCACGTAGTCCTTGATGTGCTCGATGTTCTTGCCACGCTCGAGCATCAGCACCCGCAACCCCTTCTCGGTCAGCTCCTTGGCGGCCCAGCCACCCGAGATTCCGGAGCCGACGACGATCGCATCGTACTGCGTCTCTTGCACTACGTCCTCCTTGCGATGGAAACGGTGCCACACCCGACTACGTGAGCAGTCGCCCGACCTCAGCAGGAGGCGGGCGATGGGGCGCTAATATGTGGCGCGAACCGCGGATTGGCGATGTGGAGTTCGGGGACGGGAGACGGGGGACGGGGGACGGGAGTTGCGGCGGCGTTGGCGCATGTGACGGCCCGCTCTTCCTACTCATGTTCACGGACTGCTCCTGTCCCCCCGTCCCCCACCCCGCCCCCGTTCGCGTACCCAACCGAGAGGCCAAGGGGTCCAGCTGGAGCGCACAAAGAGTCCCCTCGTCTTCTCGTCTTCTCGTCTTCTCGTCTTCAGAAAACTGCAGTCTACAGATTTCGCCGATTCAGCTCCTCCACCGCGAACGCCGACGCCCGCGCCGTGAGCGCCATGTACGTCAGCGATGGATTCTGACACGCGGTCGAAGCCATGCAGCTCCCGTCGGTGACGAAGACATTCGGCGCGTCCCACACCTGATTGTGCTTGTTGAGGACAGAGTTCTTGGGGGACGTCCCCATCCGCGCCGTCCCCATCTCGTGAATCCCCATCCCGGGGAAGTACTCGTTGTCGAACGTTCGCACATTCTTCGCACCGACCGCCTCGAGCATCTCGGCCAGGTCGTTCGCCATGTCGACCCGCATGAGGCGCTCGTTCTCGCCGATCGCGCAGTCCATGCGCAGGACCGGAAGCCCCCACTTGTCCTTCTTCTCGGGGTCGATGGTGACCTTGTTGTCGTGATTGGGGAGCATCTCGCCGAAGGCGGTTCCGCCGATGTACCACTTCCCCGGCTCGGCCGCGTGGTCCTTGAACTCTCCACCGACCCCGAGTTCGGCGACCGCGCGCTCCCACCCGTGCCGGCCGGCCGCCCCTTCGTAGCCGAAGCCGCGGAGATACGGGCGCTTCTCGCCGTTCAGGTTGCGGAAGCGCGGGATGTACGCCGCGTTAGGCCTGCGCCCGAAATAGTACTTGTCGTCGAACCCCTCGACGTTCCCCTCGGCGCCCACGCGAAAGTGGTGGTCCATGAGGTTGTGTCCCAGCTCGCCCGAGGAGCTTCCCAGCCCGCCGGGCCAGATGTCGGTGGCCGAACGGAGGAGGAGCCAGGTCGAGTTGAGGGTGGAGGCGCAGAGGAAGACGACCTTCGCCGAGTAGTCGGTCATCGCCATCGTCTGCGCGTCCATCACGCGCACGCCGGTCGCGCGCTTGCGATCCGGGTCGTAGAGCACCTCGGTCGCGATCGCGAAGGGGCGGAGCGTGAGGCGCCCAGTCTTCATCGCTGCCGGGAGCGTCGACGACTGCGTGCTGAAGTAGGCGCCGTACGGGCAGCCTAACCAGCAGGCATCGCGATACTGGC
>CAZWVG010000568.1:0-1674 GCA_964637355.1 uncultured Gemmatimonadaceae bacterium
GATGATGTCCAGGGTCATGAGGGGCGGGGTAGGGCGACTAGGAGTCGACTTTCCGGTTGTAGGCGTTCATCGCAGGTTGTATGCCCTCGCGGGCCCAGCACTCCACCGCATCGCCGATGCGGGGCAGGAGGTCGCGTACGACCTTCTGTTCAGCTGCCTCGAACGGGTCGAGGACGAAATCCGCCAGGTCACCGACCTGACGCGCCGGATCGAGCGGCGCGATGCCAATGCGCAAGCGGGCATAGTCCCGCGTGCCTAACGTCGCCTCGATCGACTTGAGTCCGTTGTGACCGCCGGCGCTACCCGTCGCCCGCAGTCGAAACGTCCCCAGGGGGATTGCTACCTCGTCGACCACGACGAGAAGGTCCTGCAGTCCGCTCCACTCCAGTCGCCGCAGGTAGGGGCGAAGCGCGACACCACTGAGATTCATGTACGTCTGCGGCTTCACCAGCCGCACCCGCTCCTCCGCCACCCGTCCTTCCACCATCAAGGCGTCGCCATCGGCGCGCCACCCCTCGAAATGCCAAACGTCGGCAAGGTGGTCGAGCGCCCACCAGCCGACGTTATGACGCGTCTCCTCGTAGCGACGGCCCGGATTCCCCAGGCCAACGATGAGCTTCACGAGCGGGCACTCGGGGGATTCCCTACTTCTTCCCCTTCGCCTCGCCTTCCTCCTCAGCCTTCGCCTTGCGGATGACTTCGGGCTCCGCCGCCGCCGCACCTTCGGCCGGGGCCGCCGTCTCTTCAGAAGCCTTCGACGCGCTCACCGTCAGGACCGTGTCGCGCAGGTCGGCCAGCACCTCGACCCCTTCAGGAATCGGCAGCTCGTCGACGTGCACCGACCCACCGATATTCACGTTGGTGATGTCGACCTCGATCTTGTTCGGGATGTTGGCCGGATCGACCAGCACCGACAGTTCCTGCATGATGTGCGACAGGATGCCGCCGTTGAGGCGCACGCCGACCGAAGTGCCCGTGAGGACGATCGGGACGTTGACGCTCACCTTCTCGCCGGCGACCAACTCCTGGAAGTCGACATGGATGATCGCGCGCTTGACCGGGTGACGCTGGATGTCACGGATCAGCGTGCGCGACATGGTGCCGTCGATATCGAGCTCGATGACCGTCGTGTCGGCCGAGACGTGTCCGAGGAGGCGACCGAGTTCACGCGCGTCGACGGAGAGCGACTGCGGTGCGCGCGCATGTCCGTAGATGACGGCGGGGACGCGCCCATCGCGGCGCAGCGAGCGGGCGACACCCTTGCCGACGCCGGAGCGCGAGGAAGCGGAGAGAGATGCGGTGGCCATTTTCTAGAAGACGAAAGTACAGAAGACGAGAAATCAGAAGACGAGAAGACGAGATCTATAAACTCAGAACACTCAAAAATTAGTCGAACAAACTGCTGACGGACTGTTCGCTGTGGGTGAAGCGGATAGCCTTGGCTAACAGTTCACCGACCGAGAGAATCGTCAAACGGTCGAAGTGTTTCGAGGGGTCGATGGCGATCGAGTCGGTGATCACCACTTCGGTGATCGGGGCATTCTTCAAGCGTTCCACGGCTGGGCCGGAGAGGAGCGCGTGTGTTGCACAGACGAAAATCTCGTTGGCGCCGAGCGCCTTGAGGGCGCGCGCTGCCTCGCTGACGGTTCCTGCCGTGTCGATCATGTCGTCGGG
>CAZWVG010000569.1:0-1652 GCA_964637355.1 uncultured Gemmatimonadaceae bacterium
CGCGCTTCACGGTGGACGCCATCGAAATCGAACGGGCGGGGTTATCTTTTACCGTCGAGACGCTCGAAGCGTATTCCAAGCGATCCCCAGACGACGAGCGCTACCTGTTGCTGGGGACCGATGTCGTGCAGACGTTCGCCAAGTGGAAGGAGCCTCGCCGGATCGCGGCGCTTGCTCGGCTGGCGATCCTCGATCGCTCGCTGGAGAATGGCGGAGAGGGCGACGGTGAAGCGTCTGTCGAAAAGGCAGCAGTGCTTGGCGCCATCCGTGCTATCACGGGTGACGACGTACCGACGCCGGTGGCGTTGGATACGCGGCGAGTCGACCTCTCGTCGACGGAAATTCGGGAGCGCGTCCGGGCGGGGCGCTCCCTCCATGGCTTTGTACCGGATACGGTGGCGCGCTACATCGGCGAGCACGCGCTGTATCGATAGAGGCGGCGATGCTCAAGGGAATTATCACCAAGGTCTTCGGGACGCGGCATGAGCGCGAACGCAAGCGCATTCAGCCGATCATCGACGAGATCAACGCGCAATTCGAACGTCTGCACGATGTCTCCGACGAGGAGCTGCGGTCGCAGACGGCGAAGTTTCGCACGATCCTGAAGGAGCGGACCGAGACGCTGTCCGCCCGCGTCGCGGAGTTGAAGGAGACCAAGCGTCACGCCAAGGAGGCATCGGAGCGTGAGGCGATCGATCTCGAACTCGGTGGTGCCGATGGGCGCGGCGGGATCGAGAAGGAGCTGCGCGACGAGATCGCCGAAGTTCTCGACGAGTTGCTCCCCGAGGCGTTCGCCACGGTGCGCGAAGGGGCTCGCCGCCTCGTCGGGAGCAAGGTCCCGGTCACCGGCCAGGAGCTCACGTGGGACATGGTGCACTTCGACGTCCAGCTCATGGGCGGCATCGAGTTGCACCTGGGGAAGATCGCCGAAATGGCGACGGGTGAAGGAAAGACGCTCGTTGCCACGCTCCCCCTCTACCTGAACGCGCTCCCGGGGAAGGGGGCGCACCTCGTCACCGTCAACTCGTACCTCGCCCGCCGCGACTCGCAGTGGATGGGGCACCTCTTCTCGTATCTGGGCCTCACGGTCGGCTGTCTCGACGACACCGAGCCGGGGACGATGGATCGCCGCGCCGCCTACGCCTGCGACATCACGTACGGGACGAACAACGAGTTCGGCTTCGACTACCTGCGCGACAACATGGTCGTGTCGCTCGACCAGCGCGTGCAGCGCGAGCACTGGTACGCGATCGTCGACGAGGTGGACTCGGTCCTGATCGACGAGGCGCGCACGCCGCTGATCATCTCGGGTCCGGTCGGGAACGAGAACGACGGCGCCTTCGGCGAACACAACGCCGCGGTGCTGCGCCTCTTTAGGCGCCAGTCCGAGGTCGTCAACACCCTCGTGGGCGACGCCGAACGCGCGCTGGAGGCGGGCGACACCGACGCCGCGGCGATGGGCTTCTACAAGGCGCAGTTGGGAAGCCCGAAGAACAAGCGCCTGATGAAGGCGATGAACGAGCAGGGCGTGAAGCAGATGGTCCAGCGCATGGAGCTGGACCACCTCGCCGACCGCAAGCTCTCGGCGAGCAAGCAGCAGTTCCGCGACCTCGAGAACGACATGTTCTTCGTGCTCGACGAGAAGGGGCACA
>CAZWVG010000570.1:0-1649 GCA_964637355.1 uncultured Gemmatimonadaceae bacterium
CGGCGCCCAGGTGCACGTCGTCTTCGATTCGCACTCCCCCCCATTCCGGCACGTACACGCCCGGCTCGATGGTAACGACCGAACCGGCTGGAAGCACCTCGTCCGCCAAACGCGACAGGCGGGGCGCCTCGTGGACCTGGAGTCCTATCCCATGGCCAAGTCCGTGGCCGAACAACTCGCCGAAGCCCCTGGCTTCCAGCGATTCGCGGGCAAGCGCATCTGCCTCGCGCCCTTTCATCCCGGCTACCACCCCTGCGCGGGCTACACGGTTGGCTTCCTCCACCGCCGAATAGATCTCGCGCTGCCGTCCGTCGGCCCGTCCGACGACCACGGTTCGGGTCACGTCCGAACAATATCCGCCCGTTGACGCCCCGAAATCCAACAACAGAAACTCCCCCGGCGCAATAGCCCGGGTCGACGCGCGTGCGTGCGGAAGCGCCGAGCGCGGGCCCGATGCGATGATCGGCGGAAAGGGGTGCGCGTCGCTCCCCGCGCGCCTCAACGCGAGCTCCAGCACCCCACAAACCTCGAGTTCCGTTATCCCGACCTGCACCTCGTCCAGCGTCTCGCGAAGCGCCTGCATGGCCATCGCGCCGGCCGTTCGGATGAGGGCGACTTCGCCAGCATCCTTGCAGCTTCTCAACTCCTCGACCAACTCGGTCACCGGGCGCCAGTGCCAGCGCTCCCCCTGCTCGAGGAGTCGTTGAAAGTCGCGATGCTGCAGGTGCGCCGACTCGAAGCCGATCGTGCTCACGCCGTTCATCGCGCCGAGCAGCGACCAGAGACCCGTCCAGAGCGACGATTTCTCGATGCGGACCGTGGCCACATCGGCCGACTCGTCGGCCGCCTGCGTCTGGTAGCGGAAATCGGTCACCAGGTGCACCTCCCGTGCAGAAACGAAAAGGAGCGCGTTGGAGCCCGAAAAGCCGGTGAGGTAGCGGATGTTGGGGAGCGAAGTAACGAGGAGGGCGTCGAGGTGATGGACGCTCATCCGCTCGGCGAGCGCGGCGAGCCGCGAGGCGCGGGCGCCGCTCACGACGCTCGGAGCATGCCGACGAGGCCACGCATCGCGAGCTCGTATCCCTGGGCGCCGAAGCCGCACAGCACCGCGCGCGCCCCGGGCGCGAGCATCGAGTGCCGCCGCTCGGGCTCGCGCGCGTACACATTCGTCAGGTGCACCTCGACGTACGGGATCTCGCAGGCGGCAAAGGCGTCGCGAATCGCCAGGCTGGTGTGCGAGTACGCACCGGCGTTGATCAGCGCCCCGTCTACCTGCCCGCGCAGCGCGTGGATCGCGTCGATCAGCTCGCCTTCGCCGTTGTGCTGGGCGCACGAAACGTCGACGCCCAGCTCCGCGCCAACTGCGCGAAGCCGGGCTTCGATGTCTGCGAGTGTCGTCGTCCCGTACAGCGCCGGTTCGCGCGTGCCGAGGAGATTGAGATTTGGACCGTTGAGTACTGCGAGTCTCACTTCTTCTTGAGGCCTTCGAGCCAGGCCGTGAACTGCTCGATGTCCGCGCCGCGCTCCTCGCCGTCCGCCGCATCGCGGGCTGAGGGATGGGAATCCCCCGACGAAGAGCTCTGGTAGAATTCGTCCAGAGTCACGGCCCCGGACGAACGCGCTGGAACATCGCGAAAAAGATGCTCGAG
>CAZWVG010000571.1:0-1628 GCA_964637355.1 uncultured Gemmatimonadaceae bacterium
CAGGTCCTGCCGGCTCGGCGCCGGCGCTCCGTTATGTGCGCTCACTCGTGTTCTCCCGATTTCGGAGCCTCGGTGCCGCCCTCGGTCGCGTGCGCTTCGGTCGCGCGCGGCGCAACGCCCGGCGTTCCGATGAGCGCCGGCGGCATGTGCGGTGTCCAGTGCGTCGGGCCGAGCTGCGTCGGGCCCGGCACCTTGTCGCCATTCACGCCCGGCAGTGCGAGCGGTCCCGTTTCGAACTTCACGTCGGTGACCTTCCCCTGCAGCGCGCGGAGGTAGTTCACCACGTCCCAGCGATCGGACTCTTCGATGCGGTTGTACGTCGGCATCAACCCGCGCCCGTTGCGCATCATGCCGAAGATGTAACCGTCGCTCCGGTTCTTGGTGATGTCCATCAGGAGATTCATCGGCGGGATGCCGTACCGCGTGGCCTTCCCTGCCCCGTCGCCCTTGTCACCGTGACAAACGGCGCAGTTGATCTCGTAGTACTTGCGCCCGTTGGCCAGCGACGCCTCGGTGATCGGCGTCGGGTTGACGGCGATCGCGGCGATCGAGTCGATCTCATACGGGAGCGCGGCGTAGCCGACCTGCATCGCGCTCACCGCAGTCCCGTTGCGCGGCACAGACCCCTGCGGCGCACCACGCACGCTCTTGAGGATCGAATCCTGTTCCCAAACGGTCACAAACGGCTGCCGCTTGAAGTCGGTGAACCACTCGCACGCAGTGAGCGAGAGGATCGCAGGTGCCAGAAGCACCAGCCGCTTAGAGAAGGCAGGTAGTCGCATGTAACCTCTCGTCTTCTCGTCTTCTCGTCTTCTCATGACTGACTCCGCACATCCACAGCGCCATGGGAGCGCAACGTGTCTTCCGCCGCCTTGAGGCGATCGGGAGCGGCTTCGACGTAGATGCCGTAGTCGCCGTGGCTGAAGCGCGGATCGAAGCCGATCGTGTTGGTGATCTTCGGGATACGCGAGTGAATGAACATCGCCGCGACGGTCGAGAGCGCGCCGACGAGGACCATCACCTCGAAGCCGATGATCGTGTACGGGATCCAGCTCGCGATGGCCTTGCCACCGACGACGAGCGGCCAGTACTCCGACGTCCACACGGCGATCCAGTAGCCGAACGTCACGCCGAGCAACCCGCCGATGAGCGTGTAGCGCCTAACGGGGCTCATCGGCGG
The DNA here is from genome assembly GCA_964637355.1 of uncultured Gemmatimonadaceae bacterium. Lineage (GTDB taxonomy): Bacteria > Gemmatimonadota > Gemmatimonadetes > Gemmatimonadales > Gemmatimonadaceae > SCN-70-22. The sequence continues at coordinate 1,181 of CAZWVG010000571.1, forward strand.
CTTGAGCGCGTGCTCGATCTCGTGCCGTGGCGTGGGCGAGTAGACCGTGAACTCGTACTTCTGCTTCTTGAGCGCCTCGATCGCGTCGCATGTGGCATCCAGCTCGCGAAAGGCGGCAACCAGTCCGCTGCGCATCAGTCGAATTCTCCAGGAGTAGCCGTACCGAACGGCGGATGGTGTCCGCCCACGTCGACGCCGTGCGGGAGCGCGTGGCTCCGGAGCTTCGGCGGGACGATCTCCTTCACTTCGGAGATGGCGATCACCGGGAGTTGCTTGATGAAGAGCAGGAACCACATGAAGAACCAGCCGAACGACCCCACCAGGATCGAGATGTCGACCCAGCTCGGGAGGTAGTGCCCCCACTGCCAGGGCTCGAACTCGTGCGAGAGCGACGGGACGATGATCACGAAGCGCTCGAACCACATCCCGATGTTGATGAAGATCGAGA
>CAZWVG010000572.1:0-1609 GCA_964637355.1 uncultured Gemmatimonadaceae bacterium
CATCGCGCGACCAGGCCGGGAACTCGCCGCCGATCTCATTGAGCTTGCGCACCGGGACCGAGGCGGCGGCCGGCGCGGCGACGGAGACCGTCGGGGCGCTCGCGCCGATGCGCGGCACCGTCACGAGATAGAAGTCCATCCCCACCATCGCCAGCGCCTGCTCACCGTCGGGCGACATGAGCACCAGACCTGCCGGCGGCGGTTGCGGGGGATTCGGCTCGGCGGGATCCAGGTGCGTCGGCATCCCGCCATCGGCGACCGGATGCGCGGCGCGTCCGCCGATCCAGAAGCGAGCGGCCTGCTGCTCGAGGCCGGCGTCGAGCGTCAGTTCACCCCCTGCCCCCGGGGGCATGGGGCCGGTGACCTTGAGGTGCGTCTTGACGTCGGTGCCGTCCCAGCGGAACGAGACGAGTCCTTCGCGCCCGCCGTAGGCGAAGATGCGCTCCGGATTGTTGGTGAAGTGCGGCGTCCCCATTCCGCCGGTCGGCATGATGACCGTGGCGTTGCCGCCGGTCGCCGGGAACCAGACGAAGTCGGCGGCGGCGGGGCCGAAGAACGCGGCGCCCGCCTCCTGCATCTCGCGCGCGGCGGCGCGTACGGCGACGATCCTGTCGCCAGCGGGAGACCACGCCAGGTCGGTGAAGAGCGCCCCCGTCGCGACGGGCTGCGTGCTCCACACACGGCGTGCATCCTGCGTGGCGCGGACGATGCCACCCCCCTGCGCGTCGTTCCACGTCACGTAGGCGAGCGACTTGCCATCGGGAGACCACACCGGGCCGAACTCGCCCACATCGGCCTTGCTCACCCGCTCAGGCGTTCCCGTGGGGAGCGTCACGACGTACACGCGATCCAGCGACGAGAACGCGAGCTTCGTCCCGTCGGGGGACGGTGCGATGTCGCGTACCTGCTTCGCCGTGAACGCCGCGGCGGTGTCGACGCGCCAGGAGAACTTCACCTCGGGCCCCATCTCCAACTTCACTTCGGCCTCGAACGGAATCTTGCTCGGCGCCGACTTGTCGACCGGGACGCGCCAGATCTCGCCGCCGTACGTGACGATGATTGCCTTGGAGTCGGGGGTGAAGGTGTAGCCGGGATACGCATCCATCGGCGCGCGCGACTCGGTCTCGTCGCGCTGCACCGGATAGGCGAGCCAGTCTTCCTGCTGCGTCTCGAGGTTGCGCAGCCTGATCCCGGTCTTGGTCTCGAAGCGGGCGGCGTACGTGAGATACTTCCCGTCGGGCGAAAGTGCCGGGCGGAAGGCCGAGCCGAAGCGCGTCGACATCTGCGACGTGCGCCCGGTCTCCTTGTCCCAGACGTAGAGCTGGTACTGCGGGCCTAACGCGTTGTACTGCCAATCGCCCATGCGCGCGCTGAACCAGAGGTAGCGCGGGTCCTTGCCGTAGGCGGCGCCGAGCATCTTGAGCTGCGGCGAGGGCGCCGGGATCGACGTCAGGGCGATCCCGTTGCCACCGTCGACGTTGTACATCCAGAGCTTCGCCGTTCCGAAGAGCGAGCCGGAACGCGAGGCGACGATGTATTTCCCGTCGGGGGTCCACTCGGGGGAGACGTACTGGTTGTCGTTCCCCTTGGTGAGCTGGGTCGTGTCCTT
>CAZWVG010000573.1:0-1597 GCA_964637355.1 uncultured Gemmatimonadaceae bacterium
CGCGCCACGACGCCTGGTCGTAGTACTCCTGCGGGCGCGTCCAGCGCACGGTGGTATTCGCCATGTAGAGCCGGCCGAAGCGTCCCTTGTCGATCGCCCGCTTGAGGAGCTGGATCGGCGGATTGAGGCGGTTCTGCTTGACGACGAAGAGCTGGACGCCCGCTTCGTCGCACTCCTGCACGAGTTCATCGGCTGCCGACAGCGAGATGGCCATCGGCTTCTCGCAGACGACGTGCTTCCCTGCCCTGGCGGCGGCAATCCCGTGCTGCGGGTGCAACCCGGACGGCGTGCAGATCGCCACGGCGTCGCACTCCGCCTGCTCGAGCATCCTGGCGTAGGAGGTGAACCACGGAACGTCTGCGCGCTCGCCGGCTTCCCGCGCCCGCGACTCGACGATGTCGCAGACGGCCGTGAGCTGCAACTCGGGAACCTTGGCGATCGCTTCGAAGTGGTTGCGGCTGATGCGCCCGCATCCCACCAGCGCGATCCGCACCGGCGTTGCACCTGGCGAGGTCATGTCGCCTCCGGGGTGAGAGTGTCGTTGGCGAGCGTGTAGGCACTTCCGCACGCGCCGCACACCAGGCGCGAAGCGCCACCCCCGTCTCCCGTCTCCCGTCCCCCGTCCCGTTCCGGCAACCGTTCCCCGCACGCGCACACCCAACCGACCTGCTTCGCGGGAACACCGACCACCAGCGCATACGCCTTCACGTCTTTCGCCACCACCGCGCCCGCCCCCACAAACGCGTACTCGCCGAGCGTCGCGCCGCAGACGATCGTGGCGTTGGCGCCGATGCTCGCGCCGCGCTTCACCAGCGTGGTGCGATACTCGTGCTTCCGCGAGACGTGACTGCGCGGGTTGATCACGTTGGTGAAGACCATCGACGGTCCGCAAAAGACGTCGTCTTGCAGCTCGACGCCCTCGTACACCGACACGTTGTTCTGGATCTTGACGTTGTTGCCGATCTTCGTGCGCGGCATCACCACGACGTTTTGTCCGAGCGAGCAGCGCTCCCCGATCACCGCCCCCGCGTTCACATGGCAGAAGTGCCAGATACGCGTGTCATCGCCGACGACTGCGCCATCGTCGACGTAGGAGGATTCGTGAATGAAGGGAGCGGCCATTCGTCAGTTCTCGCCTCGCAGGATCTCGTGCCACTCCTGCAACGAGCGTACCGAGGGCGACTGCGAGCGGAGCGACTGGATCGCATCGCAGGCAGCGCTCGCCGCCGACATCGTCGTCGTGTACGAGATGCGCTTGGAAATGGCCGTCTGCCGCAGCACGTAGTCGTCGTACTGCGCGTGCTTCCCGAGGGGTGTGTTGATCAGGAGCTGCACGTCGCCGTTGAGCATCAGGTCGATCCCGTGCGGGCGCCCCTCGTGCACCTTACGCACCTGGGTCGCCGGGATGCCATGCTCCTCCAGCAGGCGTGCGGTCCCTTCCGTCGAGTAGAGCGTGAAGCCCATCTCGTGGAAGCGGCGCGCGATCGGGATTACCGTCGGCTTGTCGCCGTCGTTGACCGTGATGAAGATCGCCCCGCCCAGCGGGAGCTCGTTGTCGGCCGCCAGCTGCGCCTTGGCGAAGGCGCTGCCGAACGAG
>CAZWVG010000574.1:0-1593 GCA_964637355.1 uncultured Gemmatimonadaceae bacterium
CCAAGGATTGTTTTGTGCACTACAGCTCAATCCAGGGCTCGGGCTTCAAGTCGCTTGCCGAAGGCGACGCGGTGGAGTTCGAGATCACGCAGGGCGAAAAGGGTCCTGCGGCCGAAGGCGTCACGAAGCTCGCCTGAAGCACGAACCACCACGCCTAACGGCAAGGCCTGAACGCACAGGGCGCCCCGCGAGGGGCGCCCTGTGTCGCATTCGCCCGCGTCGATCCGTTCGTCCCGCGCGTCAACGCTCGCGCCCTCGCGGGGCGTAGAGCAGGAACCGAGCATCGCGTCGCCTCCACTCCCGCCAACTCGCTCATGCATCGACCGATCGTCCGCACGCTCGCATGCGTCGCCCTCGCCGCCTGCGCGCCGGCGCGCGTCCAGCAGCAAACGCCGCCGCGGAGCGCCCCGAACGCCCAGGGACAACCGGCTCAGCAAGGGTCGCAAACGCAACCCGGCCAAGCCGGTCAACAGGGACAACAGGGTCAACAAGGACAGCAACCGCGTCGAGGACCTCGCCCCTATGCACAGGTCATCACCGACAAGGCGATCACCGACGCCGGCGCCATCACCGTGCACCACGTCGACGAGCGCTGGTTCTTCGAGGTCCCCGACTCGCTCGTCGGGCGCGACTTCCTCATGGTTACGCGCGTGGCCGGAGTGCCGAGCAACTTCGGCGGCTTCACGTCGGCGGGTACGTCGATCGGCGAGCGCGTCGTGCGCTGGGAAAAGGGGACCGATCGCGTGGTCCTCCGCGCCGTCGCTTTCGACGCCTACGCCGACGACAGCCTCCCCATCGCGCTCTCGGTCGCCGAGAACAACGTCGGACCGATCCTCGCTGCCTTCCCGGTCGCGGCATTCACGCGCGACAGCGGCGCTCGCGTCGTCGACGTCACCGACTTCTTCGGCGGCGACACACCGGTACTGAGCGGACTCTCCGTCGCGCAACGCCGCACGTACGCCGTGCGCCGTCTCGACCCGGCCCGCTCCTTCATCAACTCGGTGAAGTCGTTTCCGCAGAACATCGAGGTGCGACACACGCAAACGTACGATGCTGGCGAGCCGCCGTCGGAACGCGATGCCGGTTCGATTTCGCTCGTGATGCGTCAGTCGATCGTGCTCCTCCCCAAAGATCCGATGCGCCCGCGCTACGCCGACGCGCGCGTCGGCTTCTTCTCGGTAGACCGCGTGAACTACGGGCTCGACGAGCAGAAAGCCGCCTCGCAGGAGTTCATTCGCCGTTGGCGCCTGGAGCCCAAGGATCCCGCTGCCTACGCGCGGGGCGAATTGGTCGAGCCGATCAAGCCGATCGTCTACTACCTGGACCCCGCGACGCCGGCCAAGTGGCGCCGCTACGTGAAGGAAGGGGTCGAAGCGTGGCAGGGACCGTTCGAGAAGGCCGGCTTCAAGAACGCCATCATCGCCAAGGATCCGCCGACGCCGGCCGAAGATCCCGACTGGGATCCGGAAGACATTCGCTACTCGGTGGTGCGCTGGGCCGCCTCGCTCGTGCGCAACGCGGTGGGGCCGAGCACGTCGGATCCGCGCACGGGGGAGATCATCGAGAGCGACATCACCTGGTATCACAACCACA
>CAZWVG010000575.1:0-1585 GCA_964637355.1 uncultured Gemmatimonadaceae bacterium
CTCTCGATCGCCATCCACGGCGACGCCGCCTTTCCCGGCGAGGGGATCGTGGCCGAGACGCTCAACATGTCGAAGCTCCCCGGCTATCGCGTCGGGGGGACGCTGCACATCATCGTCAACAACCAGGTCGGCTTCACCACGAACCCCAACGACTCGCGCTCCACGTACTACGCGAGCGACCTCGCGAAGGGGTTCGAGATCCCGATCGTGCACGTGAATGCCGATGATCCCGAGGCGTGCGTCGCCGCGGTGCGGCTCGGCATCATGTACCGCGCAGCGTACGGCAAGGACTTCCTCATCGACCTCGTCGGCTATCGTCGCTGGGGGCACAACGAGGGCGACGAGCCTACCTACACGCAGCCGGCGCTGTACGCCCAGATCCGCAATCACCCCACCGCGCGGCAGTTGTGGGCGACGCGTCTCATCGCCGAGCACGTCGTCACCCCCGATGAGGTCGAGGCGATGGACAAGGCGCAGCAGGATCGCTGCGACGAACTTCTCGCCGAGTCGCGGTCGGACGCGCCCATGCTGACGGCGGAGTTCGAGACGCTGCGTCCCACGCCGTCGTCGATGCCGGCGGTGCAGACCGCGGTACGTGGCGAGACGCTCGTCGCGCTCAACGAGCGTCTCCTCACCTGGCCTGCCGAGTTCACTCCGCACCCGCGTCTCGCGCGCCAGCTCGAGCGGCGTCGTGAGGCGGTGGGAGAGAGTGGCGGGATCGACTGGGGACACGCCGAGGCGCTGGCCTTCGCCTCGCTGGTCGCCGAGGGGATCGATGTGCGGATGTCGGGGCAGGACGCCGAGCGCGGCACGTTCACCCACCGCCACGCGGTGCTCAACGATGTGACAAACGGCGCGAAGTATACACCGCTGCAGCACATCCCCAACGCCAGCGGCCGACTCGAGATCTACAACTCCCCGCTCAACGAGATGGGGGTGCTCGGTTTCGAATATGGCTACGCCACCGCGTCGCCCGACGCGCTCGTCCTCTGGGAGGCGCAGTTCGGTGACTTCGCCAACATGGCGCAGCCGATCATCGACCAGTTCATCGCCGCCGACCGCGCCAAGTGGGGACAGGACTCGGGGCTCTCGCTACTCCTTCCACACGGATACGAAGGGCAGGGGCCGGAGCACTCGTCGGCGCGCCTCGAGCGCTTCCTGCAGCTCTGCGCAGAGGGGAACCTGCGCGTGGCCTATCCCTCGACGTCGGCGCAGTACTTCCACATCCTGCGGCGGCAGGCGAAGCTCCCGATCAAGCGCCCGCTGGTGCTCATGCAGCCCAAGAGCATGTTGCGCCTGGCGGCCGCCGCCTCGCACCTCGATGACCTGGCGACCGGGCGCTTCATGCCGGTGCTCGACGACCCGAACGTGGGCAACCGCGAGGATGTGACGCGCCTCGTCTTCTGCACGGGGAAGTTGTACTACGACCTCGTGGGGAGCTCGCACCCGGCGCACCTCGCCGTGGTGCGCGTGGAGCAGCTCTATCCGTGGCCGCACGAGGACGTGTCGCGCGTCGTCGATCTCTATCCGAACATCGCCGAGATCGTCTGGGCGCAGGAAGAGCCGAAGAACATGGGGGCCTGGA
>CAZWVG010000576.1:0-1569 GCA_964637355.1 uncultured Gemmatimonadaceae bacterium
GTGGGGCGCGTGACGAGGTTGGTGTACAGGTCGCACACCGTCTTGCGAAGGACGGAGCTCACGGAAATATGGTAGATCACTTCTGGGGTACCCGCTCCGGTATCGTGATCTGGACCTGCGACCCTGGCAGGGGCGACAGGTGCTCGCGCAGGGGGAGGTCGTCGTCCCATGGCGGCACGAGGGAAATGCGGGCCGTGCCACTACGCACGGAAAGCTTCCCGTCCCATCGTCCGACATAGCGACGAACGCCCGCGAGCCCCTGCCCGCGTCCCGGATCACGGAATCGACTGACGCCACGAATCACCGCTTCTTCGAGCGCGGCTGCATCATCCCACCGGTCGCTCAGCTTTCGTCCTGGCGCGCTTTCCAGCGAGCGACGAAAACCGATGCCGGCATCGCAGACCGCGATGACCACCACGCGCCGACCCAACCGCTGGCGATAGCGATACGTCTGTACCGCCACCCACCCCATGGTCTGCGCGTGCTCGACGATGTTCTGGCACACTTCGGACAACGTCATGGCAAAGCGCATCGTCGCCATCGGATCGAGATTCAGCTCGTTCACGAGGATCTGTTGCGCCTTGGATTGAATGCGTTCAACGACATCATGCACGTCATCGCTCTTGGCGACGGGCGTGATCTCGAGCAGCACGTTGGACTCGGCCGACGCCGTGCGTGCGCGCGGCACGTGTCCGTGCATCTCGAAGAGTTCTTCGGCGTAGCGATAGAAACCGGCGCGCTGCCAGTAACTCGCCGTCTCTTCCGTCTCAGGCCCGGTGAACGCTGCCTGCGTGCCGCGCGACTGCGCGAGCGTGAGCAGTGCAGTGAGTCCGTAGGGCGAAGCCCATCGCGTGTGACGCGCATCGACGAGCACCTTCTGGTCGATGGCCACCGGCGCCAACTGCTCGAGCAGTTGTTCGAAGGTGTGATCGTCGAGCGATGGAGGGACGGTGATGACGGTCGTCACGAAGGAATGAGCTCGCCGCGTAGATGGTGCGCCAGACCGCGGGCCCCGCGGTACGCCACGTTACGAGCGGCTGCTTTCGTCGCCGAGTGTAACGCGTTGGTGAACGTATCACCGCCGAGCAGTCGCGAGAAGAGTGTGGCGCCAAAGACATCGCCGCACCCTGTAGGATCGATGTCTCGCCCCTTGACATCGGCGGGTTCGGCAGCCACTCGCGCGGTGCGAACAGCGCCGAGAACAGATGTTCCAGCGCCGCGTCGCGCGATGTCGTCCAGTTGTGAGACACCGGGCGCCAGGAAGTAGACGGAGCCGCGCGCGCCCAGTGTCACCACCAGCGCCGACACGCGCTGCGCCAACGCCATCGCCGCGAGCGCCATCGGATCGGGCGCCATCATCGCCAACTCGTCCTCGTTCAACTGCACCACGTCGGCGCACGCCATCCACTGCGCCGCGTTAGGCAGCGGCTGCAACGTGCGCAGCCCGTCGGGCTCCACCGCCAGCGTCAACGAGTGCAGGTCGAGATAGATCGGCCCCGCGAAGTGCTGCCGGATCAGCTGCGCCGTCTCCAGCTCCAGCTCGAAGCCGCTGATCAGGTTGATGTAGAG
>CAZWVG010000577.1:0-1559 GCA_964637355.1 uncultured Gemmatimonadaceae bacterium
TCCTGATGATCATCCCGATCATCCCGTTCTACGCCAAGGAGCTGGCGTCGAACGGGTTGGACCTCGGTCCGATCCACCTTGGGATCGGGATGATCCAGGCGATCCTCGTGTCCTCGTTCACCGTGGCGCAGCTGATCAGCGCCCCGGCGTGGGGGCGCTTCTCCGACAAGCACGGGCGTCGCCCGGCGCTCCTCATCGCGTTAGGCGCGTCGGCAATCGCCTACCTCGTCTTCGGCTTCGCCACGTCGCTCTGGATGCTCTTCCTCTCGCGGATCATGCAGGGCGCGGGGGGCGGGACGGTCGGCGTGATCCAGGCCTATGTGGCCGACAGCGTTGCCCCCGAGGACCGCGCCCGATCGTTAGGGTGGCTCTCGGCCGCCACGAACCTCGGTGTCGCGCTCGGCCCGGTGCTCGGATCGGTCGCCGTCTCGGTCGGGAAGATGGATCTCGCCCCGGGGAACGGGACCTTCATGCTCGGACGCGCGGCGCCGGGGATCGTGGCGGCGCTTCTCTGTCTCGTGAACATCTGGTTCGTGCAGCGCTACCTCAAGGAATCGCGTGAGGAGACGGAGGCGGCCGCCGGATCTTCGCGTCGGCGCACGTCGCGCGAGGCGCTCTGGCGCGTGATCTCGCACTCGGCCGACCCGTCATCGCGGCTGATCCTCATCTACGCGATCGCGATGGGGTCCTTTCAGGGCGTCACCGCGATGCTCCCCCTCTTCCTCGCCGCACGCTGGCAGGTCGACGAGACGAGCATCGGCTACTTCTTCATGTACGTCGGCGCTATCTCGGTCTTCACCCGTGTCCTGATCCTGGGGAGGGCGGTCGACCACTTCGGCGAAGCGCGTCTCTCGCGCTTTGGGCTCGCGATCCTGGCCACCGGGATCGCCGGGATGCCGCTCTCGATGCACTGGTCGATGCTGGCGCTCGCCGTTGCCTGTATTCCTTTGGGGACCGCCTTCACCTTCCCCTGCGTCACCTCGCTTCTGTCACGGGTGATCAACCCCAACGAGCGCGGACTGTACATGGGGATGCAGCAGACCTATGGTGGAGTGGCCCGCATCATCTTTCCGTTGTGGGCGGGATTCGCGTTCGACAAGCTCGGGACGGGGATTCCGTTCTACACCTCGGCGATCGCCGTCTCGCTGACGATCTTCCTTGGGCTCGGCCTCGACCAGTTCGCGAAGACCAAGCCCGCCATCGCGTAGGAGGGCGACGCATGGCTCGACACACTCCAGTGCCCGACAGCGATCGCGCACTCCCGTCCGTCATCGGCGAGCGCGAGCGCGACCGCGTGGTCCGTGACCTCGGGGACCACTTCGCGCAGGATCACCTCACGCTCGACGAGTACGAGTTCCGCGTGCAGGCCGCGCTGCAGGCGACGCAGTGGTACCAACTCGATGCCACGACCAACGACCTCCCGTCGCTCGCGGCGTCGCGCGGGGAGCCGAACGTGCTCGACGACTCGACCGCCGAAGCCATGAAGGGTGGGAGTCGGGTGCGCACACTACAGGCCATGATGGGCGGGTTGGTCCGACGAGGAAGTTGGCTGGTGCCGC
>CAZWVG010000578.1:0-1541 GCA_964637355.1 uncultured Gemmatimonadaceae bacterium
GGGACGGGAGTGCGCGCCTGCGGCGCGCGGGGGGGGCGGGCGCGGGGGGCGGGGGAGTGCCGGACTTTGCTTCCACAGCGCTCTGGTGAGGGCGTGCGTCACTTCACAGGTTTCCGCGTCGTGGGGCGCGATCGGCGCCTCCCCCCTTCATCGACCGTCATGACAACCGGGATGGTTCACATGTGGTACGCTTCACCTCGCGCGCCACGGCGGGTTGCCGTGCGCCTCGCGACCACTGGCGCGCTCGTCGTCGCGCTCCCGCTCGCGCTGCACGCACAGGGCACGTCGGCGACTGGCACGCCGGTCTCCGCACCGGCGCGCTCGGCGCTCAAGGTGCTCGATCCCTCCGACGCCTCGGGGTGGAAGAGCATCCGCAACGCCACCACGTCCAACGACGGAAAGTGGTTCGCCTACATGCTCGTCCCCAACGAGGGAGACGGCGAGGTGGTGATCCGGCCCACGGCTGCCGACGGCAAGGAGTGGCGCTTCCCGATCGGCGAGGCGCCGCAGGCGGCGGGATTCGGACCGTCGGCGGACTCCCCGGTCGCGATCTCGGGCGACGCGAAGTGGGTGGCGTTCACCGCGTATCCAACCGTCGCGCAGGGGAAGAAGCTCAAGAAGGACAAGAAGCCGGCGCAGAACAGCGTCGTCCTCGTCAACCTCACCAGCGGGGCAAAGCACGAGTTCGAACGCGTCCGCCGGGTGCAATTCGCCGGCGAGCGCCCCACCTGGGCGGTCCTGCAGCGCTACAACGCCGAAGGGACTAACTCGGCGGAGATGCTGCTGGTCGACTTGCGCACCATGACGGTCAGCACCGTGGGGTCCGTGGGTGAGTTCGACGTCGACGACAGCGGGAACTGGCTCGCCTGGACGAGCGAGACGAAGGATCGCGTGGGGAACGGCATCAGCGTGCGTAACCTCTCGACCGACGTCGTGCGCACGTTGGACAGCGACGAGCAGCTCTACCGACGCCTTGCCTGGAGCGACAGCGGCTACGCGCTCTCGGTCCTGCGCGGGCGTCCCGACAGCGCTGCGTCGGACACGGTGTACGCGGTGATCGGCTGGTCGAACGCGGCGGTCGCCGCTCCGGCAAAGGTCATGTATGCCCCGCGCGCCGACTCCGGCGGCTTCCCGGCGGCGATGCGAGTCTCTCCCGATCGCACGCCGCGCTGGGCGACCGATCGTTCGGCGATCTATTTCGGCATCGCGGCGCAGCGCACCGGCCCCGATTCCAAGTCGTCGCGCCCCGACGTGCGTCCGGTGGCGGGAACGCCCGGCGCGATGCAGTCGGCCGCCGGCGTTGGCGGGACCGACGACGACCTCCCGACGCTCGTCATCTGGCACGGGAAGGGCGACCCGCGTCTGCAGTCGCAACAGCAGGTCGAGGAAGGGCGCGACAAGGTGTACTCGTACCTCTCCTCGTACCGAGTGGGCGACAAGCGCTTCGTGCGCCTCGCCGACGACGAGGTGCGCGACGTGACGCTTTCGCCGCGCGAGCGCGTGGCGTTAGGCGCCGACCGGCGCGCCTACGAGCGGCGCGA
>CAZWVG010000579.1:0-1536 GCA_964637355.1 uncultured Gemmatimonadaceae bacterium
CGAGAACGCGGTGTTGAACGATTCGAGGAAGGTCGGCGCCTTGAAGCCGGTGCCGAGCGCGCCGTGCAGTCGCGCCCCGGGCCACAGCCGCGCCGAGACCGCGACGCGCGCCGTGCGGAAGACACCGTAGACGTCGTTGTCGTCGTAGCGCCCGCCGATCGAGTACGAGAGGCGCCCCGCGTCACCCACCCATTGCGCGTACGCAGCGCGCGTGATGCGCGAAGCGTCGAAGCGGTTGAGCGACACATCGTAGTTCGACGAGTCGGCGCTTCGCTGATACTCTGCGCCGTATTCCACGCCGAGCGACAGCGTCTGCGCGTCGAGCGGGCGCGCGACGAGGCGCGCATCGAGACCGCGCCGCCGTACGGCCCCTAACGAGCGATAGGAGTAGAAGCCGAGGGTGTCGGCCACCCCGTCCGTCGGATCGGCCGTCCGCCCGTGCACCTCGAGCGCGCTGAGTGTCACGATCGCGTCGATCGTCGGCGCGAGGGGGCGCGAGAGTTCCAGCGACGACGAGAGGCGACGCTCACCGCGATGCGCATTGCGGTCGACCACGTTCCCTGCCCCGTCGGTGGGATACTCGAACGTGCCATCGCTGTGCCGCATGGCGAGTACCGACGAAATACCGGCAACCGATGCGTTGCCGCGGAGCGACACGACGTCGTTACGGTAGGCGTTGTTGAAGGCCAGCATCCCGTCGCTCCCGTGGTGCGCGAGCCCGAGGGTGAAGGCGCCGAGGTCACCGCGCCCGCCGACACTGGCGTCGACTTCGCGCGTGCCATACGTCCCGCCCCGGAGCGCGAGGCGCGCATTGAGGGGAGCCGTCGCGCGCCGCGTGAAGAGCTGGATCACGCCGGTGACGGCGTCGCTCCCATACAGTACGCTCGCCGGTCCGCGCACGATCTCGACGCGCTCCAGGTTGTCGGTGGTGATCGCACCGAGGTCGATCGCGCCCCCCGGATCGTTCATGGGGACGCCGTCGACGAGGACACGCACGTAGTCGCTCTCGCCGCCGCGCAGGAAGAGGGAGCTCTGCGCCCCCAGCGATCCGGAGCGGGCGATGCTGATCCCGGGAACGGTGCGCAGCGCATCGACGAGGTGCGTGATACCGGCAGCGCGAAGCGCATCACCCTCGAGGACGGTGACGCTGGCGGCGGTGGATGCGATCGGGCGCGCGACGCGATCGGCCGTGACGACGACCGAGGGGAGACGCGTGGTATCGGCTTGTTGGGCGAGCAAGGGCGCGACCGGGGCGGCGATGGCCATCGCGCCGGCGAGGAGGGCGCGAAGCGGGCGCGGGGGCGCGGTTGATGCGAGGGTGAGCATGAGCGGGATGTGTCGTTAGGGGATCGGCGCGTGACGCCGGCGAAGGGGGACCAGCGTCGGTGCACCGACGGCCGGATCGCGCGAAACGACGAGTGGCCACTCGTAGACGCGCTCGAGCGTCGCGCCGCGCATCACGTCATCCGGGGGGCCGTCGGCGACCACTAGGCCGCGCGAGAGGAGCACCACCCGGTCGGCGAAGCGCGCGACGAG
>CAZWVG010000580.1:0-1527 GCA_964637355.1 uncultured Gemmatimonadaceae bacterium
GCTGGTCTCGATCTCAAGCGAACCGCATGCCCTATCTCCAGCTCCACGATGCGCAGTATCCGCTCGCCCTGGGCGAGACGCGCGTGGGACAGGGCACATCGGCCGACATTCGTATTCCCGAAGGGAGTGAACCCGGCGACAACGCCGACGCAGCGCTCGCCGTGATTGCCGTCGGGCATGACGGCGAAGCGTCGCTGCGGGTGGAGCAGGGCGATGCAGGCGTCTTCGTGAATGGCGTGCCCGTGGGACGCGAACCTGCGCCACTGCTGCACGGCGACCGCGTGTCGATCGATGGCTGTGAACTTCGTTTTGCCGACGAATTGCGATCGGGCGACACGCAGGAGATTCCGACGCAGGAAGAGGTGCGCATCGCGACGCCGAGCGCTGGGATCGGCGAGGCGCGCTCACGCGGGCGAATCGTCTCGCTGACCGATGGACGGGAGTACGCCGTTCCGGCGGAGGGACTCGTGATCGGACGCGACGCCGGCTGCGACGTGGTAGTGGTCACGCCGAACGTTTCGCGACGCCACGCCCGCATCACGCAGGTAGGGGGTGGTTACGAAATCACCGACACGAGCTCCAACGGGTTGTTCGTGAACGGGGCGCGCGTGCAGGGAGAGCTCGCCCTCGCCAAGGGCGACACGATTCGCGTCGGCGCCGACGAGTTTCGCTTCTACGCCGACCCGGAGCCTCCCGCTCCGCCGCGATCGCTGCGCGAGACGCCATCGTTGCAGGCGACGGCGGCAATTCCGGCGATGAAGCGTCCGGTCACGCCGATCGACCCGCCAGCGAGCGTTGGCCCTCCGCCGCGCGAGGCCCGCGCCAAGTCGCCTGAAGGTCCCGCGGTTTCGGCCGTGCCGGCCACCGCAGCGACGCAGGCGGCGGCGAGTGTGGCGACCTCTCGCCCCGCCAGTACACCTCCCGGCGCCAGGGGAACGGGAAAACCCGCTGCTCCGCCGCGTACCGGGCGCCCGCCGCTCGCCGTGCTCGAGATCATGAACGAGGGGGCGCAGAAGGGGACGCGTTTCGAGCTCACAGCGCCGCTCTCACACATTGGGCGCGGCGACCACAACGACGTCGTGATCCTGGACGAGAGCGTGAGCGAGTCGCACGCGAAGGTCCAGCGCCGCGAAGACGCCTGGTACATTGTGGACATGGATTCCACCAACGGCACCTACGTGGCGGGGACGCGCGTCTTCGGCGAGGCGAAGGTCTCGAGTGGTGTGGACCTGCGGGTGGGCGGGATCAAGATGCTGTTCCGGGTCATGGGTGGCGGGCAGCGTGGGACGGGGGAGACGCGTGTCATCGTTGGCGTGAAGGGGCCAGACCCCAAACGTGCAGAGCAGCGCCTGAAGGAGCTTGCGCGAGGCGTGGAATCGCGTGAAGCTCCGGCCGAGCGAGCAGGGCCCCCGATCTGGATCTGGGTCGCCCTCGTCGCCCTCGTGGCCTTCTTCATCTACCTCGTCCTGCAGGGTCGCTAGTGGAGCTGACCGTTGCCGCCCGCAGCGATGTGGGCATGATTCGTTC
>CAZWVG010000581.1:0-1511 GCA_964637355.1 uncultured Gemmatimonadaceae bacterium
GCGCGGCGTGAAATACGCGACCTCGAGCAGGATGTCGGTGGTAGAGTCGGTGACTTCGCTCTCCTGCCCGCCCATCACGCCGGCGATGGCGACGGCGCGCTCTGCGTCGGCGATCACGGTCATGTCCGGCGTCAGCGTGCGCGACGCGCCGTCGAGCGTGACGAGCTTCTCGCCGGCGTGCGCGCGACGCACCACGATCTTCGACTGCGCGAGCTTCGACAGGTCAAACGCGTGCATCGGCTGGCCATAGCCATGCAGCATGTAGTTGGTCACGTCGACCACGTTGGAGATCGACCGCACGCCGACCGATGCGAGACGCTGCACCAGCCACTCCGGGCTGGGCCCCACCCTCACGCCGCGGATGACCACCGCCATGTATCGCGGACAGCCGTCGGCATCGTCGAGTTGGACCTCCACGTTAGCGCTGCCCGCGCGGTACGCGTTGTGGATGGTGGCACCGCCGGCCGACGGGACGCGCCCCTGCACGCCATCGCCGAAGCGCAGCGCGCCGTCGGCCGCGTCGAGCGTGAAGACTTCGCGCGGATCGCCGAGCGTGAGCCCGTCGAGCGCCGCGACCTCGCGTGCCATGCCGTAGTGCGAGAGGAGGTCGGGGCGATTGGCGAGGACGTCGATGTCGTACTGCACGTCACCGACCGAGACCACGTCGAGGAACGGCGTCCCCGGTGCGGCGTCGCTGTCGAGCGCGAGGATGCCGTCGTGATCCTCGCCGACGCCGAGTTCGCGCGCCGAGCAGAGCATCCCGTTGGAGACCTCGCCGCGGATCTTCCGGCGCTCGATGAGGATGCCCCCCTTGTTCCCGGTGGGCATGACGGTGCCGACGCGGGCGAAGGGATAGAGCGCCCCTTCGGTCACGTTAGGCGCGCCGCAGACGACGTCGAGGAGCTCTCCGCTTCCGTCGTCGACCTTGGTGACCCAGAGATGATCGGAGTTGGGGTGGCGCCCGGCCTGCACCACGCGCGCTACGATGATCGTGGCGAGGTCGGCGCGCAGCCGCTCCATCCCGTCGACCGTGGCGACGTGCGCGGTGATGAGGGTGCGGAGCGATTCCGGCGTGCGGACATGCGAAACAAAGCTCCGCAGCCATTCGTGCGAGATCAGCATCGGGATCCTGTCAGGCGAACTGCGCGAGGAAGCGCATGTCGGAATCGTAGAGGAGGCGGATGTCGGTCAGGGCGAAGCGCGACATGGCGATGCGCGCCGGTCCCATCCCGAACGCCCACCCGGAATACTTGCTGCTGTCGAGCCCCGCCGACTCGAGGACCGCCGGGTGCACGAGTCCGCACCCCATGATCTCGATCCAGCGCGGACCGCGCCCGTCGCCGACGTCGAAGTAGACCTCCATCTGCCCCGACGGCTCGGTGAACGGGAAATACGACGGGACGAGGCGCGTGGGGGTGCGCTCGCCGTAGAAGGCGCGCGCGAAGTGCGCGAGCGACGCCTTGAGGTCGGCGAAGGTGATCCCTTCGTCGACGGCGAGCCCTTCGAGCTGG